>CAYGUR010000172.1:0-7657 GCA_964353035.1 uncultured Comamonadaceae bacterium | reverse complement strand
GAGAAATTCGCTGTGACCCGATTGATTGGAGCACCTCCGGGATATGTTGGTTATGAAGAAGGCGGACAGTTGACTGAAAAAGTGAGACGTCGTCCCTACTCTATCATTCTGCTGGACGAAGTAGAAAAAGCACACCCTGATGTATTCAACTTATTGTTGCAAGCACTTGATGACGGACACATGACTGACAGTCTCGGACGTAAGATTGACTTCCGAAACACCATCATCATTATGACTTCGAACATTGGAGCACGTCAGCTACAAGACTTCGGAACAGGGGTTGGATTCGGAACTACAGCAAAGACGTCTGTAGAACAAGATGACCGCAAGAGTGTGATTGAAGGAGCTTTGAAACGGGCCTTCGCCCCAGAATTCTTGAATCGTATTGATGATATAATTATGTTCAGTTCTTTGGAAAGAGCAGACATTCACAAAATCATCGACATTGAGCTTGAGAAACTTTTCGTTCGTGTAACTGATCTTGGATATGGAATCACGTTAACTGACAATGCGAAAGATTACATCGCAGATAAAGGTTTCGATTCTAAATTCGGCGCAAGACCGCTTAAGAGAGCAATCCAGAAATACCTGGAAGATCCATTGGCGGAAGAAATCATCAATTCTAAACTGGAAGAAGGTGATTTGCTTGAAGTTGATTTCGACAAGAAGACTGAAGAGGTCAAAGTAAAAGTCAAAAAAGGCGGAGCTAAAAAGAAAGCCAAAAAAGACGACTCTGAAATTAAAAAGAGCGAGGAACCTTCCTCAGACGAATAAATTAAAAAAGGCCATTTTCGAATGGCCTTTTTTTTTGATCTTTACCACATGCAAATGACCCGCGCGCAGTACGTTAGATTTCAACTATCATGAGCGAGGAACTAATGCGGCACGTGCAAAAATGTTAACCCAGCTCTGTCTGGGTTTTTTATTTGAATACATGACACAAAATTACGGAGCCTACACCCGTGAAGATCACGAAGTGTGGTCTACCCTCTTCACCCGACAACTTTCTAACTTGGATGGAATTGTTGCCCGTGCTTATTTACATTCAATTGATGAATTGTATCCCGCCTTCAGAAATGATGCAGTTCCTGACTTCAACGAGGTAAATAAGGTGCTGCTTGCCAAAAATGGATGGACCATCGAAGTGGTTCCAGGTTTGATTCCCGTAGAACGATTCTTCGAACTCCTCGCAAACAAACATTGGTGCAGCAGCACGTGGTTGAGAACGAAAGCACAGTTGGATTATATTGAGGAACCAGACATGTTTCATGATGCTTTTGGACATCTTCCCCTGATTATGGATACCACTTACGCTGCTTTTATGGAGCGTTTTGGACAATTGGGGGTGAAACACGGCGACAATCCGTCTGCGCTCACTGCCTTGCAAAGACTTTATTGGTTTACCATTGAGTTTGGCTTGATTAGAAAAGACAACGAAACAAATATCTATGGTGCAGGCATCATCTCTTCTTCTGGAGAAACAGCTCACATCTTGAATGATGCTATAGAAATCAAATCTTTCGACCTAGATCAAGTCATTCACACCCACTTTGAAAACGATGTAATTCAAAACCTGTACTTCCAAATTGATGATTTCGAACAACTGTACCAATCACTTGACACGTTGGAACAGCGCATTGACGAAGGGCTTGATGTGCAAGCTTCTATTGTTCGTTGAGCGGTAGGAACACTAAAAAAGCGGATAGAACTCATCTACCCGCTTTGAATTTTCTTTTGAATCGTTTAAGCTCTACTGCTTTGTAAACTTCGTTTGATGTCCAAGTGGGCTGCGTAACAAATAAATCCCTGGGCTCAATTCAGAAACATTCAATTTAAGTGCTGTTGAACCATTCGTGCTGATGGATTTTATAAGCTTTCCTTCTGCAGAATAGATCTCCAATGATTTCACTTCGTTTGTAAGTCCTGAAATTTGGATTTCGCCCCTAGTTGGATTGGGATAGATTTCCAACGCTAGGTTGAAGCTCACTTCTTCGACCCCAACAAAAAGGACCGTGAACGTTGACACTTCAGAAACCTCAGAGATGGCACATCCGTCTGTGACTGTCACACGCCAAAAGTATTCGCCGTCAGGCAAATCAAATGGAACTGAAGTAGTTGTTGACGATGTGTTTTCAGAGTGAACGATAGAGGTAAATTCACTGTCATCAGCAATTTCAAGAAAGTAGCTTCCTCCCTCAACATTTCCTTCCCAAGTTAATTGAACGGCACTTGGCTGCAAGGTTTCATCCATTGGAGAAATAGTGTTCACGAAGGGCGCTACTTGATCTGATACTACAAGTTTTGTTTCATGAGTGGTAGCAACACCATCAACTTCGATCACAACCTCAAAGAGATACTCTCCTGGATCTAGTCCTTCAGTTCCTGAAAGGTCAATTGAAATTGGTCCCGGTGTTGTAACTGCACTAATATCAGCAGCAACTCCAGTAGGAAGGTTGTTCACAGTCACAGAAGCTGAAGCAGCAGAATAACTGATATACGCATTCAAAGTAGCTTCGTCTTGATCATCTAAAATTTCTACTCTGTAATCAGCAGTCACCACACGTGGTTTCACAACGAAGAGTCCTGAATACATGTCTGTAACCACCACATTTCCGCTAGGGAAATAGCAATAGTTCGACCACGAACCGCTGAATGACGCGTTGTTATCATCTGGCTGAACATCGAAGAATCCGATTTCAGGAATGGCCACTTCTGAAGTTTTAGAAGCATCAAGGATACGGAGTCCTGAACGGTAGTTACTTTGAAAAATCATTTGCCACTTCACGTAAAGATTGTGATCAATACTTGTTGTCACACCATCCCACCATCCTAGTAAATAAGGATTATCAAGATCTTTCACATTCCAGATAAAAGTACGTGTTTGGGTTACAATTCCGTTTAGTTCATCTAGTTCATCTCCCAAAAAGAAATACTGATGATCATCAGTGAGCCAGCCTTGGTGTGCGTACGCTGAACCGCTGTACCCCTGTGCTGCAATCAGCTGTGTATCTGTTTTGTCATCCACGTTCACAATTGTCAAGGTATTCTCATTGCAACAAAATGCAATTTCCTTTCCGCAATAGTCCTTGTCTGGGCCGATATAGTTAACTACCTGAGCATCATGTGTATAACCATCCTCAGCGAAATCACCAGCAATAACAGGGTTTACCGGATCTTGAATGTTCACAATGTGCAAGCCTCCATCAAAGCTGGTTGCTCCTACTCCATAAGCGTATCCGCTTTCTTCGTTGATAACGATGTTGTGCGCTTTTCCGAAGCCATCATAATAACCCGATTCTGTAAATGTTGTTGGGAATGTTTCTAAACTCAGCAATTGAGCTAAGGCGAAAACCTGCATTCCATGTCCGTTCGCTTCAGAAACAATAAAAGCATGATTGTCATACACTTTGATGTCTCTCCACAAACTATTGGTTGTGTGGGTTGGAAGTTCACCTAGGTAAATTGGATTTGCAGGATCTGTCACTTCAACAAAAGCTGTTCCCGTGTTCTTTCCTACAATAGCGAACTCTCTTCCAGAAGCAATATCTGTCCACCCCCAAATATCATTGAGGTTTGCGCCACCACCAATATCTGCTGTAGGCGTAAAACTCCAAAGATCCACATTGTCACATGGGTAGATGTCTGCGAACCCGTTCTCGCAGAGTGTTTGACTTGATGCCGCTGTGCCGAAAGCTAGAGCTGCAAATGCTAAAATGTATTTTTTCATGTACTGTTTTATCCCTTGATAAATCTCTGTGAGATGCCTGATTCATTAAATCGAACCAAGTAAAGACCTTTGGCAAGTCCAGAAACATCAAGTGTTAAAGCGCCGAAAGGCAATGCTGATGATTGAATCTGTTGAACCACCTTCCCTTCAACGTCCAGGATTGAAATGGTTTCTTTTGTGTTCGAAGAAAGGTTGTCGAAACGGATGGTTAATTCGTTCGATGCTGGATTCGGAAACAATGAGAATGAACTCACCACTTCTGGTTGGTTGATATTCATTGCTAGAATCTCATCACTAGGACGAACAACAAACAGCTTTGAAAATGTGCTTACAATCATGTTACCGCTTTCAAAGTATGGATAGTTGCTCCAAGTTCCTGAAAACCCACTTCCATTTGACTCAGGATTGGTGTCGAAATAGGCCACTTCAGATAATTCGTTCGAACCAATGTTTGAAAGGTCCAACACACGTAATCCACCGAGGTAGTTGCTCTGAAACAACAGGCTTCCTTTTACATATTGGTTGTGGTCAGCTACCGGAAGTGCACTTTCGAAATAACCCATATAAACAGGCTCATCTAAATTCAAACAGTCATAAATAAAGGTTCTAGTATTCGTTCCGAAATACGCTTCATCTAACTCATCATCTACCAGTAAGTAACGATGATCTTCGGTGAACCAACCTTGGTGGGTGTACCCATAATTGTCATAGGAAACAGAAGAAATCAGCGTGCAGTCTGTTTTATCATCTACGTTGACGATAGCAACATTGTCTTCGTTGAAGGCCGCAGCGATTTCCATTCCTTGGTAATCTGCGTCAGGACCGTTGTATACAATAACTTGAGCATCATGCGTATATCCATCCTCTGCGAAATCACCCGCAATCACTGGGCTGGTTGGATTAGAAATATCTATAATGTGTAAGCCACCGTTAAAGGTGCCTGTCCCTACAGCATACGCGAATCCAGTTTCTTCATTGATAGCGATGTTGTGCGCATTTCCGAATCCGTCATAATGTGCGGTTTCTTCAAACATCACAGGAAGTGCATCTGCCGTTTCTAGTTGCATTAAGTCGAAGACCTGCATTCCATGTTGCTGCGCTTCACTTACAATGAAGGCATGATTGTCATAGACCTTGATGTCTCGCCACAAACTATTGAAAGAGTGCGTCTCTAACAAACCAATGTACAATGGATTGACAGGATCAGTTATGTCAATAAAACTTGTTCCATTCGCCATTCCGAAAAGGGCATATTCTCGTCCAGATGGACTTGTCCACCCCCAACAATCATTTCCATTGTCTTCTCCCCCTACTTCAGGGAAAGAGAGTTCGCTCAAAAGTGCAATCTCATTGCACGGATAATCACCTGCCATGTTGCCATCACAAGGTGTTTGAGCAGAAAGAGTTGAGGAGATAAAGCTACAGACCGCAGCAAAGAGTAAGGTTTTTTTCATAATTACCAGTTTTCGGAACGTTCTTCAAGCTCTTCCATAGAGATGTATTCACCGCATTCAATGTCGCGCAGTATGCGAATGATGGAGTCTACGAACTCACTTTTGATCACAGCAACACCATTTGGTCTGAAGCCAATCACTTTGGTTTTCGCGTCTTCGTCGTATGCTATTTGGAAGGCTATTTCTTCCATTTTAGCAATGGCTTCAACGTTTTCTTCCTTTAAGATGAATTCGATCAATCGTAATTTTCGATGATTGAGATGTTCCATGGTTTCAAAAAATATACAGGCAGTTAAAAGTACGTTTATTATTTGAGTTGGACTGTGCTTAATACCATTTGAAGGTTGGAAACCCGAAAAGGAAATTCTGCTCTAGGTTGAAGGCAGGTAAAGAAGCTAGGGACATCGAAACAATTAAAAAGCCCCCTCCGATTTGAACGAAGAGGGCTTTGTATGCTATGAATACTTTTCGCTTACTTAGAAAGGAATCCGTATTCCTTCGAGTAGTTCAACATTTGTTGTGTAAAGTCTTCTGGATAGGTTACTTGCACGTCTGTGATTGCTCCTGCTTCGTCTGTTACTGGAACCAACACAGGATTGATGAATCCACCATACGGCGCAATGCCCAATGCTTCTGAACGGTCAAGAACTTGCTGATGAACAGCAGGGTCTACCTTCACTCCATACCCCATAACGAGTGCATTTGCAGCTTGATAATCGCCCTGAGACTTGATGCGTTGTACTTCGCGAAGCAAATCTCCGAATAAGTCGTGCAGCTTTTCATAATCTTGGATGTCGTAATAGATTTTTCCATCACGTTCTACCTTCACAATTACGCTATCTGCTTGTCCTTTCTCATACACCCAGTTCGAAACCCAAGCTCTGTTACGCATGTGCGCTTCTTCAATGTCAGCGCCCATTTCTAGTCTTCTCAATTGAGCCAGCATTCCATTTCTAATGTAGCTATCGTACTCAGCTTTACCTACTTCAAGGCTTTCCATCAATCCAAGGTCAACCATTTTTTGGTCCAATAAAAAGTACAGTGCCACCAAGTCAGCTCTTCCCTCTTCAAGTGTAGAAGCGTGCTCTTGAATGGTTTGTTTAGGAGTTGCTACACCATCTTCAAGTTTCCCAGAAGCGTGTCCAATAACTTCGTGCATTGCGGTGTGAAGGTTTCCTGCCTGTTCACCGTGAGCAATAGCGCGGTCAATCTCTTCTTGGTCATGGGCGAACTCACCAAGCATGCCCGTTCCACTTGCTTGCTCGTAGGCGTTCACAATGTTTCCAAGGCTCACAGATTTAGAACCGTGCTGAACGCGAATCCAATCTGCATTCGGTAAGTTCACACCAATTGGGGTTGAAGGAGACGCATCTCCTGCTTCGCCAGCTACATTGACAACGTTATAGGTAATTCCTACTACTTTGTCTTTCTTGTGCTTTGCCATGAAAGGAGAGTTTGTTTCAAACCACTGCGCATTCTCCATAAGTGTTTTCATACGGTCAGAAGCTTCGAAATCTTTGATCTCAACTATTGTTTCGTACGAACCAGTGTAGCCTAGAGGGTCATTGTACACTTCAACAAATCCGTTGATGTAATCAATGTCTCCATCCGTATCTTTAACCCAGTTGATGTTATAAAGGTCCCATTTTCTAAGGTCTCCAGTTTCGTAGAACTTCACTAAGTTTCTCAATGCTGCTGCTTGCTTGTCGTTCTCAGCAACTTCAATGGCCTTGTTCAACCAGCTTACCACTTCTTTGAGTGCATCACTGTAGAGTCCACCAACACGGTATACCTCTTCTTCGATTTCACCGTTTTCATTCTTCACTAAACGAGAGTTAATTCCGTAAGAAACAGGCGCTCTATCTGTAGAATCAGAGATAGACTTATAATATGCCATGGCTTCTTCTGTGGTCACGTCAGGAGCATACATATTAATAGCACTACCTTCTACAAGTCCTTTCTCTTTGTTTTGCTCTACTTTCTTCGCATCAAAATCAGCGTCGAAAATAACTTTCATCAAATCATCAGAGATGGTTGTATTGGTAGCAGCTGCGATGTCCGTAAAGTAGTCTTTCGAAAACTCAGGTACGAATTTCGCATTTGAGTAGTGATGGTGAACACCATTTGAGAACCAGATGCGCTTTAGGTAGGTTTCGAAACGATTCCATCCTTTCGTACTCTTATCTCCTTCGTATGAAGTGTAGATGTTTTCAAGTGCCGATCTCAATTCCAGGTTGAAACGGTAATTTTGATCGTACATCATGTCTCTCCCAGACAGTCCGGCTTGCGTTAAGTAATAGACAAGTTCTTTTTGACGGGAAGACAATTTCTCCCACCCCGGGATTTGGTAACGCACAATTTTCAGGTCGGCAAATTGTTCTGTTTGCCATTTGAAGCCTGATTCATCTTCAACCGTTTTGGTTTCCATAACCTCTGCTGGCTGGTAATCTTCCGCTAGGACCTCTTGCTTTACTTC
>CAYGUR010000171.1:6131-7671 GCA_964353035.1 uncultured Comamonadaceae bacterium | reverse complement strand
TTGGTTATAAACCGCAATGGCATTTTGCACCTCTTTGATGTCCATACTCGGACCTAGGACCTTTTTGTTATCAATGATCGCCGTGATTTGATCTTGCGTTAAGGTGTTGCCTTCAATTTGTAGTGAAGAATGAATGGTTTTGATCTGATTTTGTTTTCGCAAACTGGGCGAAGACTTCGTTAGAAACGATGCATTCACTTCGCCGATCTTTTCTGAGATGCGCGCAATGGCCTTTACTATTTCAGGGGTTAAATCGTACGGCGGTTTCACGATAGTATCATTTGATAGTATCGAAGGTAGGGAGAAATCGTGAATCGAAATCGAAATCGTGAATCGAAATGGTGAATGGAAATACAACTTCACCGTTGATTGCACAACAGTAGCCACGAGCTTCGCTCGTGGTAGCAGGAGCGAATAGGTATAGACTTTAGAAATAGAGATTAGAAGGAAGAAACTACCCCCGAATCCGCCAAACCACCTCATTCCGCCACTTTCGCCACCATTGCTGGTTCACGATTTCTTCCCATTTCATTCCCAATTCCTTTTCGAACTGACTTAAACACTTTTCTAGCGCAACGCCTCCTCGACGAAGGTCGAAGTCTTCGGCGTTGGTGATGATCCAATTTGCAATGGCATGCGGGAAGGCAATCAACGAACTTCCGGTTGCAGATACGAAGAGCAATTCAGTGGTGTTGCCCGTTTTGTTGACTTCCTGAACCCCTGTTTCGTTCCAAAGTAGGCGGAAAAAGGCGCTGTTTTCAAGTTCATTTCCATGTCCTTTGATGGCTTTGCGAATCAGGTGGGGCGAAACCGTTGTGCGTGGAATCTTGAAGCTGAAAAATTCGCGCAGCTCCAAATCGAATCCGTTATCATGCATGTAATTGTAGAGCGCTTTGCTCAAGCCTTCGCTGTATTTCTGATGGTCAGCGCCGGTCGGGTCTTCGTGAAACAAATCGTTGTTGGCAAACCCTTCGAATTCCGGACCTGTACGCACCACTTGGTACTTTTCCGGATTCATGCCTACCGGACTGTGCACCGTCATGGCGAATTGGTGCCAGAAACCGGAGTGAATCAGCCCTTCTTCGAACAACTGACGAACGATTTCAAGTGAATCAACAGTTTCCTGATCGGTTTCGGTAGGGAAGCCGTACATAAGGTAGGCGTGCACGAGGATGCCGCTGTCGCGAAAACCTTTGCAAACGCGGGCGACCTGTTCAACCGTGACTCCTTTTTCCATGAGGGTAAGCAAGCGATCACTCGCCACTTCCAATCCGCCCGTAACGGCTATACATCCGCTGGCAGCCAAGAGTTTGCACAAATCAGGGGTGAACGTTTTTTCAAATCGGATGTTTGTCCACCAGGTGACTTGCAGGTTGCGTTTCAGAATCTCTAAAGCCAAATCGCGCATCGCTAGTGGTGGCGCTGCTTCGTCCACAAAATGAAATCCGGTTTCACCTGTTTCTGAAATGAGCGCCTCCATTTTGTTGACCAATTCGGAAGCAGGAGATTGTTCGAATCGGCCGATGTAATCCAATGAGAC
>CAYGUR010000171.1:0-6121 GCA_964353035.1 uncultured Comamonadaceae bacterium | reverse complement strand
CAATGAGACATCGCAGAAGCTGCACTTTTTCCAGTAGCAGCCGTGTGCGATGGTGAGTTTGTTCCAGCGGCCGTCGTTCCACATACGGTGCATGGGATTCGGCATGTCAAACATCGACAGGTAGTCAGCCGTGCGCAGTCCTTCGTACGTTGGCGCGGGTAGCGTAGCATGTCCGAACTCACCACCCGGCAGGTCGTTCTTGTACACCACCTTCCCAGCTTCGCGAAGGAAAGTGCGCTTCAAATGCGGGTGTGATGCCGGGTCTTCAATGTGGTTTTTCAGTGCTAGGAGCGGACCTTCACCATCATCCAGCGTGATGTAATCAACGTAGTCGAAAACGGAAGCGTCTGATAAATCGCGCAGTTCGGTGTTCGCGTAGCCCCCACCTAGAATCACCTTCGTAGATGGATGTTCTGCTTTGATCCACTGCGCCACTTTCAGCGCACCGTAAAGGTTTCCGCCAAAAGGCACCGTGAATCCAACGATGTTCGGCACGTCGTTTTCAAAGTAGGCTTTCGCCACCTCAATCAATTGGGAATCGATGTAGTTTGCAGGAGCTTCCAAGGCCGCCTTCACCGGATTGAATGAAGTTGCAGTTCGGGCAATGCGTTCAGCGTATTTGGAAATCCCAAAATGCGGTCCGACTGATGCTGCGATGAGGTCCACCAGGTCTTCCAAGTACAGCGAACAGAGGTACCGCGCCTGATCTTGGATGCTGTTGGTGCCGAAGTACCAGGCCAGATCTTCGATCACATCAAAACGTGGCCCTTCAGGCAGGTAGCTTCGTCTGGAGATCCGAAATGCGATGGTGGTTTCTTTGTGCTGCAGAAAGCGAATGACCGTTTCCACAGAGCTGATGTAGGCGTGTTTGTTCAAGCACATTTCCATCAGGGCATCGTCCAGCTCAAACGCCCCTTTTTCGATTTCGTCAAAAACCTGTGATAGTCCGTCTTTGGTGAATACCCGCAGAAACAGGTCCAGCCCCAAATCCCCTTGTTGCACTGCCACGCCTTGCGCATCCAGAAAACCTTTTAGGTAGGCTGTTGCCGGGTAGGGCGTGTTGAGTTGGGTGAGTGGTGGGATGAGCAGGAGCATGGTGCGAAGGTACTCAACTACCATTAATTCATCGCAGGTTTCAACCCAGCTTGTTTCCTAAATCTTCTGCGAATTCTTTTGAGTTGTTTTTCTGGTATGCCGTTGAAGTAGTCTTCATTTGCAGTAAGAATGAGCGGGTAGTTTGGAGACAATGAAAAAGCCTGTTCTTTCATGGCCAAGAATATAAAATCACCGTGCCCGTTTCGCAAATTTGGAAACTGTTCGAAAAAGCGGGTTTTGTTCAGTAATTCGTCCTTCCTCCCTAGAAAGAGACAGTTGTCGCTTACCACATCAATCAGCGTATCATTTCGAAATGCACATTCAAGCGTGATCAGGGTATCTGTCCATTTTTCGGACACGGTTTGAACAGACCACTGCCACTTTCCTTGCAGCAAATCGTCTTCCATTTTCCCCTGAAAGGCAACTTCTCCATTCACGTAAGACGTTTCTTCCCGTATTTCCTTTCCATTTTTCGAATAGATGAAGGATTCATTCAGAAGCTGTTCTTGGTTGTTGAAGGTGCAGTAGCGCAGGGAGTCGGTATTCGATCCAAGATCAGAGAAGTAGACAAAATTGATAGCAGCGAGCCACGGTCTTGTCTTTCCACCTCCTCTATTGAAGGTGCGATTAAAGGTTTTCATTTCACAGAACGTTCGATATCCGTTTTCAAACGTAAACAGGTATTCATCAAAGGCAGAATGGGATTGTCCGTAATGCCTTACTTCGTTATCAACCAACTTCACAAGCCCGGTGTGTCCTGTTGAATCATCAGAGTTGAATAGCTGGAGGTTTTGTTGAACAAGATTCAAGCTTGCTGTGCCATCACTCACATGAAATCCACCGTTCGATTCAGGAAATGGATAGCCTTCGATAAAGACACTTTCAGGCAGCTCTCCATAGCTAATAATGAGGGTGTCAGGTTGTGCGCTGAGGGCGAAGGGGATGAGGAATGTGAAGAGCATAGTTGTTCGAGCGTCTTTAGCAAACAAACTGAATATTAGAGAGTATATTCTGGCCTTTAGTTGCATACCTCACCGATGACTGAAAGAAATTCCAATAAGTCTGGTGTATCGAATTGAGAACCAAACCCTGTAAGAAATACAAGAAGATCAGAGACATTGATTAATTGGTCACCATTCAGATCACCTGGACATTCGTTTTCGAAACAAAGCATAAACTCACCTTTGTCATTGGCTCCCCAACCGTCAATGACAATATAGTACTCCATTCCAGCTTGAAAATAAACATCTTCCAAACGTGAGCGCCACCCATTTACTCCGCAATAGTCGTCATTGCAGTAAATGGCCTCACCGCTGTTAAACGATCCGCAAGTTCCTTCGTAGATGTACATTTTGGTATCGAAAGAAGATTCGCAGAGGTCAATATTAACCGTTTGATTGAACGACGGCTGGAACTTGTACACCAAGTCGGATGCGCCCAACTCATTGAAAGGACACATTTCATTGTAATCATCGTTGTAGCCGACGGTGCAATCTTCCAAACAGTAGGACAGGCTCGTTAAAGTTTTCGCATTGCTACAATCATCTCCGTCATGGGCCTGATCATCTGTTGATCCTTCAATCCCTATTATGCTCAGGCTATTTGAATCCTTATTGACTGTATAGATAGCTGTGCCATCAGGATGTGCTGCCATTCCGAAACTGTATTCTGCCTCCAATGGCACTGTTGTTAGAGTAGATTGAATGTAGGGAATGGTGTCGGGAACTGTTCCGGATGGAACTAAAGCATCAAAATCTGGCGTAGCGATGACTGTGACCGACCCTTCATTAATTTCGTCAGAACAGCAATAGTCAAATGTGGTACGAAAACAACATGGCACTCCCCAATTGGACACAAAAAGATACTCCCCATTTGGTCCAATGGACATCATGTCTTCCGGACCAGCACCTGTCTGCAGGCGCGCTATTACCTGCCAATCTGCAACTCTAATGACCGAGATGTGATCATAGGTAAGATCAAAACCAAAATTGGCCACCAGGACATAATCATCATTCGGCAAGGCCCAAATAGCCTGTGGCCAATAGTCTACTGGAACCTGTGCAATGGTTTCCCATGTTTCCGTATTTACAACACTCATATTCCAGTCTCTCCAGTTGGAAACATACAATTTGGAATCATCAGGTGAAAGGCAAATATTTCTGGGCATTTGCCCAACATTAATGTTTGTGATTAGGTTAAACGTAGTCGCGTCAATGACAGAAACCGTATTGCTATTTTGATTGGAGCAATAGATCAATTGTCCATTGTTACTGGTTCGCATTTTCAATGTTCCTGAACCAGTAGGTATTGATTGAATCACCGTGTTCGAAGCCGTTTCGATTACTTCTACTTTACCATTTGACCAATTGGCCGCAAAAACATGTTGTCCATCAAGAGATGAACAGCACGAGTAGATAATGCCATCAATAGGAATTAATTGAACGGGCTCACAAACTTCTTCTAGTCCTACTACTGCTACCCCATCATTTGTACCAATGTAAGCTCTACTTCCATCGGGAAGGACACATAGACCTCTTGGTTCTTCCCCGGGCAAAGGAATATTCATAGCCAACGAATTTGGATAGGCACCATTGAAGAGTTGGTCTTCTGGATTATCGCTTAGTCCATCCTGACATTCGTTAAGACCTATCCAGTTATCAGGAATGCAATTGCCCATACAATCCATCGCTCCATCGGGACATTCGCCATATAAACAAGAACCGTCATCATTCGTTGCATATTTGTAAAAATTGGAAGCATTTTGATCTGTGCAGCCCCATACGAGGCAGTCGCCTCCGTCATAGTCGAATAGTTCGCAATCGAAATTCACTTCTATTTCCGCAGCTTCAAATAGATATCCTTCCCAGAGTGTATTATTACAATGCCAGTTAGCGAGATACTGAAGCACCTCGTTGTCCCAGCATACGCCATCACAATCAGCAAACTGGCCCTCAGGACAAGGGGTGTAGTAACAACTGCCGTCGTCTACTGTTGCTTGGGAATCGTAATTGGTTGCTAGCGGATCAGTGCATCCTTGGGAAGGACAATCACCACCATCAAAATCGTAATACGAACAATTAAAATTGATGGCCTCGTCATCGTTACACACGCCATTGCCAATCACAGAAACTAGAATGCAATTTCCGTTGCAATCTTGAATCAAAGGATATTCGCAATCATCACAGTCTCCGAGATCCCAATTGTATGCTTCGCACATAAAATCGGAAGGGAATTGTACGCCGTCATCACATACTCCATCACCAATCCACGAGGCGGGTTGACAATTTCCAGCGCAATCGAGAACCTGTCCAGAAGGACACTGACCAAAGGCTAAAGAATAATAGCTAAAGAACAAAACAATTAGAACGAAACGCATAAGTGTCAAGGTAGCAAAAAAACAATGCTCAAACCGCGCTTTCTTGATCACTGTGTTGTAGGGCTTATTCGATCCTCCAAGTGATGGTCACGCTTTTAGCAGAACTCAAATCTTCTGGATCAATGTCGGGTAAGTTTGGCGAAGTACTCATCAAAGTTGTTTCTCCATAATAGGTGCTAGATTCCAATCGCACTTCGCTAAATGAGTGGTCGATTTTGAGTATCTCTTTTAATTTGACATTCGAAGCGCTTGCGATGATTTCGGCATTTCGTGTGGCATTGAGCACAGCATTTTGCAAAAGTGTTTTGGTATGTTCCTCCGCTTCTTTCACCGTAAATTGAATGGAGAAATTGATTCCCGGCAGACGGGTTGAAATTTGAGTGATGACCTTATTTAGGAGCGCTGTATTGAACGGGATTTCAAGCCTAGTATCATGCGAAGCCATAAATCCAATAAAGTCAGACTTCCCCGTTTCTTTATTCCATTCTGTTTTCCTCGACATGCTGAAGTCAGTCGTTTTCAAGCGGTTTTTGTCTATTCCAACATCATGGATTAGTTCGCGCAACGCAGCAACCGAATCATTCAGTCGCTCCATGGCTTCTTGAAAGTCAAGGTCTACTTCAGACATTGGAAATCGGATTAGTACCAGATCAGGCTTTACTGATATTGTTCCAGTTCCAGTGATGACGATGGTTTTGTCCATGGTTTGTGTTGTTGGGGTAAATTTAGAAACTATGTTGACATGCGTTAACTCTGCTTGATCGACCTTTCTGACCGCGTATTATTTTTATTCTTGGAAAAGACAAACCGCATTTATCTTTTGGTTGTAAAAGAATCTTCAAAAATCTTTATCCATTTTCCTTCAATCAATTGTTCTCCATATTCTTTAAACCCTCCTTCTGGAGTTTCGCAAAAGAAGAATCTTGTCTTTTCATCTCTCCACACAATGAGTTGTCCGTCTTTGAATTCCCCGGGATAGACGGCTTCTCCATTTTTAGAAAAACGGTGGTAGTAATAGTGTTGGTCTTCGACATCGTAGACGATGATTGTATGGAGTTGCAAAAACTCCGTATTCAAATCGATTACCAGAATATGGGTGTCAAGGGCGTAGCTGATGTTTTCGCTTGCTGCACATTCCTTGGAAACAACCCCATTTTCATAAATCGTTGACGTGCCAACCCATTCTCCGACCATGAAGTTGAGTTGTTCCATCTCTTCTTGCTTTGGGTTTTGGGAAAAAACGGAAATGTACATGAGAAATAGAACGATGAAAGAAAGGTGTTTCAGTGTTGGTTGAAGTTTCATAATTGGTTGCTTAACTGTTTTGGAAACCGACGTGTAGCTGAAAAGGAAGGCGGAATAGGAGCTCAGTTAATCTTCTAAACTGTTCCTTGGCTAAGGATTGAGACTTGTTCGTTCAATTTAAGTTTTTTCAAAGATTATGAGCATTCTATCGGACGCTTTTCGACGCATATTTTAAGGATGCTAAACGCTTATAAAACCAACTTATACACTAGCAAAGTTCTGGGTGTTTTTTAGGAAGAGAGATGCTTGGCGAATGAATTGCTTGGCTACCTTCGTTTCGCTCGGTTGGACGGGTATTCTAGGGTTAAAACCAAGTGAAAATGGTTGTTTTTTTAGACGTATTTT
>CAYGUR010000170.1:0-7693 GCA_964353035.1 uncultured Comamonadaceae bacterium | reverse complement strand
TTGTTCTCCTATGATTCAAACGCTGATTTTTTCACGGACATCGCTGCATCAGCATGTGTTCAATTTTTTGATCATAGCTGGTCAGGGTTGTGGCTTGATGCTGACAATGATACTTGGGAAGATTTGCACGTCTCTGTATCTCCTTTTTGGGGACAACCAGGACAAGATCAATTCTTTTTCAACAATGGAAACAGCACTTTCACTTATGACATAAACTCTACTGGTCTTTCTGGAGATGCCTCCTTTTCGCACACCAGTTGTTTGGGGGATTTCAACAATGACGGGTTTCCAGACTTTGTTGTTGTAAATGACGCCCCTGTGCATTCTAACCTGTACCTGAACAATGGAAACGACAACAATTTTCTCAAGGTAGAACTTGAAGGTGTTGAATCTAACACAGATGCTCTAGGTTCAAGAATTGAGCTCTGGATCGATGGTGATATCCAAGTCCGCACAACTCATGGCGGCGAAGGTTATTTTACTCAAAACTCCCAACGTGAAATGTTCGGTTTAGGAAGTGCTGAACTGATTGACTCACTGGTGATTTACTGGCCACTGGGACTGAAAGAAACCATGTTTGATGTGCAACCGAATCAGACATTGCATATTGTTGAAGGTGACATTACGATTGAAAACAACACCGTTTACGGAGAAATCTATAACTCAGAGAATAACCTTTGTTTGAATGACAGTATTTTACTCGTGGCATCGAATAGTGAAGATATCCAATGGAATATCTCTTTGACTTCTGACTCTATATGGGTCAATGAACCAGGAGAATACTACTTCTCTTATGTTCAAAATGCACAGACAAACTATTCAGATACACTTGTTGTTGTTGGTTTCAGTGACTTCTCAGTTTCTACATCTCAATCCTCCCCTTTGTGCTTCGGCGATGAAACAGGAAGTATATTTTATGAGCTTCTTGAAGGCGCAGAGGAAGACTACTACAGCCTTAACGAAAATGAAGGTGCTTCGTTGGAAAACCTTGCAGCAGGAACCTATGAATTTGAATTAGTGACTGTAAATGGTTGTGTTTACTCAGAGACCATCTTCATCGACGAGCCTGAAGAACTGCTTGCGGTATTTGATGTGAATCAAGCACTTTGTTATGGTGAAACCTCCACGGTCACCGTTGATATTTCAGGAGGAACTCCCTCCTATTCAACTTTCTGGGAAGGATTCAATCCAAATGACGCTGAACCTGGAACCTATTTCCCATTTGTATTAGATGGAAATGGATGCGCTGCAGAAGCAATGCTTACAATTGAACCCGTATTCGAAATCGAGGTGAGTATAAGCTCAGCACCTTCATTGAATGGAGACGACGGCTCTATCACATTGAACATCAGCGGAGGTACGGGCGAGTTCACCTTTCAGTGGTCTGGTCCAGATGGATATGTTTCAGGAGATCAAAACATTGACGGATTGGCATCTGGTTTTTATACTGTATCAATTCAAGATTCAAACGGGTGTATCGTCAATGAATCAATTCTCGTAACTGATGTTGCTGTTGACGAACTGTCTGAATTCGAAGGGGTAATTTATCCTCAACCAGCAAATCAATTTGTGACGATTGAATCTGTTCGACCGATTGACCAATTGTTTGTGTATGACCTTCAAGGACAAAGCATTGCTCTTCCTTGCACATGGCTTAGTGAATCTAAAATGAGGATAGAAGTCGGCACATTGAGTGCTGGTCCATACATCCTCATGCTTCATTCGGAAAAGAATATCACTCGCACTATTCTGATTGTTCAATGAAACACTTGATTCCATTCACTTACTTCCTTTTGAGCAGCCTATACGGCTGGAATCAATTGTTAACAACTAACTTCCCCGCTGCAGAAGCGCAAGCAAACGGATACAATGGGAATGGGTGTAGTTTTGTTGATTTCAATCTCGATGGTTGGGATGATGCTACTTTTAGCACACTCTACGGGGTACTTTTCTATGAGAACAATCATCAAGGTGGTTTCAATGAAGTTGACCTTGGGATTGATATACTAGGAGAATCGAAACACCCTACTTGGGTTGACATTGACAACGACGGAGATCTAGATTTTTTCTCTACTAACTACAATACTCCGTGCAACCTATGGGTGAATGATGGAAATGGAAATTTCTCAGATATTAGCGCAAGTTCAGGTATTCTTCAAACCTACCTATGGGAGTCGAATGGTGCTTCTTGGGGCGATTACAACAACGACGGATTCCTAGATGTCTACATCACAAATTACAATGTTGACGGAGGAGTTACCAATTACCTTTATCAAAACAATGGGGATCAAACTTTCACTGATGTTACGCCTTACTGTAATTGTAGCAATGGCGTTAGTAATAGTTTCCAATCGTTATGGTTCGACATCAATGATGATGGTCTGCTAGACTTAGCCGTGATCAATGACCGCCTAATGTACCCAAACTCAATTTATCAAAACCTTGGGAATGGCTTATTTGTAGACATTGGTCCCAATGTCAATTTCAATCAGTCTATTTACGCTATGTCACTCAGTTTGAGCGATTTTGACAACGACGACGATGGAGACTTTTACATCACCAATGGCTATCCCGGCAACCTCTTTTTGCGTTATCAGAATAACCAATACATGAATATCGCGGGAAGCCAAAACATGGAAGTCTATGAGGTGTGTTGGGGTGCGCAATGGATAGATTATGACAATGACGCTGATGAAGATCTTTATGTGGGAACTTTCACGGGGTTTGCCTCTGTTTCAGATGCATTTTTCGTGAACAATGAGTCCAACTTCATAGAAAACAACGACGTCATATACTCTGCAAATTTATCCTCATATGCCTCTTGCACTGGAGATTACAACAACGATGGTTTTTCAGATATTCTGGTGCATACCCATGGTGCAAATTTTAAAATCCTTACCAACGAGCCAAATGTTCATAATTGGATTAAAGTTTCCTTAACAGGAACCGCTTCAAACACATTTGGAGTTGGAGCTACGATTCGGCTCTATGGAGAAAATCAATTTCAACGGCGCGATGTGCACGCTGGTGAAGATTACATGGCGCAAGACAGCTACACTGAACAATTCGGTTTGGGTGAACTAACTCAACTAGACTCCTTAGTTGTGACATGGCCTAGTGGTTGGGAAGACACTGTGATAGAACCGCAAATTAAGTCGCTTGTTGCCGTTGTAGAGGGCTCATCTTTTAATCCTGAAATCACGCTGAACGGAAGCTCTTGTTCCAATGAGACAAATTTCCTTACTGTCACTGGCGAAGCTGTACTATTGTATGAATGGGACAACGGGACGGTTTTCGATTCTAGGCCAATCTCCGAATCAGGATCCTATTCAGTAACCGTTACGAACGAATTCGGAATATCGAAAACAATTTACGCTGACATTGAACTGAACGAAGCGCCGAATGTGCAGGCAAACATATCTAATGTGACCTGCGCAGACGGAAATGACGGAATAATAGAACTCTTGAATGTTTCTGAAACGAACATCGAACTTGTCGAATGGAACAGCGGATTGTATGCCGGCGAACTGCTTACTGGACTTCCAGCTGGCGAATTCGTGTACGTTTTGACCGATGTCAATGGTTGTTCAGCGCAAGACACAGTCTTTCTTTCTCAACCTGCCCCTATTAGCGCAAACCTTGAAGTTGAATTACCCCTCTGTTCAGATGAATTCGGCATGGCCGAAGTAAATCCTTCTGGAGGAACTGGTAACTTTGAGGTCAACTGGTCAGCCGATGATGCTTCTGCCCTACCCGAAGGTGATTTTGAAGTGGAAGTCATAGATGAATCAGGTTGTTCTATTCTTATTCCATTCAGCATTACTATTCCATCTGAAATCTCTGCTGAACTGACAGTTGAAGATGCGAATGATGGGGACAATGGTTCAGCCTCCATTTCCGTTGAAGGTGGAACTCCACCTTACACCGTGCAATGGAGTAACTCAGACATTGGAGAGCAGACAGACCAACTCGGACAAGGCGCGTATGTAGTTATTGTAACAGATAATAACGGATGTACGTGGAGCGAGTCTTTTAGCATCATTGACCTCGGTATTTCAGAAAATAGTGAACAAGCCAGCGTTTTGAAACTAGCTGAAGGAATCTTTCAAATCGAAAGTGTGATACCAGTAAAAGACTCCATGGTGTTGGATGCAACAGGACGTGTGATCAGCACTCATTCTCAGACAACTTCTCCTCTACTGTTTGACCTCACTTCTCAATCAATTGGGCTTTACTTTATTCTCATTCGTCTTGGGGATGGTACACAATTGAGGTTTGAGGTAGTGAACCCTTGACTGATAAATGACAAATCTGACATTTTTTAAAAAAAACTAGCAACTTTTCTAAAATCTACCGTCTAATAGATAATGAGGTGATTTTGAATAGAATTTTCCTCTGATGGAAAGCAGCGAAGGACATGCGAAGAGCAGGAATGACATCATTATTTCTTCTGAGAACAAAAGACCTGAATCGTGGGTTAATGCTGCACGAATTATGAGCAAATCACTACTTACATTCGTTGTGGCAATCTTATGTCATTCGGTCATTTCGGCTCAAATGACTCCGAATAACTTTTTAGGTTTCGGAGCACTTTCAGAACACTACAATGGAAACGGATGCAGTTTCGTTGACTTTAACCAAGATGGTTGGGATGATGTCACTTTCGGCACACCTAATGGTATTGTATTTCTTCAAAACAATCAAAATGGTGACTTCAACCCTGTTGATTTGGGAATATCAAACTCTGGTGACGCCAGACACCCTATGTGGATTGACATAGACAATGATGGCGACTTGGATTTCTTCACTACAAATTGCCTGTCGCCTAGCAGACTTTGGTTAAACCAAGGCGAAAGTGGATTTCTCGATATCAGCAGCTCGTGCGGTATAGAACAGACAGTCCTTTGGGAAAGCCATGGGGCTTCTTGGGGAGACTTGAATGGCGATGGATTTCTAGATTTATACATCAATAATTACAACAAAGAAGGCATTTTCACCAATTACCTCTACCTGAATAACGGAGATGCCACCTTCACTGACATCACAAACACTTGCAATTGCGACAATGGTTCCCAAGAGTCTTTCCAGTCAGTGTGGTTCGATTTCAACCAGGATGGCTTGCAAGATTTAGCGGTCATCAATGATCGACTGCAGTTCGCCAATGCGCTGTACATTAACCAAGGCGACGGGACTTTCATAGATATTGCATCAGAAGTTAATTTCGACTTACTTATTTATGCCATGACCATCTCCATAACAGATTATGGACATGATGATGACGATGATTTCTACATCACTAATTCAATTGTGAGTAATGTCTTCCTCGAGAATAACGATTCAATTTTCACCGATGTAGCACCTCAGTTGGGCGTTGAAATCAATGAGGTTTGTTGGGGTGCTCAATGGTTTGATTATGACAATGACGCAGACGAAGACCTTTTTGTAGGTACGTTTAATAGTTTCAATGAAGTTCCAAATTACTTCTTCCTAAACAACAATGGAACATTTGAGTCTCATCCAGAAAATATTGGATACAATTCATCAGATGTGCATGCAAGCGCAGCTGGTGATTTCAATAATGATGGTTTTACTGACATTGTCCTTCATACTTTTCAAGAGCATTTCAGAATCCTCAACAACACTCCCAATGAAAATAATTGGTTGAAAATCAACCTGCAAGGAACAGTGTCGAACGGCTTTGGCGTGGGCTCTGAACTCAGATTGTACAGTGGTGGTCAGTTTCAAAAACGTACTGTTTTTTGTGGTGAAGACTATATGGGCCAAGACAGCTACACGGAGCTATTCGGACTAGCTACTTCAAACTTGGTGGACTCTCTTGAGGTCACTTGGCCTAGCGGATGGACCGACATGTTCTATGATTTAGACGTAAATCAGACAGTACTTCTTACAGAAGGAAGCACCTTTCAACCTGAACTCGTTTTTACGGGAGACGCTTGCTCGAATCAAACAAACTTACTCTCAGTAACTGGAGTTGAAAGTGGAAGTTATGTATGGAACAATCAAACCAATGAACCTGATTTAGTCATTGAATCTTCAGGAGAATATTCTGTCGTTGTTGAAAACAGTTTTGGTCTCTCAGCAGAACTTTCAATGAATGTTGTGCTAAACGAAGCCCCGAATCCACAAGTGAACAGCACCAACGTAACCTGTGCTGGCGGTGCTGATGGGATGATTGAACTTTTTAATGTTTCTGGCATCATTGTGGAAACTGTAGACTGGAACAATGGCGTTTACGCAGGTGAAGCTATTTTTGGACTCATTGCCGGTGACTATGAATTTGTCATGACAGATGCCAATGGATGCGCGCACCAAGACACCGTGACCATTACTGAACCTCTGCCTGTTCAAGCGAATCTAACTTATGAGTCTCCGCTGTGTTCAGATGAATTCGGCATGGCCGAGGTGAATCCTTCAGGTGGCACTGGTAACTTTGACATAATCTGGTCAGCTGAAGATCCTTCTACCCTCCCCGAAGGTGATTTTCAAGTGGAAGTCATAGATGATTCAGGTTGTTCTATTCTCACTCCGTTCAGCATCTTTATTCCATCTGAAATCTCTGCTGAACTGACAGTTGAAGATGCGAATGATGGGGACAATGGTTCAGCCTCCATTTCCGTTGAAGGTGGAACTCCACCTTACACCGTGCAATGGAGTAACTCAGACATTGGAGAGCAGACAGACCAACTCGGACAAGGCGCGTATGTAGTTATTGTAACAGATAATAACGGATGTACGTGGAGCGAGTCTTTTAGCATCATTGACACCAACGTGGATGAACTTTACAGTGACGCAATCATTCGTTCTCTTGGCAATGGACTGTTCACTGTTCAATGCAGCAGCATAGTAAACGAAATGATTCTTTTGGACGCACAAGGTAGAATCATTGAAACTTCATCGCCCTTTCAATCAACATTCCAAGTGGACCTTTCATCAGAGAATGCCGGGATGTATTTTATCCTTATTCGTTTAGAAAACAATGCTCAACTGAAGTTCGAAGTTGTGAAATACTGAGTACTAAAACATCCGGTGATGGATGTGTGTTAGTAATAGTAACCTTTCCAATAACTTCCGTATAATCCATTGTAAATACTTCGATTAGGTCATACTTTTGTATGAGATGAGAGTGGCGAACGAAATGAGCGAAAAAAGAATTCTTCCTGTAAACGCAACGCAAACGGTCAATGGTCAATCTTTGCCTCAAATGCGTTTTGGTCTAAAGAACTGGATGTTTTTGTTCTTTTTCGCCCTGCAGTTCAGCACTTTCGCTCAAATGACCGTCGCAGACTTCATTGCTGAAAACGTACAATCGAACGATATCCTAGGCAGTGGCTGCAGCTTTGTAGACTTCAACCAAGACGGATGGGACGACGCCACCTTCGCCACTCCAAATGGTATCTTCTTTTTCGAAAATGACCAAAATGGCCAACTCGTTGAAGTGAACCTTGGAATTAACAATACGGGCGATGCAAGACATCCGATTTGGATCGATCTAGACAATGACGGCGACTTAGATTTCTTCTCCTCCAATTGTAGCTCTCCTAATCGGGTTTGGGTCAACACAGGGCAGAATGGTTTTATCGAATTCAGTGAAACTTCTGGACTGATGCAAACCAACTTTTGGGAAAGCCAAGGAGTTTCTTGGGGCGATTACAACAACGATGGATTCCTAGAC
>CAYGUR010000169.1:0-7702 GCA_964353035.1 uncultured Comamonadaceae bacterium | reverse complement strand
CATGCATACGGTCAAAAAGCAAATCAAGGACCTCAGCGCTCGCTTGGACTCTGCAACTCACGCTGCCGTCATTGCTGAAGGCAAGCGTCTTGACTCCCTCATGCTAGACATTGAAAAGGTGCTCTACCAAACCAAGCTGAAGAGCAATCAAGACATGCTTAACTATCCCATTAGGTTGAACAACAAGCTGGCCCACGTGGCGTCCCTTGCAAGCATGGGTATTTACGCTCCAACCAAGCAAATGATTGGGGTGAAAGATGATCTCACGGCCAAAATAAACATCGAATTAGCCAAATGGTATGCCATCAGGGATCAGGAGTTGAAGAAGTACAACGCAATGATTAGAGAAAGTGAGGTAGACCTTATTGGGGTTGGGGAAGAGTGACTTGTGGTTCCCAATTTAAACTGTATTCGAAATAGAGCATTAAAAAGGAGACCAGCTGGTCTCCTTTTTAATGCTTGTAGTTCAGGAATTTAACTCAAGTTCTTATTCACAAATGTTTCCATAGGCTACGAGCAGAGCCAAAAGGTCACCCGTGTTTACAGTGCCGCTGCCATCGATGTCTGCCAGACATCCTACTTCCTCTGGCATGCACATTTCAAGTTGTTCATCCCAGATGGTTCCTGGGCCGCAATTAGAAGGACCTCCTGAGAACTCGCAGCTTCCGTCATCTAGAGTTGCTAGAGGATTGAAGTTGGTTGAAGACGGGTAGGTGCATCCGAAAATGCCGTTTACATTCGGTGCTACTTCAATGGTGTGGGTGTAGATGACATCATTGATTTCGATGGGATTCCCAAAGAATGTGAGGAAGACCGCACAGTTCAACTCAACCGTAAAGACGCCTTCCTCTGAAGGGGTGCCAGAAAGGGGCATGCATTCCTGGGTGCCTGCTGTTAGTGGTGAGTCTGGCAGATCCAAGCTAATGCCAGTTGGCAACATACTGACTGAATTGACCGCCACCGAATCAATATCAAATGTGTTATCGGTATCTGAGTCATAAAATTGGAGCGTCGTATTGAAGACCAATTCGGAAGTGTGAGGAATCCCGTACTCCATGTTAGTAGTTTCCATTGGATAGACACCAGGGTCGATGTCATTCCAGAAACTCAGCCCAATGCTCGCACAGTTTTGGATGCAAGCGTAACTGCAAGAACCATCGTCAATAGTAGCTAGTGCTAGAAAATTACAAGCAGTAGGATCCATGCATCCCAAAACGTCTTCGATACATGTGTTTTGGCCAATAGAGTAGTTAGGAGCTATAGAGATGAAGTTATTCGCTGTAGCACCTTCAAGACCAACATAGACGGCTCCATCCAACGTCTGGAATTCATCACAAAGCACTAGCGTTGGCCAGGCATCTATTTCAAAAAATTGGAACAATGGATCAGCTCCACCATCAAGTGAAACAACGGGCGCCAAATATCCATTTGCGTTGACCCAATTTTGAGAGACAAGATCATCACCTTGATTGTTGATTCCAACCACAAACACATCAGCTGAATTGCAGCCATAGAGCGTATAAAGTGTATTGATTTCTGGTGTGATTAACTCATCAAAGGGGTTCCAGTCTGCTAAGAAATGAAAGAGGATTTTCTGTCCGGCAGCAGCTCTAGCATCCAAGTCATATTCGGTGCCAGTTATGTCTGTCACCGTGCCATAAATGACAGGGGCAGGTTCACAAGATCCATCGTCCCACACGGCAAGGTCATTGAAATTTTGTGCAGTTGGATCGGTGCACCCACACGCATCCTCTCCGTAGGCGCATGAACCGTCGTTAAGGAGTACAGCTGCATTGTAGTTGCAAGCTGTAGGGTCTGTGCAACCAACACATCCTTCGGCACATACATTGAATCGGATGGTGTTTTCAAAAAAGGACGTGCTCCCGTCGTAGTCCCAAAGAACAGAATGAACTGATTGATCTGGATTCACTGATGTTACAAGCACGGTTCCATCATTGGCGCAGCCAAATACGGTTCCATTTAACCCGTCACCATAAGTATCACTGAACACGAGGGTGTAACACCCGTCTGCTAGACTTACAACATCGTTGTAATTGGTCTCATCATCCAGGTAAGTTCCTGAAGCTACAACTGAGCTGTTTTCATCATAGATGGCCCAAGTAGATTCCTCTGGCCAACAATCTGTAAATACATCGATATGAATTTCGCTCACAGCATTCCCAGCAAGAGCTAAATCCGTGGTGATTGTGTCATCACTGGTATCATCGTTCAGGGATGTGATTTGGAATTGAACAGGTGAATCTTCAGTCAGTTGTACATTTGGTATCTGAACAAGTGTTGTTTCCAGGCTACCGAGGAGTCCGGTCCAGTTGGTCACAATAGGACAATTGGAGCACCCGGTAGTTGTGATTTCAACTGTTGTAAGTCCAGCTAAGCCTCCATTAAACAGCGTCACTTCTGCTTCAATGCTATTTGAGCAAGCTGAATTTGGACCCGTGTAATCAATAAGCGCAGGGTCATTGATATTGTTGATCGCATCGCACGTAGTTTGTTGAATAAATGCAAGGTGTGCGTTGTAATCAATCTGGCCAGTTTCTGTCAATTTACGGTCAGGGCAAATCGTATAGATTGTAGGGTAATAGGTGTTTTCATACGCCTCAAAAACGAACTCTCCATTGTCAACGATAGGGAAATTAGTTCCTGTGATCCAATCGCCAAATGCATCTGGGTCGGTCCCATCCAGATCTGCTAAGGTCGTGTTGTCATCTGATTCAATGAAAATCACCATGACTTCGTTTGTGGCATTTGGTCCATGATTGTCATAGAGTTGGTGAAGCGCATTTGATTGAAAGTAGTTCCAGTCAGGGGCAGACCACGTTGCTGAGAATTGAAGAACGACAGGTATCCCTGCATCCAGATAATCGTACAAAGTGTGGGTGTTACCGTTAAGATCTGTAACGGTGAAATTCGGGGCAAACGAGCCGTCTGGGAGCTGGGCTTGAGCGCTGAAAGAAACCATCAATAGTAAGATGGCAAGGAGAAAGTGAGCGTACTTCTTCATTATGTGGCTATTAGTATGTTTTGGTTAAATCACTTCTTACCTCGTTTAATTCGAAGCTAGGGACGAAGAAAGGTACGTCAAAATCTGGGAACGCGTCTTTGGTTTCCATTTCTCAAAAGGCGTTCGAAAAAGACCATTCATTGGCTCACTTTCGTACATTGCCCGCAACTCAACACGCACCACATGTTCGTACAAAGAAGATTTCCCTTTAAGAGTGTTTTGATCTGGACGAAAAGAGAGATCATTTTCTTCTTCATTTTCTCAACAATCATTACTACCCTGTATGAAGTGTTAGGTATAAAATGGTTGCAGGTTCCCCTGGCGCCTGTGGCATTGATTGGAACTGCGGTAGCTTTTATGGTCGGTTTTCAAAACAATGCCGCTTACGATAGAATCTGGGAAGCCAGAAAAATTTGGGGCGGAATTGTAAATACCTCCAGATCATTCATCATGACCGTAAAGGACAGTTTCTATATGCACCGCTCGGAAGCAACGAAGGATGAATCTGAGGCACTCAAAATAATCACCTACAGACATATAGCTTGGTTAACGGCTTTGCGTTACGCCATGCGCTCGAAAAAATCATGGGAATCATCCTACGAGCAGACGCATAAGCAGGCCACTTTTTCGTACAACATTCCTGAATTCACAACCACCCTTGAAGACGAGCTAGAGCCCTACCTTTCGAAAGAAGAGCATGGGTATGTGATGTCGAAAGATAACAAGCCCAACGCGATTATCAATCTCCAGTCGCAGCACCTTCGAAAGTTAACCGATGAAAAGAAATTTTGGGATTTCACCTTGTTGAACTTGCAACAAATGCTACACGAAATGACGGCCCTCCAGGGGAAGTCGGAACGCATTAAAAACTTCCCTTACCCAAAACAGTACGGTAGCATAGGGTATCATTTCGTTCACATCTTCATGTGGTTATTGCCCATGGCCATCATTCCCGCATTTGCGATCATGGGTCTTGAAATAGCGAAAACCAATCCGCTCATAGGTCAGTATTTTGTCTGGCTCAATATCCCTTTTACGGTCATTGTCATCTGGGTGTTCAATACGATGTTGCGCATCGGCTTGGCAGGTGAGAATCCGTTTGAAGGTTCACCCAACGACGTTCCCATCTCGAACATCTCTAGGGGAATCACAAGAGACATTTTGCAACTCATTGATGAAGATCCAGAGAACATTCCAGCACCGTTTGAGAATGTGAACGATGTGGAGATGTGAGTTGGAAGGGAGTTTTTTTTGGGGGCATGGTTGATCTGGTGGTGAATTTAATTTTTAGAAATCGCCTTAACCTCTAAAAAAAACAGCCATTTTGACTGAGCAGAAAGACAAACCTGCCTATCACTCAATTGCATTCTGGTCATTCATGAAAGAGTAAAGTTGATCTAATCCAGTTGTATTGACTGGCCCATCGAAATAACCCTTAAATTGGATGAAGCGAAGCAATTAAAAGGTATAGTAGAGTGTTCAAGAGTAATGCGCTGGGGGTTATTCCACCACTAGTTTTTTTGTAAACTGCTGTTCATCAAAATGGATTGAGAGAAAATACAATCCTACACTCAGATTACTCACATCAAAGGTCAAAGCATTTGATGTCTGGACCAATTTCATGGCGTTGTCGTAAATTCTGACTTCACAATGTGTGGCAGTTGCAGGCCCATTCGGTGGCCTGATTGAAACCATGCTACTTGCAGGGTTCGGATACACTTGAAGCTCAAAACGCGATGTCGGTTCTTCAATGGAAACGGACGTAGCGCACAACTGCTCCATAAAATCCCAAATCTCCTGACTGGCATTCATGTCGGTTTCTGCACCGTACCAACCAGGCCAGTCATGCGGGCCGTTCGTCACGGTGTAAAACCATACTTGACTGCCTTCCAACCCTCCACTGTGTTTAACCATATCCGTTAAAGTGCCATCTTCTAATGAACTGTTAGGAAAGTCGAAGGATTCGGATGAAGTGCATTGATTCTCTTCGACCCAGAAATCAATGATCTCTGGAGAGGAGCCACTAGGGCCCCAACCGCCACCAATGTCGGGCATTCCAGTATAAGGAACTTCAAGGTCTGCCGTGCCATGAATCTCCATGATTGAAACAGGGGACGAAGGGTCACAATTTAGCCAGTCATGGGCGCTCATTGCTCCATTCACAGAAACAATGCCTCGGAAAACCTCACTTGCTTCACAAGCCATATGGTACCCCATAAAACCTCCGTTCGAAAAGCCGCATGAGAAGGTGCACTCCGAACTGAGGTCATGCGTTTCTTGCAGAAAATTCGCCAGTTCAATCAGGTATTCTAAGTCGCCAACGGTTGAAATCTCAAGTCCTGCATTCCAATGCGTGAATCCATCTTCATCCAGCAAGCCTTGAGGGTAGCAGACGGCAAACCCGTGTTCATCTGCCAATGCGTTCAGACCTGAATACTCCATAATAGCTTGCGCGCTTCCAGTCCAGCCATGTAGGGCGAAAAGCAGGGGAGCCCCTGGATAAATGTTTTCAGGTTCGTAGTAGATATAGGTGCGAATGGTATCATTGATAACGAATTCGGTGTCGAAGATGCAAGAGCCGTCATCGACCGTGGCGCTGGAACTGTAATTCACAGCAGTAGGATCTGTGCAACCCAACAACTCGAATAAACAGTTTTCTGTGTAAAGTGCTAGGGTCAAATAATCTTCTGCAACACTCGCCATTGCAAAATTGACGACCTCTTCATCATAAGCGATTTCTATTGCGCCACCATTCCAGCCATCACCATAAGAATCATACGCTTGGATCAAATAGCATCCTTCGGGCAAACACACTACAAGTTCATCAGTACTATTGTCACTAACCCCTTGGAAAGACGCAACTTCATTGTATTCTTCATCAAACAGTTCCCACGACATCTCATATCCATAATTCCCTGTAGTAGATGTAATGGTCACCTCAATGTCATCGCATTGTGCATTTGAAAACAACGGGAAAAAAAGTGGAAGCCACAGAACGAACAGAAGAATACGATTGAAATTCACTGGAATCTGATTTGATGGTTAAGTTAGGGAAGGGAGATGGTATTCGCAAAGGGTTTTAATTCGAATAGCCAAGTCCAATAGGACACGTCCACGTAGTAAAAGGAAAATGCTATTTCCATCTAAACCACCCCGCTCCGCATGGCCTCTCTGACCAACCCCACAGAGGATTTTACCCCAAACTTATTGAGCAGATGTTTGCGGTGGGTTTCTACTGTATTGAAGCTAATGCCTAAAATTTCAGCCATTTCGCGCGATGAATGTTCCTTCATGATGAGCTGAAGTATCTCCGTTTCGCGTTTGGAGATTTTAGGGGAGGACTGTTCACTATGCTCATGCTGATGACCAATGCGCTCATCCAACAAGAGTTGGGTCATGTTGTGCGACAGGTAGGTGCCTCCGTTGCTCACATCATGCAGTCCAGCAAGTAACTCCTTTTTGTCGCAGTCTTTTTGCAAGTACCCTTTTACGCCTAAATCGAGGAGTTTGCGAGCAAAAGCGCCTGATAAATGCATGCTGAGCATGATCACTTTGATCTGTGGATAGTGTTTTTGGATGGACTCCATGGTTTCTAGTCCGTCCATATCAGGCATTGTGATGTCCATCAAAAGAAGGTCGGGCGAAGGATTATTCGACAGAAAATCCAATACCTCAACTCCAGAATTGGCGGTGCCCACGATTTCAAAATCCCGTTGATTTTTGATCAAAACAATCAATCCATCTATAACCACCTGATGGTCATCTGCTATGAGCACGGTCGTCTTCATACTGTGAGAATAGGAAAGTTAACAACGAGCAGCATGCCTGATCCTTTTTCGGTTTCCAACACCTTGTTCCCGTTGAGGTATTGGATGCGCTGTTCGATCCCCTTCAAACCAATTCCTGTTGAGGTATGATTGAGGTCGTAGCCCTTTCCATTGTCTTGGTAGAGCAATTCGGCTTCTCGGCCTTCTACCGATATGGAAATGTGAATTTCTGTAGCATCGGCATGCTTGAAACTATTGTTGAGGCACTCTTGCAAAATGCGATAGAGCATCAGGCGCTCGGTTTTGTTGAGCAAATCTAAATTGCCAGCGACACTGCTCTGAATATCGGCTTTCTCATTGGCTTGGAAAGTTTGAATAAGGTCCTCCAGAACATCCACAAAACTCAGTCGGTCTATCGCAGCAGGAGCCATGGCGTGAGCTACTCTTCTGATTTCTTGAGCCACCGCTTGAATTTGTGAAATGTTTTGCTCCAATTTTGCTTGCATTTCTGCATTGGGCAAGGAGTCTTTCAAATGTTCAAGACCTAATTTCGTTCCGGTCAACAGGCTTCCTGTGCCATCGTGCAATTCTTGAGCAATACGCTCGCGTTCGTTGTCAGTGCTTTCAATCAAGGCCTGGTTTAACTCCAAACGGTTTCGTTGCTCTTGGTTGCGAAGCCGCAGCTTGAAACCAAAAAAGCCAACAAGCCCAAGCAGCGCTAAACCACCAAAACTCGTCCAAGCGAGGGTGCTTTTAAATCGACTACGTTCTAAGCTTTGCTCTTTTTCTAAGAGTTCTTGATCTTTTAGTAATAGTTCTTTTTTCTGTTCCGCGTTGCGAAATAAAGCCTCTAAGTTTCGACTTTGACGAAGCTCCTGTTGCAAGGTGAGCTCTGTTTTCAAACTATCATACT
>CAYGUR010000168.1:3845-7703 GCA_964353035.1 uncultured Comamonadaceae bacterium | reverse complement strand
AACATCAGCAATTTAGCTGCTGGTAAAAGCATGAAACCTTTCGTCTTCACAGACAAAGGCAGTATGGCCGCGGTGGGGAGAAGAAAGGCCGTTGTAGATCTGCCGAACTACAAATTCCAAGGCACCTTCGCCTGGATTATTTGGATGTTTGTGCATATTCTTTCACTTGTTGGATTTCGGAACAAATTTGTAGCTTTTTACGACTGGGTTTCGAACTACTTTAGCTATGATCGTCCACTCGGACTCATCATTGGCGATGACCGACGGAAAAGTGAAAAGCTATAAAATCACTTCGTTGACTTCGCTTTCAGTTCATTCATCACCTTCACTACCTCCACTTGTAAATCAGACAAGTTGGAGCAACTCACGTTAATCAAGGCGAACTGATCTGCGCCATGTGCCATGTCCCAACGCCATGCCCACTGATTCGTTGTAACAGTGGAATCATTTTGAAACCACCAGCTCGTATACAGCACATCTCTGTCGTTCTGCAACTTCGCCACATAAACTTCGTGCTCTCCAATCTGCATTTTTCGCTCCTCACTAAAGCGATAACCACTTCCCTTCCAACAAATGACCGGATTGTGATCTGACCGCCAAAAGTTGAAACAGGGTTTGACATATACCAGCGTTTTTTTATTGAAAAACTTCATTCCGGCAAAATCGACTGCCCCTTTTTCAAAACCCGTCAATTCTACGCTAGGAACCGGTGCCGTCTCCAAACGATACGTTTCACCCGCTTCGGAACGCGCAGCACATAACACTACCACAACAACAATCACTTGTAGCAATCCCGTTCGCCATGTCACCAAAGATGGGTTGATTGCTGTTTGACGGACCAGCGTTAGTGGCCATCTTTTAACAACCCAAATCATGGGCAGAACGGTGTATAAAAACATGGCGAAAACCCCTATTAGCTCATGCATTAATGAACCTTCGGGCGCTTCGAAAACAATCAATCCAACAATACGAAACAAGTTCGATATGACTACAAAAAGTAACGTCATAGACAACAGAAGTGTGTGTCCTCCGAACCCTACTTTAGCTCCCGATTTTCGCTCTTTCGACCGAATTAACGCCAAGGTAATCAGCAAACTAACAATGACCAGTTTAATGCCTGTACATGCGGGTTCAACCGTGAACTGTTCACCGTTCATTGAAATGGTATTACCCACAGCATTGCCTTCTGAACCGAACATGTTCAACAATTTCAGCGCCCATGCTGTTAACTTTAAACGAAGGTCGAACCCTAAGACTTTGACTGCATAAGTTACCAATGGTGAGCATAAAAACACCAGGAAAAAACTACCCAGATTGAGTCGCCCTATGTACTCTTCTGCCACGAAGAATAGGCCAAAGAGTACCCCGAAAAAGAAGAAGGTTTGCAGACCAGTGGCCAAGTAAGTAGCGATGACCGCAAGTGACACCAATCCATACCGAAATGATCCTTTTTGTTTTGGATTGAGTTGCACTATGAATGGCGCTAACGCCGCTACCATCAATAAATTCCCATCCATCAACAGATAGAATTTAAGCTGCTGAAAGGTGACCAATAAGATCAACAACAACAGCCCAAATCCAATCCATTTGTTACGCTGAACAACATTCCAAATAGCCACATTCATCAGAGGGCACCTTTAAACTTGAGGAGCTGCCAGATTCCCACCAATGCTGCACAAATGATGAGCACCCACTCATGTGGCTCGGGAACAGCACCTGAAGATCGTGTAGTGGCATTTCGCAAACTGTGTTCATTCTCTTTGATATGATGTCGGTCATAATCAGCTTGGGTTTCAAGCACAATCAAACTAGATATCGGACTAACTACATAAGCCGCATTCGCTAGGTCAATTAATTCCCCTTCGGAATAGTCAGACGCGGTGAAATAATCTTCTCCTATCGATCTTAGGATCAAGTTATAGTGATGCAAACGCATCAAATGGTCAGGTGCGCTCGTTGAGGCCTGCGCTGCGGTTGAATCACAACTGATTGCAAACCCACTGGTCCCAATTTCCACTTCGTTTGCTTTCAAATCATTGGATGGAAAGGTGCCGTTTTGAAGGTGTTTATTGAGTTCAATAATCGACATTGGATACACATCAATTTCATCAAACTGGCTGAGGGTTTGATGGAAAGGCGAACTCATTTCCGCCAGTTCAACCACCCTCGTTTTAGCATGATTTTTAGCCATATACGACTTCATTTTGTGGTGGAAAATGGACCCTTCTAAATCGCTTAAATTAGGGGTCGTGCTGCTTGATTTGGAAACGATTAATACATTCGAGTTTGTGGAGAGCAGATGGTACGGGAACAGACTAAATTGTTTGATTGATTCTGCGGCGTAGACATCTGTAAGGTGGTTGGGGTCAATTCGATTCAATCCGTCGGAAAAATGCCAGAACTCAACGGACGGATTATTTTCAACTAGTGCTTCAACCTCCCTGTAACTCCAATTGGTGTTTAGGTCAAGGTAGACCCGATCAAAGGTGTGTTGATTGGCCTCGTTGGTCAACTGTCTGGCTTGGTATTGCTGTCCTTCAAAAACAAATGATTTGGGGGTGAAATCAGCTTTTGGAAGTTCCAATGACCACGTTGATTCATAATCACCGGTGCGCTGATACTGGTTCATCTTGATGTACTTGAAATCAGAAGGTAGCTGAGGTTCAACGGGCGACGAAGATTCAATCTTCACCACGGTTGTTTCAAAAGCTCGATGAAAAGCAGGACCGTTGAAATAAATGTTATCTAAGACCAGCTGGTCATCTTCGGTATTGAGCGGAACGGTCACGCCCAATTTAAACTGGCGCATTTCTTTGGGCGAACAAGGAAAAACAGTTACTGTCACCCGATTCCCTTCTTGCCAATGCAGCAGTGCAGGGTCCCTTCTTTGTCTGCCTACAATGTTCACATAAGCGCTATCTGCTTTTCCTTTGGTGGTTAAACGCGATTTTTCTTCAACACCATTCACCCATAACGAAAGGCTTGTTGCGACGGCACCTTCAGGCAAATAGAAGGTATACAGCGCTTCCTGCTCTGGTTGCCATCTTCGCTGGGTTGAATTTTGAATTCGAATGGTCTTTTCAACGTAGGCTGTGGCATATTCTGGGAACAATTGCACTTCCGTCAGCACATCGAAGGTAGAAAGATTGCTGCCCGACCACAATTTACGGTGGCTCTGATGTCGACCATCAAATCTAGAATTCAGAATGCGTGTGCGATCATCAACTGACAGTTCAATTTCGCCATAAAAGAAGATGCCAAATGCCACCAAGGGGTCATAAACTTTGGAGCTTTCATTCCAACCTCTAGTCACATCTCCATTGCTGTTGAATTCTGAAAAAACTTGTGATCCCATTAACATGCGTTCGGCAATCCAGTCATTCGACCAAATCTGGCTCAGCTCAGCCCATTTAGGTAAGTCATTGTCCTCTTGTAAGATTTGGCGCGCGTGAACTTCATGTATGAGTTCACGGGTTCCCCCCCATTGCATGACAAACACCACAATGACCACGGCTGTTAGTCCCAGTCCAGAGAAAAATGAAATCTTGGCCAATTTGCTCGTAAAGGATTTTCTGACTTCATAAACAAAACTCAGCAGCACCAGCAGTGGTACAAAGGCATGAAGCGAAATACCGAAGAATATAGAGGCGATTAGGGCCATGGGCAACATCACCATGACGTGCATCAACTGGGCGAAGCTCATCCAAATGACCACCCCCATCACAAATGCCAATCCGTTCACGACCATCGGAGGCAGTTTTTCCATGAATGTGCTCATGATGATGACTACATGCATGAGCACAATCACCACGGTGGTCCAGGTGGCGTGTGAATCGAACACGTGCATTGAAATATTCA
>CAYGUR010000168.1:0-3745 GCA_964353035.1 uncultured Comamonadaceae bacterium | reverse complement strand
ACGATGTTGAGCACATAGCCCATGATGGTGAGCGGACGGATTGAGGTTTTTAATACATTCATCTTTCTATATTTAAAAGTACTTTGTTTTTCAAAGTGATTGGACAAAAAAAAACTATTTGGATTGTTTCAGTAGTGTTTCAAGGGCGTGCAAATGTGCTTCAAATGCCTTTTTTCCTGCTGGCGTTGCGGTATATGTTGTTCTTGGCTTTTTGCCCAGGAACTCTTTGTGAATCAAAATATATTCATGTTTTTCAAGGGCAGACAAGTGACTGGCTAAGTTGCCGTCAGTGAGGGATAACTTCTCTTTTAAGGCGTTGAAATCGAGCCATTGCTCAATCATCAACAACGACATTACTCCCAATCGCACTCTACTCTCAAAATGTTTGTTTAATCCTTCAATCATGCCGATTTCGGTCTATCATGTCGTTTATACATCAAAGCTCCATAAAGAATGTGCAATACACCAAATCCGATTGCCCAAAAGAACAAACCATAACCTAAAAAGAAACAATTGATGAGTCCCAAGAGAATGTTGAGCAAGCCGATGTAACGCACTTCGGTATGGGTATACTGACTGGCACTTACGCAAGCTAGGCCATAAAAAATAAGCATACAAGGTGCTACTAAGACATAGAGATGATGGTACATCAAGACCAAACAAAATAAGCCTCCAGTAGCCAACGGGATGGAAGTACTAAATAACATACGTTTCGCTACCCCGCTGAACAATCGATCATTGTTTCGTTTGGCTTTTTTGTAAGTAAAATAGTATGCCGAAGCGAGTGCACATACCAAAACACCTAAGGTAATCAACGCCAACTTCAATAACATTCCACTTGTTAAGCTATTGATTAATCCTTCATAAGACAGCGTGAGCCTCCCCGACGTTTTCATCACGTAGTAAGCTGCACCCGCCCCAAGCAACGCAAACACACCAGCCGCAATGCCAGCCATTCCACTCAAACTTAAAAAGCGGGTATTCCGCTCCATGATGGATCTCATTTCAGAGATGTCGGATAAATGTTGTTTGATGTCTTCCATTCAGAGTACTTTGTATTACAAAGCAAGTAAAAAAAGTGAAACGATAAACGAAATGCACCGGAATAATTTCGAATAAACGTTAACGCGGATGTTAAAGGCCATTCCATCATCCAGTTTGAAATTGAACGGAAGTGTACTATTTTCACCTCGAATGTTAGATTCAGGTATAACCGGTAGAGAGCAGCAACTAGTGTACTGCAACAAATGTGTTCATCGCAAATTTGACCTTGAAGTAGGAACGATTTGTGGTTTAACGAAACGGATAGCAGATTTTCGAGATGAATGTCCAGAATTCAGTTTGGACATAGAAGTCGTCAAAGAGTTGAATGACCGAGCTGAATTCACCACTAAAGAAGTGCTATCCAAATTCACCTTCTCTCAACAACAAGAACTGTATCGTCAGCAAAACTACCCCAAAGCGGTAATTACAGGTTTGATTGTTGGCCTTCTTTGCGCAATTGGTTGGGCGTTCATCTGCATAGTCTCGCAAAGTCAGTGGTACTTTTTCTTGGCAGCTACTGGAGCGGCGGTTGGTTACAGCATGCGATTTGCTGGAAAAGGAATAGATCGGAAATTCGGACTAACAGGGATGTTGATCGCCTTGTTGACATGTGTCGCTTCCGAATACTTAGGTTTAGTAGGAATTCTAATGGTGAGCTATGACGTGACCGTTTTAGGTGCTATCTCATTGATTGACTTTGAGTTGATATCCACCTTTATAATTGAGAACTGGTACTTTATGAAAACCGTTTTTTACATCTCGGCTATCATCATGGGGTACAAATTTGCCTTTCGTGTGTTCACACAAAAGGACCTGTATCGCGTAGAGTGATCAATCCTTTTTTTCGACCTAAGCCATGCAGCACATCGCCCTCATCCCCTTCACCTCTGCCGACTTTCCTCGGCTCAAGGCGTGGATTCACAATGAAAAACAGCTTTTCCAATTCGCAGGCCCGCTGCTCACCTACCCCGTGACAGATGAGCAATTGGAAGCGTATTTAAACATGAGTAACAAGCAACCTTTTAAGGTTTTGCTCACCGAAACCAATGAAGTCATCGGACATGCTGAATTCAATTTTGAAGAAGAAGCGCCTGTGCTTTCACGTATTTTAATTGGCGAAGAAAATAGTCGGGGAAAGGGACTGGGCGAAGCCGTAGTGATGGAAATGGCGCGTCAATTATTTGCTAACGCGAAGACCGAAAAGATTTATTTGTACGTCTTTGACTGGAACGTTCAAGCCATCTCATGCTATCGAAAAGTAGGCTTCGAAGTGAAGGAAAATCTTACGACCTACCTGAATGTTGGTAACGAAATATGGACCAGACTCAAAATGGAGTTGGAAAGAAATCGGTTTGAACAGCGTTTGAACACGTACTAAACTTGGTTCTACTCCGTTTACATTTGAACCAAAGCTTCAACCCCATGTAACATAGCTACTTAACTCAATTCAATCTACATGAAAAAAGTAGTTCTCATACTTGCTCTTACAGCCTTCTCACTTTGTGCTTTCACGCAGGAAGTTGCTCAATCATCAAAAAAAGTAGCCTTCGGTTTCACCATGGGCATCAACCAGTCTAATTTGATCACTGATGGAGAAATCCCCGTGAACAATTCCGTCCAAAACAATACAGGTTACCGCCTCGGATTGATTGCTGAATACAACGCTTTTGACTTTTTAGCTATTCGTCCGCAAGTTGGACTTTCTTTCAACAATGCCAAGGCCACCTATGCGGTAAACGGCTTGGAAATTGATCAATTTAGCCTGCTGAGTGATTACCTTGAGTTCGGATTTCAACTGGTAGGCAAACCTAGAAACAGTGCCAATAAACCTTACTTTTATGTGGGACCGATGTACAAATACAACCTCAAGCGTGAAACTGACTATTCACCTGAGCAAGGGGCTGTTTCAGACTTAGCTATTGACTTCGGAATTGGATTTGACAAGTCCACCAAGTACTTCCGTCTCCTTCCAGAACTTCGCTATTCTTATGGGTTGAAAGACATCAATTTCTTACCAGATTATCCAAAAACATACTTCCACAGCGTATCACTTCTATTTCATTTTATTGAATAGCGTGTTCAACTTATTTCAGTTTAAATGGTCTAAGATTGAGAAGGTGAGCTTCAATTAGTTATCTTCCATCTTTTAGAAAAGCCATGAAACAACTATTTATCTCTCTCGCGTTAATCGCTTCTTGTCAACTTACAAACGCCCAAACAACGTGGTCAGAAGACGTAGCGTTGATCATTTATGACAATTGCACTAGCTGTCACAGACCAGGTGGAATTGCTCCTTTTACGTTAATGAATTACTCGTCAGCTCAAGAGTATTCCTACCCCATTGTTGATGCTGTTACGTCAGGCTACATGCCCCCATGGAGCCCAAACCCGGAGTATCAATCCTACGCTCACGAACGACTGTTAACCGAAACTGAAATTCAGACGCTGGTTGCGTGGTTGGGAGACGGTACCCCTGAGGGCAATCCAGATCTAGCACCACCTGCACCTGTTTATCCGGAAGATGGTTTTATTCTAAATCCACCCGATGTGGAAGTTCAAATACCAACATACACGAGTCAGGCGACAAACTTTTCTGATGATTATGTGTGTATTTCAATGTCTTTAGGCTTGACCAGCAACAAAAAACTACGTGCTTTTGAAGTGATTCCTGGCAATCCAGAAATCGTGCACCATTGTCTGC
>CAYGUR010000167.1:0-7757 GCA_964353035.1 uncultured Comamonadaceae bacterium | reverse complement strand
AAGATCACCCAAAGACAGATTTGTAGTTGTTGACGAAAAAACAGCAGATTCTGTGTGGTGGGGAAACATTAACATCAAGTTCACTCCAGAAAATTTTGACAAACTGTTCAACCGCATGTCGGCATACCTCACAAACCGTGATGTGTATGTACGCGACGCTTATGCGTGTGCTGATCCTAAGTACAAATTGAACATCCGCGTAGTGACTGAGTTCCCTTGGTCAAATATGTTCGCTTACAACATGTTCCTTCGTCCAACAGAGGAAGAAGTAGAGAACTTTACGCCAGATTGGCACATTGTATGCGCTCCTGATTTTATGGCTGTTCCTGATATTGATGGAACACGTCAGCACAACTTCGCCATCCTCAACTTCACCAAAAAGATGATTATCATTGGTGGAACAGGATACACTGGCGAAATCAAAAAAGGAATTTTCTCAGTGTTGAATTATGTGCTTCCGCACGACAAGGGAGTGCTTTCAATGCACTGTTCTGCGAATGTGGGGAAAGATGGAGATACAGCTGTATTCTTCGGACTCTCAGGAACAGGCAAAACAACCTTATCTTCAGATCCAAACAGAAGACTGATTGGCGATGATGAGCACGGTTGGTCAGATGACGGTGTATTTAATTTTGAAGGAGGTTGCTACGCGAAGACCATCGACCTCTCGAGAGATAAAGAACCACAAATCTGGGATGCGATTAAATTCGGCGCGATTCTCGAAAACATTGGTTTCCAAGATGATGGAAGTACTCCTGATTTTTCTGATAAGTCGAAAACAGAGAATACCCGTGTTTCATACCCAATTCATCACATTGACAACATCATGGAGCCTTCGAAAGGAGGCACTCCGAAGAACATTTTCTTCTTAACCTGTGATGCCTTTGGTGTTCTTCCTCCAATCTCAAAATTGACGAAAGGACAAGCCATGTACCACTTCATCTCTGGATATACAGCGAAAGTTGCCGGAACAGAAGCAGGCATTACGGAACCACAAACAGCATTTTCAGCCTGTTTTGGTTCTCCTTTTATGCCACTTCATCCTACCAAGTATGCTGAGATGTTAGGAGCAAGAATGGATGAGCACGAAGTAAACGTTTGGCTTGTGAATACGGGCTGGAGCGGAGGTGAGTATGGCGAAGGTCAGCGCATGAAATTGAGCTACACACGTTCACTCATTACTGCTGCTATGGAAGGTCAACTTGACAATGTTGAGTACGCTGAACACAATGTATTCGGATTGCAAATGCCAACGACCTGTCCTGATGTGCCAACTGAAATCCTTTCACCTCGTAATACATGGAGTGACAAGGCTGCCTACGATCACAAAGCGAATGAATTGGCGAAAAAATTCGTCAATAACTTTGAAAAATACAGTGACTTTGCAAATGAAGAAATTCTTTCTGCCGCTCCAAAGGTGGAAGCTAAAGTCTAATTCATAGATTTACAGTCTAATTTAAGAGCCGGTTTCGTTAAATCGGCTCTTTTTGTTTCTATCACTATGCAACTGTTTTATACAACCGAAATCCACCAAACGGAAGCTCTGCTTTCTCCTGAAGAATCTGCACATGCCATCAAGGTGCTGCGCATGAACCTCAATGATGATTTGGTTTTTACTGATGGAATGGGCGGACTGTTCGAGGCGAGCATTATGAATGCTGCTTCTTCAGGGTGCATTTTACAACTACACAAGGTTGATCGCTACGAAAAAGATACTGCTGACCTCACGGTAGCTATTGCTCCAACTAAAAATAGAGACCGTTTTGAATGGTTCATTGAAAAAGCAGTTGAGTTTGGATGTACTGAGATTCAACCCATCTGGTGCGATCACAGCGAGCGCAAACATGCACGTGAAGACCGATGGGAAAAGATTTCCATTGCTGCCATGAAGCAAAGTTTACACCTGTTTAAGGCAGATATTCATCAGCCAAGAGGATTTGCAGAGATGCTAGAAATGTATCCGAACCGAAAGGGATTCATAGCCTACATTGGCGATGTAGAGTCTCAAGATTTCTATGAAGCGTATGACCCAAAAGAACCATCTATTGTAGCCATTGGTCCTGAAGGAGACTTTTCTGAAGAAGAAGTGAAGTTGGCTATGCAGGCAGGATGGACTGTGGTGAGCTTAGGAAATTACCGCTTGCGAACTGAGTCGGCAGGAATTGCAGTGGTCATGCAGGCTAACACAAAATTGGCTACCTTGAAGTAACAACGAATCGGTATGAAAAAGTTCATTGTAGTGCTGGTCCTTGTAGCGACAGGACTGTTTTTTACCAATCCGACGATGGATGATTTTCAATCCTTCGTTTTGGTGAAACTAGAAGAAAAACTAAATGAGAAGGAAGCACCAGAATCTGCAATGGGGGAGTTGCTCCAAAAGAATCTTGTGAATGTTGCTAGCGGCATTGCGAAGAACTTAACAGTGAGGAAAGAGTACTTTATTTGCTCAGTCTACTCCTTAGATCTGGGAAAAGAGAATTTCAGCTACATAGGTGTTGGAACATTTTTCGTTCCCCTTCAAGCTAAGCAACCAACTGATTGGCTCGAATGAAAATCTTCCACATTTTTCTTGTCAGTATTTTCGCTGTGATGCTTTCAGCTTGCACTGCTGAATCAAAAGATAGCACGCTCACAACATTGGTTTCCGCCACCATCATCCCGGAACCAAATCACTTCGTATCAAAAGACCAATTCACGCGACTGTATGGTGAGATCAACATCCAAGCTCCTGAGGAACTGCTTCGCGAAGCAAGTTTACTAAAGGAGGCCCTCTCAAGGTTGGGGGCGAAGGTGAGCGCTGAAGCATCCGAAGAGGCACACATCCTTTTTACACAGTTAGATAGTCTGGGGGCGGAAGCCTACCAAATTGATTGTTCAGCAACACAGATTACCATTTCTGCCTCAACTTCAGCCGGTGCGTTTTACGCTGTGCAAAGCATGTTTCAGTTGCTGGAAAGAGCAAAAGTCACCAAAGATGGAATTGAACTGGTGAGTGTATTTATCGACGATGCGCCCCGTTTCCAACACCGTGGTATGCTCTTCGATTGCTGTAGGCACTTCATGTCGGTTGATTTTGTGAAGCGCTACATTGACCTCCTCGCCAGCTACAAAATGAATGTGCTCCATTGGCACCTAACAGAAGACCAAGGCTGGCGTGTTGCCTCAGATGCCTATCCGAAACTCACTGAGATTGGTGCCTACCGCACAGAACTCGATGGCACTACGCATGGTGGTTTCTATTCAAAAGAAGAGATGAAGGCGGTTGTAGCGTATGCTGCAGAGCGACATATCACAGTGATTCCAGAAATTGAAATGCCCGGACATAGTTCTGCGGCCATAGCGACTTATCCGTGGTTGAGCTGTACGCAGGAACAAATTGAGGTAGAGAATGAATGGGGTGTGTTCAAAGATATATACTGCGCAGGAAATGACAGCACCATTCGGTTTTTAGAAACTATTTTAGATGAGGTGTGTGAAATCTTTCCTTCAAGGTACATCCACATTGGAGGTGATGAAGCTCCTAAAGCACGCTGGGAAAGTTGTTCGAAATGTCAACAGCGCATTCATAGCGAAGGATTAGAAGATGAACACCACCTTCAAAGCTGGTTCATTCAACATTTCGTGAATTACTTGGGGGCGAAAGGACGAAAAGCAGTGGGCTGGGACGAAATCCTAGAAGGAGGTTTGCCTCAAGGAGCCGTGGTGCAATCATGGAGAGGTTTTGAAGGAGGAGTGGAAGCTGTCCAACTCGGACACGAGGTGATTATGTCACCAACAAGCCACGCCTACTTCGACTACCCTATCAAAAGTACCGATGTAGCACAGGTGTATTCCTTCAATCCGGTTCCTGACGGACTTACCCCAACAGAAGCTCAATTGATTATTGGCGGGGAGTGCAACATGTGGACGGAGCATGCGCCACAAGAGAAGGTAGACCAGAAGATGTTCCCGCGATTGTTGGCTATGGCAGAAGTGTTGTGGACGCTGCCTGCGGCGAAGAATGAAACTAAGTTCTTCCAGAAGTTAGCAGATGAATATCCTGATTTACGCGCAAAGGGTGTTGACTTTGGTGTTGAAGCCGTACCCGTTTCTGTAGCTCCCGCGAAATCGAATTTGGAAGGAAAGGTGGCAGTGGCTATCTCCAAGCAGATTCAGGATGCGGAAGTTGTTTGGCGCACCCAAGGAAGCGCTGAATGGATGCCCCTTGATAGCGTTCCGACCATTGAAGGAGACGCTGTAGTGGAAGTAAAGACGAATCGCTGGGGAGAAACGTATGGCGACACATTGTTTGTGCCACTTGCTGCGCACAAAGCACTGTGGACTTCCATAGAATTGCCCAATGGTTACAGCGATTACTACAGAGCTGGAGGCGATGAGGCTTTGGTTGACGGCATGCGGGGCACCATTGATTTTAGAGACGGACGTTGGCAAGCGCTTCAAAAAGACAACTTGGAGGCCATCATCACCTTCGATACCCTGCAAACACTCAGCTCATTCACTACTCAGTTTTATACCTACAGCAACGCATGGATCTTTATGCCGCTTGAGTTGAAGCTTATGTATGAAACTGAACAAGGACAGTGGGAAGAAGCGGTTTCAATTCTGAATCCATTGGCTTTGGACGACACGCGGCAAGATGTTATTCCTTTATCAGCCGTGTTTGATTCTATTCAAACGAAGCGGGTGAAGATCATTGCTGTAAACAGACAGTTTTGTCCTGAGTGGCATGACGCACCAGGCGAGCCGGCGTGGTTGTTCTGTGACGAATTGATCTTGAGGTAATTACTTAGGGCCTTCAGGAATGGGGCTCCAGTGGGTAACATCTGCAAAAAAGTGGTTGCTATTTCCTTCGCCCTGCCAGAAGTGCATACCGTGCTTTTCTTGTTTTTCAGGTCGGTCAATGTAAAAGTCTTTGAGGAATTTGAGCACAATCACTTCGCGCAGCTCCGACTTCAATTCCAGACCGGGGAGGTAAACTTTGTTGTTGGGGATGTAAGCCAATACCCGCTGTTCATGTTCGGGCAGTTGCTTTTCAACTTCAATCCAGTTCAACGTTCTCGAAATTTTGTTGAATGAGGTACTTTTCAATCTTGTCTTCGGTCAAAGGCTTTTCAATGTAGCACTTCACCTGCTCATACTCTTTTGCTTTGCTCATATCGTCCCAATGCAATGAAGAGCTGAGGATCATGACATCAGCTTTGCAGTTGATTCGTTCTAAGTGAAATAGAAATTCCCACCCATCCATTTCGGGCATATTGATGTCTAAAAGAATCAAATCAGGTCGGGCAATTTTGCCTTCTTCCAAATAGCGCATCAATAGACGGGCATCATGAAAGGTGTTGATGGTAGAACTTGGTAATACAAACGAAAGGAACTGTCTGTTTAACAAGTTGTTAATCGCATCATCATCAATAAGCACAATATTTTTGTAGCGAGAGTTCATTCTTTTGTGGCGTAGCTTTTCATTATAAAACTAGGCACATAAAGAGGCTTTTTTTCCTAGGGGAATAAAGGTTATCAAAAGCGCATCGTGAATAGCGAATGCTTTACATGAGGAGATTTATTTTCCTGTAAAGTTTGGCTTGCGTTTTTCAAGAAATGCGGTTACGCCTTCATTGTAATCTTCTGTTTCGCTCGCTGCTGTTTGAAGCTTTTCTTCCAAACTCAATTGCTGGGTTAAGTTGTTGGTCATAGAAGCATTGAAAGCACGCTTTGTGAGTCCAAGTCCTTTGGTAGGTAGCAGTGCTAATTTCACGGCTAGTTTCGCTACTTCCTCATCAAAAACGTTGTCAGCATAGAAAGCGTAAATCATGCCCATGCGTTCGGCTTCTTCAGCAGTGACTTTGTCAGCTAACATGGCCAAAGCAGAGGCTTTCTGAAACCCGATGATACGCGGCAGGAAGAAGGTTCCTGCGCTATCTGGAATCAATCCAATTTTTGAAAAGGCCTGAATAAAGTTGGCGCTTTCTTTGGCTACACAAATGTCGCATGCGAGGGCAATGTTCGCTCCTGCGCCAGCGGCTACTCCGTTGACAGCGCTAATAAATGGTTTTTCTATAGTGCGAATTCGCTCAATAATGGGATTGTAGTGTTCGCGCACAATTTTAGTCAATTCTGGTCCTTCTGGATCCATCACTTCAGCCAAATCTTGTCCGGCACAAAAGGCTTTCCCTTCACCCACCAACACAATACATCGAACAGCATCATTTTTTTCAGCTTCGTCTAACTCCTTTTGAAGGGCCAAGGCCATGGTGCGATTGAAGCTATTGAAAACAGATGGACGATTGAATTTGATTTCCAATACGCCACCTTCTAATTTTGAAATGATCTCAGACATGCGATTCGAATTTTTGTGCAAGATAGAATGCAGAATTGAATGAGCAGAAAAAATCTTTTTTCAACATCAGATAATACCTTTTTCTTCGTTGAGTAGCTGATGCGAATGAATCGGAAATGGAAACGAAGAGCCCTGTTAGCCTCCGCAATACTGTTGGTAGTGAGTTACCTCGTGGTGTTTCAAGTCGCTCCTTCCATTATTCTGCATCCGAGAAGAATCAATGATGCCACATTGATTAGCTATTTTGGAAGAGTACCGAGACCTGATACAAGTGGTCAACAGGCCACGTATTTGACCGTAGATACAAAAGACGGCGTATCACTATCTACCTGGTTACTCCAACCCACTTTAACTCCAGCCAAGGGAACGCTCATTTTTATTCACGGCATTGGTGGGTCGAAAGAGTTCGAGCTGAAGTATGCAGAAACCTTTGTAGCAATAGGAATGAACGCCGTTGTATTTGATCTACGCGCTCATGGGAAAAGCGGAGGTGAAGACTGTACATATGGTTTTTACGAAAAACATGATGTTTCGGCCATCATTGATGCACTCGAAAAATGGGGCATTGACGGAAAAATCGGTCTTCACGGTACTTCTTTGGGTGGTGCCATTGCGATTCAAGCAGCGGCAGCCGATGAACGTATTGATTTTCTGGTCATTGAATCCACCTTCGCTACTTTGGAGGAAGTTACCTTTGAATACATGGATCGAATTAGCCCCGTAAGTAGCAAATTGATTTCTGACTGGGCTTTAGCGGCTGCCGGACGAAAAGGGCACTTCGACCCAAATGAAGTTCAACCAGAATTAGCGGCTGCTCAGCTCTCGGTCCCCGTGTGGATGGCGCATGGAACGGAAGATGTGCACATTCCCATGAAGTATGGCAAACGAAATTTCGAAGAGCTCAAATCACTTGATAAAGTGTGGAGAGAAGTAAGCGGTGCTGATCACAATTCAGTTCGAAAGGTTGGAGGAGAAACATATCAGCAAGAGGTGAAGTCGTTTATTCTGAATCAGCTTCCTCATTCTCAGTAGCATCACCAGTAGGCTTGTTCTGGAACGTACTCAGCAACTTTTGTAGTGTCACAAACTTCTTCGGCATTGGAATGCGAATGTCCATTGCTTCATGCGAAATAGGATGGGCGAACTGCAGTCGAGTGGCTGCCAAATACATACCTCTACCTTTCAGTCGAGTACGTGTGCCATGGTCCTTGTCACCCATGATTGGATGTCCAGCCCAGGCGCTGTGCAAACGTAGCTGGTGCTTTCGTCCAGTTACCGGATTCATTTCAACCATGGAAAAAACTTCCAGCCCTTCGCCCGAATCACTTACCCATAAGGGCTTAATCACACTTTTTGCAGGTTTTCCTTCTACTTGAAGATGAATGTCAATTCGATCATTGACCGGGCCAACTACAAAAGC
>CAYGUR010000166.1:0-7862 GCA_964353035.1 uncultured Comamonadaceae bacterium | reverse complement strand
AGTTGTAAGCAATCGTCAAGCGCCATTCGTGATTCGGTCAAAGAACCACCTTGAAACTTTCAAGCATAGGATTTTCCTGCTACATTCGTCGTTCCAAAAAGTGAAATTATGGCAAGGAAACTCGTAGAATGTGTACCGAATATATCTGAAGGTCGGGACCAAGCTAAAATTCAAGCAATTGCGTCTGTAGTTGAAACAGTAGAAGGTGTAAAACTGCTTGATGTGGATCCTGGAAGCTCCACGAACAGAACGGTGATTACCTTCGTTGGGGAACCCCACCAAGTGGTAGAGGCTGCTTTTAGATTGATCAAAAAAGCAGGCGAATTGATTGACATGCGCAAGCAAAAAGGAGAGCATCCCCGCATGGGAGCTACTGATGTTTGTCCGTTTGTGCCTGTGTCAAACGTCACCATGGAAGAATGCGTAGAATTAGCTCACGCACTTGGAAAGCGTGTTGGATCAGAACTAGGTATCCCCGGATATTTCTATGAGTCTGCCGCTTCAGAGCCCAAACGCAGAAATCTTGCCTATTGCAGATCAGGCGAATACGAAGGTCTAGACAAGCTGTCGAAACCTGAATGGAAACCTGATTTCGGTCCTGCTGAATTCAATGAGCGGGCGAAACAAACGGGCGCTACAGCCATTGGTGCACGGGATTTCCTTGTAGCCTACAACATCAATTTGAACACAACGTCTACGCGAAGAGCGAATGCCATCGCTTTTGATATTCGCGAAGCAGGAAGAATTAAGCGTGAGGGAGATCCTATCACTGGAAAGAAAATTCTAGATGCCAACGGGGAGCCAGTACGAGAGCCTGGTTCATTGAAGTCGGTAAAAGGAATCGGATGGTACATTGAAGAATACGGAATAGCGCAGCTTTCGTTGAACTTGACCAATATCAATGTAACATCTGTACACAAGGCTTTCGACGAGGCTTCTGAGCGTGCTAGGGCACGAGGTGTGCGTGTGACGGGAAGCGAAGTAGTTGGACTGATGCCGAAAAGAGTACTCATTGAAGCTGCAGACTACTACCTGAAAAAGCAAGAACGCTCGCTGGGTATTTCTGAAAAAGAAAAAATTAAAATTGCTGTGAAGTCGTTAGGGTTGGATGATTTAGCCCCGTTCAAGCCCGAAGAGAAGGTCATAGAATACATGATTGAAGGAGGTGAAACAGGACCCTTGGTAGGAATGACCTTGGTTGATTTTGCCCAAGAAACAAGCTCTGAATCAATGGCGCCAGGTGGAGGGTCCATTTCGGCTTATGCCGCAGCCCTCGGTGTCTCACTGGGTACAATGGTAGCCAACCTCAGCGCGCACAAACGTGGATGGGATGCGAGATGGGAAGAGTTTTCTGAATGGGCCGTTCGTGGAATGCAAATTCAAGAAAAACTGATTCATTTGGTAGATGAAGACACCAATGCCTTCAACAGAATTATGGAGGCCTTCGGTTTACCTAAAGGAACAGCAGAGGAAAAGGCGGCACGCAAGGAAGCTATCCAAGCAGCAACGAAATACGCCATTGAAATTCCATTGGAAGTAGCTAGAACAGCATTTGCTGGATTGGAACTGTGCAAAGCAATGGTTGAAGTTGGGAATCCGAACTCCATCACAGACGCAGGAGTGGGCGCGTTGTGCTCAAGATCTGCAATTCTTGGTGCGGTGATGAATGTGCAAATCAACATGGCAGATTTGGAAGACAAAACATGGGGCAATCAGGTGTTGAGCGAATGCAGTGCATTGGTAACAAATGCCGAATCCATTGAAAGTGAGGTGAGGAAAATGGTGGCTGCCAAAATAGGGTAGTAGGGAATAAAGCAAATGAGAATGTAGTAGAATATAGGAACCTACTGATTGCTTTTGCGGAATCTGCTTACCTGAAACCAAGACGAATTAAAAGACGCAATGAAACCATTGTGGCTAATTTAACTTTCATAGAGTTTCATCGTAAAACGAACACGTGAACGCAGCAACAAACATAAGCACGAAGCAACGGATTGGAAGGATTGTCTTTTTCTTCCCCTTTCAGCTTTTGTTTTTGCACTTCAAAAAGAACCTTTTTCTACTGTTCTTTTGGTTTTTACTTTTCGGTTATACCCTCAATTATTTAGCAGCCAGATACGGCGTTGCATACCAGTTCTTGTTTCCTGAATACATGGGGCAGAACAATCCTATTTCCTTCGGAATGGTGGGGTTTGCGCTAGGTGGATTCATTCTAGCATTTAATTTGTACACCTATATTCTGCACGGTTTTAGGTTTCCGTTTATTGCAACGCTCAATCGGCCTTTCGCGAAGTTTAGCGTGAACAATTTCTTGATTCCTGTGACATTTGTGATCACCTACATTGTTTGCAGTGTCAAATTTCAACTAGAAGATGAGTTGTTAACGCTGTCTGAGGTGGTCTTGAATATGCTTGGATTTGTGATTGGTCTCATCATCTTCCTGATCAGTTCCTTGCTCTATTTTCGTTTCACGAACAAGAACCTCAATAATTTCGCCGCGCTTGACTTAGATCCAGAAGTAGATGGCCCCGAATCAGAACCCGTAAAAACCAATTTGCACAGACGAAGCAGATGGAGTGAACACCGCAGCGGAAATCGAGAATGGAAGACCGAAACGTACTTGGCATCGCTCAGCAGAATTGCCTTAGCCCGTTCTTCTGAACACTACAACCCTGAGCTCCTCAACAAAGTGTTTTCTCAGAACCACTTCAACGCTTCCCTCTTCGAAGTGGCCCTATTGGTGAGCTTCGTTATTCTGGGGTCGCTAGGCGAAAATCAATACTTTGTGCTACCTGCAGCGGCCAGCGTCATGCTTTTCTTCACCATGATGCTCATGTTCATCTCAGCGCTCTATTCCTGGATTCGCGGATGGACCCTGACCGTTTTTCTTTTGGTGTTCTTCTTGGTCAATTACTCCATGCCTGAATTCGCTTTCCTGAACATTCAAAATCAAGCATATGGCATGGATTATACCACTGAGCCAGCTCCTTATACGGAAGAATATGTTCGTTCAATCAATGCAAATGACAGTTTAGCACAAGCTGATTTCGCCCAAACTCTCGAGATACTGAACAATTGGCGAAAGAAAAATCAAACGAAATCGGTCCTCAAGCGCGAAAAACCAAAACTGGTCATTATCAATACCAGTGGAGGTGGTTCCAGGTCAGCATTGTGGACCATCAGCAGTCTGGCGTATGCAGACAGTATGCTAGGTGGCGGACTTCTGGACCAAACAGCACTTATCTCAGGTTCCTCGGGAGGAATGATTGGCGCTGCCTATTTGAGAGAGATTTATTTGCAACAGCAAGAGCATGAGGGAACAAGCAGATGGTCAAGCGAATTCACTGACCGCATGGGGAAAGACTTGTTGAACCCGGTCATCTTTACCATTGCGACCAACGATTTTTTCATTCGTTATAAAACGGTCAAAGACGGAACCCAAGAGTACACGAAAGACCGAGCTTGGGCATTTGAGAAACAACTGAATTCTAATACCAACTATTTGTTAAACAAAAGATTAGGTGATTATCGGATTCCAGAACAGGAAGCAAAAATTCCGATGCTGATCATGGCGCCTACCATTATGAATGATGGAAGGCGATTGCTAATCAGCGCCCAGCCGTGTTCATACCTCACTCAGAACAAGCCTGTTCCGGAGGTGAATTACACAACACTCAGTGAAGATGTTGAATACCTGCGTTTGTTCGAAAACCAATCGCCCTACGATCTTCACTTCACCTCTGCATTGCGCATGAATGCTACTTTCCCCTACATTCTACCTAGTGTTACACTACCTTCAGATCCGCCCATAGATGTGATGGACGCTGGAATGAGAGACAATTTCGGCATGAAAACGACCATGCAGTTTCTATACACGTTTAGGAATTGGATCAATAGCAATACAAGTGGGGTGGTGATCATCCAAGTGCGCGATGTAGAACGAGGGTTCTCCAAAGAAGCACGCGGCAGAACCTTGTTCAATAAGATTGCCGCTCCGCTAGGCTCTGTTTACGGGAATATTACGAAAACGCAAGATTACAACAACGACCAAATGTTCCTCTACCTTTCCGCCTGGTTCGAAAACAATATTTCAATCATCCCTTTCCAGTTGCACCAATCTGAGGAAAGTAAAGTGTCGCTCAGCTGGCACCTCACCTCAAAAGAGAAGGCAGTCATCTCCTCATCATTGGAAAGCGAAGGGTTTCAATCTTCCTTGGAGGACCTACAAAAGTTGTTAGGAAAGTAAAAGTGACCGAAGGTTTTCTAATTTTGGTGAAAACATTCCAATGAACGAAGATTCACAAAATACTTCCGAAGATCAGCAAAGAGGAAACGCGGACCAAGAGGCGAGTGCAAAGGGTATTGATAATTCAGGGGCCAATGTGAAGGGGACATTTGTGCTATTCATGCGAAACGTCAAGGTTTTTTTAATGCGCACATTGAGCTTGCGCGAAGGCATTGACAAAGAAGGTACATCTGAAGGAATCAAACAAGATGTAGAATTCAGAGGACATGCAGCATGGATTTTAATGTTCTCAATTCTGATTGCTTCCATTGGTCTTTCAGTAGGAAACATCCCGATCATTATTGGTGCCATGTTAATTTCCCCGCTGATGGGTCCTATCTTGGGAGTTGGATTGGCTGCCGGGACAAACGATTTCGATTTACTCAAAAAATCACTGGTCAATTTCGGAATTGCAGTGGTGATCTCTATTATCATTTCCACAATCTACTTCGCCATCGTGCCAACCCCAGAAATTAATCTGGAGTTAAAAGACAGGAAAACCGCGACACTTCTGGCGATTGCAGTAGCCTTTTTCGGCGGTGCGGCAGGAATCATTGCAGGGTCACGAAGTTTAAAAAGTAATGTAGTGCCGGGTGTAGCCATTGCAACCGCTTTGATGCCTCCTTTGTGCACGGTTGGATTTGGTTTGGCAACGTTCCAATGGGATTATTTCTTGGGTGCTCTGTATCTCTTCTTCATCAATTCTGTTTTTATTGCACTCCCAACCTATCTGTATATCAGGTATTTACGCTTCCCTGTAAAGGAGTTTATTGATCCGCAAAGAGAGAGAAGAATCAAAAGGTACATCTCCATCTTTCTGATTGCTACCATCTTGCCAAGTGCGTTCATTTTCTACAATGTTTTGAGACAGAGTTTTTTCAGCAGAAATGCACAACGTTTCTTAACAAAGGTCGAATTGAGCCTAGAAGGAAAGAGCACCACCATCATCAATGAAAAGGTTACTTACGATGCTGAGAATCCAATGATCAAAATAGCATTAATGGGGGATCCTATTTCTGAAGATTTGCGCGCTTCATGGACTCAATTTCAAATTGAGGAAGGACTACAAAATTGCAACCTTGACATTCGTCAACCTAAAGATTTTACTCAGGCTATTGAATCTGTTCGTGAAGAAAACAGGCTGAATTCATCCCAACAGATGGAAGAATTCTACCGAACACAAATTCAAGATCGTGAAGAAGAAATTAGAATGTTGCGCGATAAACTGTATATCTCTGATAAAGAGACTGGAGAGTTCGAAGAGCTTTCTTCCGAAGTCAAAATGCTATTCCCAACTATCAGAAAAGCTGCCTTTGCCTATCTCTGTGAAACCAATTTTCGAAATGTAGCAGACACCATTCCTACCTTGATGGTTGACTGGCCGCACGACATAAAGCCACAAGAACTAGCAGAGTCTGAAGATCAATTGGGAAGATGGCTACAAGTGCGCTTGAAGAATTCCAAAGCACGCGTGGTGCACTACAATTTGGACTAACTCAACGCGAAGTATATTCGTCAACCAAGTTGCGCATGCGCTTCACAATTTGTCCGTCTACTTCATTGTATCCTGGGTCAAACAAGCCTTTTCCAATGTGACCTAGATTCCAATTTCGAGCTCCGAAATGGATTTCTGGAATACCAATTTCGAGCAAGGGAAGTACATTCTCAGGCGTGATTCCGCTGCCACCAAGTAGTTGCGGACACTCCTTTTGCTTCATGAGTTTCTGAATGAGGTCACATCCTTCAGGCCCTGACTGTGCTTGTCCGCTCGTAAGTATGCGGTCAACACCCGCATGGTAAAGAATTTTTGCTGCTTCAAAAGGGTCTTTCGTTTCATCGAAGGCACGGTGGAAGGTAAAAGGTAAATCGCCCGCAGCTTCCTTCGCGTCATTTAAAAAAGGGACATCAATCTCAAAGGAAGAGGTGAGGGCTCCAGCAACAATTCCATGAGCTCCCAACGCAACGCAAGTGCGAATGTCGTCTAGCATGATTTGTTTCTCCAATTCAGAGTAAACAAAATCTCCCTCGCGTGCCCTGATGAGCACAAAAACAGGAATCTGAACAGCGTTCAAAACAGCTTTCAGCAGCCCTACAGAGGGAGTTACGCCTCCGCATGAAAGGTCCATACAAAGTTCAATGCGATTTGCACCGTTGCGTTCTGCATCAATGCACCCTTGGGCTGTGGTTGCTACTACTTCTATTTGCATGCTGCGAAGGTGCGAAAAAAAACAAACGACCACTGTCCTCATAGAAGAGGAATGTGGTCGTTCAAATCAATTTGTGGTAAGAATTACTTCGTAATCAAAGCTCGAAATGTTGATTTTTGATTGGTGAGAATCAGCACATAGGTGCCTCTTGCAATGTTGTCTAGATTCGAATTGACAATGTATTTTCCGTTGAGTTTTTGAATCTGATCATTGTTCCATTCTCTGACCAAACGTGCATTGGAATCATACAATTTCATGTTCGCGCTAAGCCCCCAGTTCTCTCCGGCATCAATAATAATTTGATTTACAAAAGGCACTGGATAAATACGCATGCCTACTTCAGCCATTTCTTGCACGCTAGAAACGGTCAGGTCAATTTCTTCAGACATTTCCGAATCACATCCGTTCAAAGTGGCTTTGGCCGTATAGATGCCTGACTCACTGGGGATGAATCCAGTTCCGGTTTGTTCAATTTCTTCATAGTTCAAGAACCATTTCAAGGTAGCCACAGGATCTGTTTCTGCTGTGAGTGAGACGCCGTCATAGGATAGAGCAGGGATAGGAGGAGACATGTTTAGAATAAAGCCACCAACATCCATCCCAATGCAGCCATTTGAATCTTCAAAATAGTATGCTGTATTGTGGAAACCGCCAGCGTAATTGCTTGGAATGAACTGTTCTACAAGTACGTCATCTACTGTTAACTGTCCGCTAGCAGGGATTCCGAAGCTGGTAATCTCCTCGCTATTGGAAGAGCAAAATTGATCATCCATTGTGAGTTCAACTTCAGGAATGGAGAGCACTTCTGTTTGCTTTGTTGTGCTTGTGACACAGCCATTTTCAGTAGTCACTGTGTAGGTGAGTTCATGGGTTCCCACTTCCAGCTCATTCGGGTCAAGGGTGTTGTTAGAGGTTGCCATTTCAGAAAATGTACCACCCGTCGGATTTGGATCTAGGTTATGAACTTCAGAATTCGTGCAAAATGTTAGAGGTAAATCGAAGCCAGGAGGTGTCGCGTCAAACACTTCTATTTCTGTGCTCGCTGAATTGGTGCACCCTTCAGGGGATGTAATTCCATAGTGGACTTCGTGGTAACCAACTCCAGCTTCTGTTGGGTCGAAATTGGTACCCTGTACAAAAGGACCATAGTAGTTGCCTCCTTCTGGAAGCCCTGTGGTCAAAGCTATTGCTTCACCATTCTCGCAAACACCTGGTACAGAGGCGAAGAAGATTTCGGGCACCTCAAGCACTTCTATTTCGATGGATTCAGTTGCAGTGCATCCGTTGGGAGATTGGTAGGAATAGCTGATAGACTGTACACCTGGATCTACCTCCTCAGGATGAAATACATTGTTGACTACGCCTGGTCC
>CAYGUR010000165.1:0-7877 GCA_964353035.1 uncultured Comamonadaceae bacterium | reverse complement strand
GCAGCAGACAGAAAGAAATACGACAGTGATCAACGTCGTGATTTTTATCTAGACGCTTTGGAAGAAAATGAAAACTGCCTGTTTTGTCTTTCTGAATTAGGTGAGTCTTCTTTCAAAATTTCGAAGCGTGATGGACGCGGATTTGGCGAGGCGGAGTCTTACTTTTCGCGCATTGCAGAAAACTGTCCGGAATACCACAGCAGAATCTGGTACTATTTGGGAGCCATTCAATATGCAGAGCAACGTTATGGCGAAGCGCTGGAGTCTTTTGAGAAGTTTATTCACTTCCCAGATGAAGATGAGAGCAAATTCGACAAAGACTACGACAAGAAGTATGAAGAAGTGCAAGGTGCTATTCCGTTTGTAGAATTCTACCGCGACTTCAACAAAAACGAAGGGAAATTCGAAATCACACGTGTTGAAGGTGTTTCGTCCAAAGACCAAGACTACCTTCCTACCCTTTCGCCAGATGGAGAACTGATGTTCTACACGCGTAAGTACATGAAAAAAGAGAAAGGTGATATTGTGGCGAAACAGATTGAAGAATTCACCTGGAGCAGACGTGACAACATCAATGCTGTTTTCGACAATGGCGAAGCCTTACCTCGTCCGTTCAACATGGGCGACAATTATGGTGGGGCAAGCATTTCTGTTGACAACAAAGAACTCTTCATTGCCAAGAAAAATCCCGTTCCTGACAATCCTGAAAACATTGACCTCTACGTGGCCCATTATGAATTCGTTTATGACGAAATAAAGAAGAAAAAGGTCTACAAATGGTCTGAACTAGAACCCTTGAGCGATTTGGTCAACACGGAAATGGGCTGGGAATCACAACCATCACTTTCCGGTGATGGAAAAACGTTGTACTTCGCCACTGTTCGACCTGAATGCATACCCGACCCCTCTGGAAATCCTGGCACTGACATTTTTTACTGCACACGTCAAGCTGATGGATCCTGGTCTGCACCAAAGTCGCTAGGCCCCGAAATCAACACCCGTTTCAATGAGAGCGCACCCTACATGCATTCAGATAGTCACACACTTTACTTCGCTTCCAACCGAACACCAAGCGGAGGCGGATTTGACATCTGGTACACACGTCAAAAAGAGGATGGAACATGGGAGAAACCAAAAAACATGGGGGCTCCTATCAACACCAAAGATGATGAGCGTGGAATGATTGTCAGCGCAGATGGCGAAGAAGGATTTTTCTATGCACAGCTCGGCCGTTCTTCGCAAGGATTTGATGTGTTTTCATTTCCCGTGCCAGAGGAAGCGAAGCCAGAAAAAGTAATCATTCTGAAAGGAAAAGTTGAAAGCGAAAATGGTGGTGTTCCGCCTGATGCGCATGTTGAACTGAAGTACGTTGATAGCAAACAGGCAGAACGCATTGAAGTGAGTCAAGATGACGGTGTATACGCCGCTGTGGTAAGCGTTGAAAAAGGTGAAGACGTAATCATGAGCGTGAAGGGCGAAGGTGTAGCCTTCAATTCGCACATCATTGTAGACAAAGAAGAGCAAGTGCCACCGGCGGTGGTGAAATTACAAGTCAAAGCAGAAGCGCCAAAACTGGCGAAGTCGTTTGAAATACCAGACATCTTTTACAAAACCAGCAGTGCCGACATCAATAGGAGCTCTATGCTCATTCTTGATGAATTTGCTGAATACCTGATTGAGAACCCAAAGTTGTACATTGAAATTGGCGGACATACCGATGACCGAGGTTCTGATGCAGACAACCTTGCACTTTCAATGGACCGCGCATTTGAAATCAAAGGGTACTTAGAAAAGAAAGGTGTGCCAGGCAAGCGCATATCAGCCAAGGGTTATGGAGAACAGAAGCCTGTTACTTCTAACGACACCGAAGAAGGACGTGCGAAAAACAGACGTACCGAGTTCACTATCAAGAAAATGTAAGTCGCAAGGCGATATTCATCTGAATTTCAGTTGGTTTTAGATTGCTGTTGCTATCTTTGCGCCAAATTATTTTGAAATTTTGATGAAATATCTACTATTTATGGCTGTAGCTGCTTTGCTTTACGCATGTGGTGGCGGACACGAAGGACATGATCATGCAGATCACGACCACGCTCAAGACGAAGCACAGGAAATGACTGTGAACGTGAATGCTTATGGTGCTGAATTCGACACTACTGGAGCTGCTCCAATCGCATCATTGACTTCAATGATGAGCGAAACAGGAACTGCCGATGGTGTATTCGCTGCACGTATCACTGAGAGCTGCCAAAAAATGGGTTGCTGGATGAAAATTGAATCGCCAGCAGATGAACCAATGATGGTTTTCATGAATGATCACGAATTCTTTGTACCAAAGACAGGTGTGAGTGGACTAGATTGCTACATCACCGGATCTGCTTACTATGATACATTGACTGTTGATTTTCAAAAGCACTTGTTGGAAGATGCCAACGCTTCTGAAGAAGAAATCATGGCTATCACTGAGCCTAAGTACGAAATGGCTTTCAACGCTACAGGTGTTGTCATCAAAGGGTACGAAGGAACAGAAGAAATGATGGAAGAAGGTGAGCACGATCACGAAGGACATGACCATGGTGACATGAATGAAGGTGATGATACTTCTGAAACTGTTGAAACTACAGAAGGATAATCCTCCTGCCAAACGTATTTGAAACCCCTTCGCATTAAATATGTGAAGGGGTTTTTTCTTGCCCGAATTTTCATCTGAAACAGACACACTAACGTCCACATAACAGCGTTGATAAAATATCGGAACCTTAGCCCGCGCAACCTTGCTCCTCGCTATTTTTAAAACTTCGGATAAGACTGCTTAAGTGGATGTATCAGAATGGTACAAACTTTGTCTTAACGATTTGTAAACCAACGCAAATGCGCATGAACCCAAAGTTCTGGATCCTGACACTTGGCCTCCTGATGAGCACACCTATCTTCGCTCAGCAATCGGCTACGTACGTTTCAAGCGAGCATACCTACAGAGAAGCCCTTGATTTGTTCGATAAAGAGAAATACGCTTCTTCGCAAAAACGCTTCGAACAATTTATCGAAAGTGAAAACAATCCAATTTCAGAAAGATCCATTAACGCTGAATACTACAGCGGCATCTGCGCGATGTACCTCTTCCACAAAGACGCTGAGTACAGGTTGGAAAAGTTCGTCAATGACCACCCTGAAAGCCCATGGGTCAACAAAGTGTACTACGAACTAGCCAGCTACAACTACCGCAGAAAAAGCTACAAGAAAGCCCTTGAATGGTTCGCCTTCACCAATCCGAAAGATTTAAGAAAAGAAGACCGCCTAGAATACTACTTCAAACGTGGACATTGCTACTTCGAGCGCGATCAGTTCGAAGAAGCGCGCCTAGATTTCGCTGAAGTAAAAGACGTTGAAAGTGAGTACCAAATCCCCGCCTTGTACTATTACAGCCACATTGTGTACGAGCAAGGACAGTACGAAACAGCGTTGAACGGATTCCGAATCCTTGAAAAAGACGAAAATTTCGCCCCAGTAGCACCGTACTACATCACCCAAATCCTATACAATCAAGGTAGATACGACGAGCTGCTTGATTACGCACCTTCCTTGGTTGATTCTACCAATACCAGTGGAATTAAACGACTTCCAGAGATTGCTCGGCTCATTGGAGATGCCTATTACAGAGAGTCAAAATACAATCAGGCCCTTCCCTACTTGGAGCGCTACCACGAAGAAACACCGAAAAAAGAAAAGTCGCGTGAAGACTTCTTTCAGCTTGGATACGCTTACTACCAGAGTGGCGAGTTCAACCTTGCGTTGGACTTCCTGAACGAAGCTTCACAAGAAGATGATGAACTGGCACAAAGTTCCATTTACCACATGGCTGACTGCTATTTGAAGTTGGACAAGAAAGAATATGCGCGTTCAGCTTTCAAGGAAGCAAGCGAAATGGACCACAACATTACCTTGAAAGAAGATGCCCTCTTCAACTATGCAAAATTGGCCTTCGAACTTTCATACAATCCATTCCATGAAGCCATCACAGCCTTCGAAACCTATTTGCAAGATTACCCCAACAGCGAACGCAGCGATGAAGCGTATGAGTTCTTGCTCAGCGTGTACATGAAAACGAAGGCCTACGAAAAGGCTTTGGAATCGTTAGATCGAATTGAAAACAAAGACACCCGTACCAAAGAAGCGTACCAAGTGGTAGCCTTCAACAGAGGCGTAGAGCTTTATCAAGCAGGGAGGTATGACGAAGCAGAACTGTTCTTCAACAAGGTGAATCAATATCCTGTGAATCCGTCGCTTGTGGCTGAATCCATATTCTGGAAAGCAGAACTGGCCTACGCAAGCAGAGATTACACCAAAGCTGTTGGCATGTATAACCAGTTCATTACCGAACCTGGTTCGTATCAAAGTGAGTTCTACAACAATGGAAATTACGGATTGGGCTATTCGCTCTTCAACCAAAAGAAATATGTGTCTGCAGCATCGGCTTTCCGAAAGTACATTGACCAATTCAAAGGAGACGACGTCAAACGTAAAAACGATGCCTTACTCCGCATTGGAGACTGCTATTACGTGAACAAAGACTTCGACAGAGCCATTGAATACTACAACCAAGGCATCAACCTCAATCAACAAAATAAGGATTACGCCCAGTACCAAAAAGCGATGTGTTACGGGTTGAAAGGCGACGATGCGAAGAAGATTGCTGGACTCCAAAACATCATTGATACACAAGTCAATTCGCCCTACACCATTGATTCAAAATTTCAATTGGCGAAAACCTATTTGGACAGAGACAATATTTCTGAGGCGAAGAAATGGTACCAAAACATTCTCAATGAGCACGCTACCAGCGCGTATGTGAAGTACAGCTTGTTGGACCTCTGCTTGATCAACGTGAAGCAAGGCAACAACCAAAAAGTCATTGAACTGTGGAACAGAATTAAAACTTCGTATCCAAACGACAAAGTGACTGTTGACGCCTTCTACTTGGTAGAAAACGTGCTGTTGGAAGAAGGTATGATGGATGAACTTCCTGAAAACCTCAACTTAACAGATGCTGATATTGAAGAGAAAGTCTACGCCGCCGCTGTTGATTATGCCATCACCGGTGATTGTGCTACGGCAGTTCCGAAGTTGGAGAACTACCTCAAAAAATACCAGCCTGGATTGTTCGCCACAGCAGCCAACTACCATCTTGGAAATTGTTACTTCGACAGCGGACGGAAGTCGGATGCACTTGAAGCTTACAACTATGTAATTACGCAGCCAATGAGTGATTACACAGAGCAATCACTTGTGGCAGCCGCTACCATCAACTACAACAACAAGAACTACAGTCAGGCACTCAATCACTACATCGAGCTTGAAAATGTAGCGAACCTGAAAAACAACAAACTGGAGGCTCAGATAGGTCAAATGCGCTGTCACTACCTGCTTGGACAAAACAACTACGCGTTGGAGTATGCAGAGAAAGTGATCCTCAACGAAGGCACACCTGAGAACATTCTGACAACCGCTTATTTGTGGAAAGGAAAGATTTTGAAAGACGAAGAAAACTTGGATGACGCCTATTACGCGTTCGCTGAAGTTGTGAAGAAAGGTGGGGCGAAGGGAGCTGAAGCGAAGTTCAACATGGCCGAAATTGGTTACATGAAGGGCGCCTACAAAAACGCAGAGGCTGAAATCTTCCAATTGATTGAATCGTTTGCAGTCTATGACGAATGGAAGTACAAAAGCTTTCTCCTCTTAGCTGATGTATATATGGGTCTCGAAGATTATTTCCAGGCGCGTACAACATTGAATGCCATTCTTGAAAATGTGAATGAAGAATGGGTTCGACTTGAAGCCCAAAACAAACTTGCCCAGTTAGAACAGTTAGAATCTGCAGAAGAAGTGCCAGATGAAAATGGTGAGATTGAAATCGACATGAATAATTCAAACGGCAACGGCCAATAAGCAACACAGACATGAAAAAAGTAGTAAGAACTTTTATTTGCCTGAGCGCCCTTTTTGGAAGCACGTGCGCCATGGCCCAAGGAGATTCATTGGAGATGGATTTGACCATTGTGGGGGATTTGGACTTGTTTCTTCGCGACGCAAAGAAATTGCAGACCTCCCCAGAGCTGAAAGAATCATTGGTAGAGCTGCCTTCAATCAGCTATACCCTTATTCCCAATAAACAACAAGTTGATATTGTGACCAAGCCCATCAAACCGGCTAAAGTGACTGTTGAACCTCCTATTTCGAAACTGTACAAAGGATATGTGCGAGGAGGTTTTGGTGTGTATCGTACCCCCTTGCTTGACCTCTACTACATGGATGACCGCTCGAGAGATGGGTCTTGGGGTGCACAGTTTCACCATTTGAGTTCTGCAGGAGGAACCGCCTTGGAAGATACCATTCCTGATAGTTTCTCTAACAATTCAGCCTCTATTTGGGGACGGAAATACCTCAAGAAACACAGCATTGAAGGAGCGTTGGATTACGATAGAGATGTGGTAAACTACTTCGGGTTTGACCCTCAAATCTATTGGGATACCCCAATTGACAATCTGGAACAAACCTTTAGCAATGTACAAGGTAACCTAGCCCTGAAAAGCTACTATAGAGATTCAAGCAAGTTCAATTATGCTGGAGAAGTTGCATTTCGAAATTTCAAAGATGCGCGCGAAGGCGTTGAGAACAATGTGAACTTCGATTTCAACGGAAGAAAGTACAAAGACACTGAGCTGTACAGCTTGGACGTTGGAATTAACTACAACAACTTCCAGTACTTGCGTTTGTCTGACGGAGATGAGCTGAACCAAGACAACGTCATTATTCGGATTCAACCCCTTGCATCCACAAGGGCGAAAAACTTTTTGGTGAAGTTTGGGATGAGCCTTGTTGTAGATACTCAGAGCGACCGACCTATTCATGTATATCCAATTGCGGAAGCTGCCTACAGCTTGCTAGATGACCTCTTCATCCCCTACGTTGGCGTACGTGGAACCTTGGAGCAAAACACCTATCGCTCCATCACCATGAACAATCCGTTTGTGTTGACTGATGTTGAGTTGCAAAACACCAATCAGAAGTATCAATTGTACGGCGGAATCCGCGGCACACTGTCCTCTTCTACCAGCTTCAACGTAAGTACCTCTTACACAAAAAACGAAGACTTTTTGTACTTCGTGAATGACTCAGCCTTCAGCTCAGGTAACAAGTTTTTCGCCTTGTATGACGATTTGTCTGTTTTCCAACTCCATGGAGAAGTGAGCATCAATACACAAGACAACTTCAGATTTCAACTGTCTGGTGACTACAATTTGTATGAGACGGGATTTGAAGCCTACGCATGGTATCAACCCACAACGCGCTTCACCTTGACTTCGAGCTACAACCTGCAAGACAAGTTGATTGTGAGCATGGACTTGTTTTCAGAAGGGAAAAGGAAGGCGAAGTCGCTTGTTCAAGTCCGCGAAGGGACGCTTGAGAACGACGGAAGCTATACCGTTGACCTCAAGGCTTATCTTGACGCGAACTTAGGCGTTGAATATCGCTACACAAAGCGCCTTAGCGCCTTCGTCCAGCTCAATAACTTCCTTGCTGCAAGGTACCAACGCCTCAATCAATACAACATTCAGCGTTTCAACGCCATGATGGGGGCTACGTACTCCTTCTAGGAATTGTCATTCGATAGGCAATAAATCATTTCTGGAGGTATTCGGATGGTTTTGAGACCGTTTTTGAGCATTCTTGAGTGGTTTTTGGGCGGTTTTTGGGCGGTTTTTGGGCGGTTTTTGGGCGGTTTTCGGGGCGGTTTTCGGGCGGTTTTCGGGCGGACTGACGTCCGCCCCTACGGTTTGATTTTACCGGTGGAATTGGGAACCGTGAAAAACTGTTAA
>CAYGUR010000164.1:0-7896 GCA_964353035.1 uncultured Comamonadaceae bacterium | reverse complement strand
CAAGAAGGAGAACTGAGTGGAGTCTTGGATGCATCAGAATCGACCATCATCAAGAACCTCCTTGCGTTGGAAGAAAAGACGGTGCGAAACATCATGACGCCCAGAAGTGTGGCGTTCATGGCCCAAAAAAACCTTACGGTAGAAGCATTTATGGCCCTTGAAGAATCAAAAATACACTCTCGTGTGCCTATTTACAATACAGACAAAGATGATGTGATTGGTGTGGTGCTCAAAGATGATGTCTTTCTTGCCGCTTCAGAAGGGAAGACCGAGACGCAGCTCTCAGAATATACGCGGGAAGTGGAATTGATACCAGACACAACAGGACTCATTACCTTTTTTGGTCTGCTCAGAACAAACAAAGTCCATTTATTTATGGTCAGTGACGAATTCGGAAATGTGATTGGTTTAGTCACAATGGAGGATCTCTTCGAAGAAATTCTTGGCCATGAGATTGTAGATGAGTCTGATATGGTGACTGACCTACAGGAACTTGCGCGAAAGATGGCGAGTGATGAAAGCTGAAATGTAGATTGGAATCGAAGGAAAAAAGTGTGCTTGGTAAGATGAAATCCACCCTCACACCATCAACCGCACCCTTCGCTCTATCACCTCATTCACGGGGAAAGTAGTAGATAATTTTTGTTCCAAGTTCAAGCGCCAAACGGAAGAAAAGTTTCGAATAAATGCTTCGTTCACTTCTTCTACCTCTGGAATGCGCCCCAGAATGGTGCCGCCGGTGTAGCTTTCAATAATGCGCTCTGTTTCTTCGTTCTCTGGTCCGTTCAATACAATGCCAGCAATCGGAATGCCCCGCTGACTCAGCATTTCGTAACTCATCAACGTATGATTGATGGAACCCAAGTAATTCCTGCTGACCAAAATGGTAGGTACGTTCCAAACGGGCAACAAATCAATGTAAGTTTGATGGTCATTCAACGGAACATGCAATCCCCCAGCGCCTTCAATGATCAGTGTTCGATTGTGGTTTGGAAATTGAATAGAGCCCGTTTCAATTTCAATACCGTCGATTCGAGCGGCAGCATGCGGACTCATCGGTTCCGTGAGGCGATAGGCTTCAGGGTGAACCGTTAAATGAGAAGGAATCACACTTCGCACAAAATCACTATCAGTATGCTCCAAAGAGCCCGCTTGGACTGGCTTCCAATAGTCTGCGTTCAAAGCGCTGCACAACAATGCTGAAACCACCGTCTTGCCGACGTCGGTGCCAATTCCAGTTACGAAATATTCCATTCGAGTTAATTTGTAGGTTCTAGGAAGATACGAATTGTTTTTCGACGAAATGCGCCACCAATTGATCTATTTCAGTGTGATTATTGAAGGCATGCAGGCAGATTCGAATACCTTCAGAACCACTGGGCACAGTAGGTGGACGGATAGCCGCAATGCTGAAACCTCTCGAATTAAGATAGTCTGCTTTCTCCAAAGTTGATTCTATGGAAACTCCGCTCCACCATTGTATAGGTCCCATTAATCCTTGCGCAAACCGAGATTGTTCCGCAATCAATTGTTGGAAATGATGAATGTTCGAATGTAGTTTTTGTCGCTGATCACCCGCCTTCTCAATGCGTTCATGTGAAAGACGAATGGCTTGCAAGAAGTGGGGCGAAGGAGCTGTGCTATAAATCAAAGGTTTACAGAAATTCCATAAGGCGGACTTCAATGTTGAATTCCCAACAACGCAAGCACCTTGACTTCCCACTGCTTTTCCGAAGGTATGAACGCGAATGTCTACCTTTTCAAGCACACTTTCTTGACCTGTTCTGCCCAGCAATCCATCTCCAATTGTGCCAGTGCTATGCGCTTCGTCAACGATGAACATGAAGTCATGATCCGCTTTTAAAGCGCTGATTTCACGCACAGGAGCACACGTGCCATTCATGGAAAAAAGCCCTTCTGTGACCACAGCAACAGGCGTTTTTATTCGTCCTAGCTTCTCAGCCAAATCTGAAACATCATTGTGCTTGAAGGACCAAGTTTGCACCCGTCCGCCTGACAACGCGCTGCGAATACTGGCATGAATGTGTTCGTCATAAAGCACATGGATGCCTTGTGAGGTCAGCATTTCGAAGAGTCCGCTATTGGCTTCAAATCCAGAATTGAAAAGGGTGGCAGTCTCAGCTTGATACCTGTCTGCCAATTGCCTTTCCAAATCAATTAGCGCCTGTGTGTTGCCTGAAATAAGTCTCGAAGAACCAGCACCTTGCGGCGCGTTGAAGTGCACATTTTCTTTCGCCAAGCCCAAGTAATCATTGCTTGAAAAATCAATGTTTGAAGAAGGTGATTTTGCTTCGCGAAGCAAATGAGCCTCTTCACGCTGCTTCAACGCGGCCGCTAGTTTGTCGAATGCCTGATTCATGGCCGACAAAGATACTGGTTAGATTAGTTCGAACCGGGAAGTTCTTTTACTACGCCTTCAGGTGTTACCAAAATGTACTTATGCTTGGTTTCAACTTTCACAACCGGTTCAGGGATTTTTGGTTCTTCCTTCTTCTTTTCTGGACGTTCAACCAAGATTTTTACTTGCATGTTGTAGGTGTACTGGACGGCGGGTTCCACAATTTCCGGATTGAAAATAAAGTCGAAACTGCCATAAGGAAGTTTGTTGTAGTACAAGGTCGGACTCTGGCGTTCGTCCATCTCTTCTTCTGGAACACGTTTCTTCTTGCTGGTAGCTTTGATGCTTGTTTTTGTAACTGGCTGGTAGGTCACATAACGCTCTAAGGGGAAATACACGCCTTGCTGGTCTGAGAATTGACGCCACATATCGTCAATCAGAATACCCGCCGCTTCAAACTGAGCAAGTCGACTTTCTAGCACTTTCATGGCTTGTTTACGAAGGGAATCGTACATCGCTTGATGGTCTTTCACATAGTAATCTACCTTGATGAGGTCGTAAATTTCATTAATGGCAGCGGCTGTAACAATGCGGTCCAGCATGGCAGCATCTTTAAAATGTACATGGATGTTCTTTTGGATTTCGAATCCTGCTGGGATTTCTGTGTAGTTCGTCGTAAAGAGTTTCTTCGTCACTTCGATTTCATAGACGGGAACAAGGCTGAGCATGTCAGGAACTACATCTTCTTTCTCAAGTCCATAGTGTTCCAATCTCGAAACGAACTTCTTGATCCGCTGTTCCATAAGCGAGTCAGCCTGCGCTGCTGTGGCTCCGACTTGAACGGCATGAAAAATGGCGAGGTAAGAATCTGCTTGGACGTTAAATAGTCCGTTGATGTTTACGTACAAATGATCTTGACTGGGCATGCTTGCTTGCCGGCCAGCTTCTTTCTGCATGTTCTGCGCAGACCATCTGCTGGTTTCATTGTACAAAACATTTCCGGCAATTTGTGCTGATAGCTGCGCCGAAATAAAGAGGAGTAGGGTAAAGGTGATGAAACGTGTCATAGCTTTTTCGTGATTTTGAGCTACCGTACACGTTCAGTTCGAAAACGTTCAAAAAGAATTTCACTTCGCGAAAGGGAAGGCCCTTTGCTTCCTTCCGTTCAAAGATGAACAATGATTCTCTGGCCTAGAACTTTGTGGCCCACCCGTTGGATTTTGTAATCGCTTCTTCCGACACGGACGACCGCTTGCGCTCGTCCATCCACTTGCGCTCGTCCATCCGCTTGCGCTCGTCCATCCACTTGCGCTCGTCCATCCCCTTGCGCTCATCCATCCACTTGCACTCGATCAACGATTCAATCTTTCTCATTCACCTTCACCCGAATCTCAATCTCTTCAACCCCTTTTTTGACATTGGCGAGGAGCCGGATCTTTCGGTATTGCCAGCCAATTTTTTCAGTGGTATCGAAGTCGACTTTAATTTCTCCGGTACCACCAGGAGGAATGGGTTCTTTTGGGAAAGTGACCTTCGTACAAGTGCATTCAACTTGGTACTTGGTAATGATAAGGGGGGCGTCACCGGTATTGGTGAATGTGAAGGTATGGGTGAGGGGAGTTCCTTCAGTGACTGCGTCAAATTTATGCACCTTTCGGTCAAAAGAAAGCTCTGCTAACTGTCCGAAAACAGTTGCAGAGCTAACTAATGTGCAAATTATAATGAGGGTGCTTTTCAGCATTTCCTTACTTGTTTACTGGTGCTCCAGAAGCAGATTGCTTAACAGGTGCGCCTCCAGCTGCAGAAGCCTCAACAGTTCCTTTGATACGAATTACTTTCGTAGGCTCATTTGTAGCGTTAGAAGTAATGGTAACAGACTTGTTGATTGGTCCAACACGCTTGGTGTCATACTTCACAGAAATGATAGAAGTTTCTCCTGGATTGATTGGTGCTTTCTCGCACTTAGGAACAGTGCATCCGCAAGAACCTTTACAACGTGTGATAGTCAAAGCTGATGTTCCTTCGTTCTTTACAACGAATTCGCATGCTCCGTCTCCTCCTTGTTGGATTGTTCCGTAATCATGTACTTCTTTGTCCAAAGAAATGATTGGTCCTGAAGTCAATTCTGCTTGAGCCTGTGCTCCGAATACCATCGCTACAGCGAGGATAAGAGTGAAAAATACTTGTTTCATAATAGTGGGTTTTCTCGATTGATTACTTCAAATGTAACGCCAAAGTTTTTTTTAGGTTCTGACTTTAACAATCCTTTAACAGGGTTGTGGAACGTCCTTGTTTATTTCACATTCCCCAAATGGCCTTGCGCAGCCAGACCCTACTTTCACATCATGAAGTAAAAGGGTAGAGCAGACGCGGATTGCATCCGCGCCTATTTGAATGATTGGCGATTGCAGTAGGGTCGGGCCGCGCCCGGCCGCAAATCACCGCGCCTGGCCATGGCGACATTTATCCCTTCTAACCGCTATTTCTAAAGTCTATTTCTATTTCCTATTTCGGACGGCAAGTGTGCCGCCCCTGCTGTTGCATTCGATTTCGATTTCCGCCCAATGAAACATACCTTTGAGTAGTCTGTTAAATTTGTGCATTTCGACCCTAACAGGGCGCTTTTATTCGATGTCACAACTGATTTGTTTCGGATAGAAGCCATTGTACTTGTCAATCAATATGTTATCGCAATCTCAAAACTCTACACCCACCCTCAATACTCCACACCCATGAACAACTTCGAATTCGTCAACCCAACCAAAATCATCTTCGGTAAAGATCAATTGGACAAACTAAAGGGTGAACTCCCCGAAGATGCCCGCGTCCTCATGCTCTACGGAGGTGGCTCCATCAAAAAGAATGGGATTTATGACCGAGTGATGAAGGCCTTGGAAGGGGTTGAAGTTGAAGAATTTGGCGGCATTCCGCCCAACCCTGAATACAGCGTGTTGAAAAAAGCATTGGATGTCATCAAGTCGAAAAACATCAATTTCTTGCTCGCTGTGGGTGGGGGAAGTGTGATTGACGGGACGAAATTCCTATCGTCTGCGGCGTTATACGAAGGCGAAGATCCGTGGGACATTCTTGCAAAAGGCATCCGAACCGAAAAAGGAATGCCCTTCGGTACCGTTTTGACCTTGCCTGCAACAGGTTCGGAAATGAACTCTGGCGCGGTGATCACACGTGAAGACCTCAAAGTGAAATTGCCCATGGGCGGCCCAGGATTGTTTCCACAGTTTTCATTCTTGGATCCAACGGTGGTGGCGTCCATTCCACAGCGACAAATCGCAAATGGTTTGGCAGATGCATTTACACACGTTTTGGAGCAATACATGACCTACCCAATCGGAGCACTGATTCAGGACCGCTTCGCCGAGGGCATCTTTCAGTCGTTAATTGAAGTGGCACCACGCATCATGAAAGATCCTTCTAGCTACGATGATGCGGCCAACTTTATGTGGTCGTGTACGTTGGCCTTGAACGGACTGATCCAAAAAGGGGTTCCTACGGATTGGGTCATCCACATGATCGGACATGAACTCACTGCCTTGTTCGGAATTGATCACGCGCGCACCCTTGCCATCATTGCTGAAAGCCATTACTTGCATAGCTTCGAAGGAAAGAAGGAAAAACTTGCGCAATACGCTGAACGTGTGTGGGGTATAACCGAGGGAAGCATTGAAGAAAAGGCAAAAGCGGGTATTCAAAAAACAACCGAGTTCTACCAATCTTTGGGCATTGAAACCAAGCTTTCGGCCTACACAGACAAGTACGAAGGAACGGCTCAAACCATCGCTAAACGTTTCGAAGAACGGGGGATTAAAGGGGCAGGAGAACGAGGCATCGTAACTCCTGAAGGTGTAGAACAAATTGTAGAAGCTGCGTATTAAAGTCTAGAACGATTTCGAAATTCGCCCCTAATCGCTATTTCTAAAGTCTATACCTATTTCTAATTTCGATTCTAGGACGTAACTCCTCAACTTTTCCGACCTTTGCGGCTTATTTAGTATACCGCCTTGGCGAAAATCATTTACAATGGAAATTCCTAGTCAATACGACCCTTCGAAAACCGAAGACAAATGGTACGAATTCTGGCTGAAGAACGAATTCTTCAAATCTGTGCCAGACGAACGTGAGCCGTACACCGTTGTGATTCCTCCTCCGAACGTAACGGGGGTGCTTCACATGGGACACATGCTCAACAATACCATTCAAGATGTCTTGGTCAGAAGAGCTCGTATGCGCGGTTTCAACGCGTGCTGGGTGCCTGGAACAGACCACGCTTCCATTGCCACTGAGGCGAAAGTAGTACGTAAGCTGCGCGAAGAAGGCATCAAAAAAAGCGACCTTTCTCGCGATGGCTTCATGGAGCACGCTTGGGAATGGACCCACAAACACGGGGGAATCATTCTTGAGCAATTGAAAAAATTGGGTGCAAGCTGCGACTGGGATCGTACGCGCTTCACCATGGATGAAAAATATTACGATAGCGTAATTGATACCTTCATCGACCTCTACAACAAAGGGAGAATCTACCGCGGGGTGCGCATGATCAACTGGGATCCTTCGGCCAAAACCGCCCTTTCTGATGAAGAGGTAATCCACAAAGAAGTAAACGGGAAACTCTACCATGTGCGCTACCAAGTGGCGGGCACCGATGAGTGGTTGACCATCGCTACTACACGTCCGGAGACAATCTTGGGTGATACTGCCATCTGCATCCACCCTGACGATGAACGCTACGCCAACCTTCACGGTAAAAAAGCCATCGTTCCGTTCGTGAACCGCGAAGTGCCAATTATTTTGGACGATTATGTGGATATGGAATTCGGAACAGGGTGTCTGAAAGTAACGCCAGCCCACGATGTGAATGATTATGACCTCGGGGCGAAGCACAACCTCGAAACCATCGACATCATGAACAATGATGGAACGATGAACGAACACGCCGGCGACTACAACGGTATGGACCGTTTTGATGTACGAAAGAAAATTGCCGTTGACCTCAAAGAAGCCGGATATTTAGTGAAAGAGGAAGACTACCAAAACAAGGTGGGTTATTCTGAACGTACGGATGCCGTAATTGAGCCGCGTCTGTCGTTGCAGTGGTTTGTAGACATGAAAGACCTGTCGAAGCCGGCACTTGACAACGTAATGAACGATACCATTCGTTTCTTCCCTCCAAAATTCAAAAACAGTTACCGCAACTGGATGGAGAATGTAAAAGACTGGTGCATTAGTCGTCAGCTGTGGTGGGGACACCGCATTCCTGCTTGGTTCTTTGGCGAAGGCGATGATGATTTTGTTGTGGCGAAGACGCTCGAAGAAGCAGTAGTAGCAGCGAAAGAAAAATCAGGAAATGCGAACCTTCAAGCTTCAGACCTGAAGCAGGAAGAAGACGTGATGGACACTTGGTTCTCTTCTTGGTTGTGGCCTATTTCCGTATTTGACGGATTTTATTCTGACGAAGAAGTAGACTATTACTATCCAACCAATGACCTTGTTACCGCACCGGAAATCATGTTCTTCTGGGT
>CAYGUR010000163.1:7398-7899 GCA_964353035.1 uncultured Comamonadaceae bacterium | reverse complement strand
TCTCAGATCGGTTTATTCGCGTCTTTCGCTCCTTCCTTCCTGCACCATTTACGATTGCGGTTAGTTTAACCGCAATCGCTTTTTTAGTGGCATTCTTTTCTACAGGAAAGGAGTTTAGTTCTGGCGAACGTGCACTAAATCTTCTGAGTGATTGGGAGTCAGGGATGTGGAATCCTTCCTTGCTGGTCTTCGCTTTTCAGATGATGCTCATGCTCGTCTTAGGACACGTTTTGGCCTTGTCAAAGCCTGCAGAGAAAGTCATTTCTTTTTTAAGTAACACCATTTCAACGTCTACGGCAAGAGCGGCATTTTTTGTTTGCCTCTTGACCATGTTAGTGGGCTTTTTTAATTGGGGCTTCGGACTGATTTTTGGAGCTATTTTGGCGCGAAAGGTAGGGGAGAAGGCGAACGCTTTTGGTCGTAAACTCAACTATCCAATCATTGGTGCCGCAGGGTATGCCGCACTCATGGTTTGGCATGGTGGAATCAGCGGGTCCTCAT
>CAYGUR010000163.1:6868-7388 GCA_964353035.1 uncultured Comamonadaceae bacterium | reverse complement strand
GAGCCCGGACATCTTGCGGGACTGATGGAGGGGATATTGCCTGAGGAAACCATTGCTTCTTTGCCTGATTCAATTGGCATTGGCGAAACGGTGTTTTCGTCCATGAATATCACCGCTTCTCTGTTACTGTTGACGCTGGTTCCACTGGGACTTTTCTTGGTGGGGAAACGAGTCAAGTCTACCACTGATTTACCTGTCTACAGTCAATTAGGATCAGAAAACACAATCAAAGTTGAGGGTGCAGAACGCATAGATGTTCTCAGAGCACCAGCCTGGATTGTAGGCGGAGTGATGCTTTCAATGGCTGTGGCAAGAGCAGCGATGCATACTGATCCCTGGTCGTTTCAATGGGTTACCCCTAACTGGATAAATTTGATGTTGTTCGGACTTGGACTTGTGTTGCATGGCTCCATCTATCAGTTTCTCAAAGGAGTGGAAGAGGCCATTGGTGGTGCCGCGGGAATTTTGATTCAATTTCCCCTGTATTTTGGAATCATGGGAATTATGACGGGGTCTGGAT
>CAYGUR010000163.1:0-6858 GCA_964353035.1 uncultured Comamonadaceae bacterium | reverse complement strand
GGTCTGGATTGGTGAACTTGATTTCCGAAGGAATGATTTCCATTAGCACTGATCAAACTTATTCCTTGTTCACTTTTTTCTCTGCAGGATTGGTCAATGTGTTTGTGCCTAGCGGCGGCGGACAATGGGCGGTTCAAGGCGCAATCATTGTGAAAGCTTCTCTTGCTTTAGATGTTCCTTTGTGGAAGTCGATTCTTGCCATGGCCTATGGAGATCAATTGACGAATATGTTACAACCATTTTGGGCACTTCCCCTGCTTGGGATAACGGGTTTAAAAGCGAGGGACATACTTCCATACACGCTACTGATGATGGGAATTGGCACATTTATCTTTGTTGCGATGCTGATGCTTTTCTAGAATGCACCAGTTACACAATCAAGCTTACCAAACAATCAATCCAATCTTGACTTTGGAAACATGAGTTGTAGCTTCGTTTTGAATGTTAGTTACGTTCACAATGGGCTTAACTGCAGCTAATTAACTACAAATTCTCTCTTCGAGTTGAAGAACCGCAGCAATGTATATTCCTGCGGTTTTTTCGTTTAACCGAATTCTAATTAATCCTAACCGAATCTTAGTTAGGAGAATCCAGATGAACATTTCCCCACGTGCGCTTGGAACAGGTAACGCAAATTGTAGCAACCAAACTAACAGAATGTTTTACCAAAACCCAGACTTATGTACTCAAATCAATTTATAAAGGGGGTGTTACTGTTCATCTTCTTTTGGTGTTGCAACGGCAATATCCATGCCCAACTTCAAAGCACCTATTCAATAGGGCTTGAACATGAGCACTACTCAATTCTTGAATCAACGACTGCCCTAGGTCATTATGTGATGGCTGGTACACTTGAATCAAGCTCAGGAACCGAAATCCATGCCTTGGAAATAGACATATTAGGGAACCCCATTTGGGAGCAGACCTATTCGATTTCAGGCAAGGACCAAGCATTTCATATCCAAGCTGCACCCCAGGGATACCTCATTGTAGGTGTCACTGACAATGGCAATGAAGAAGCATTTGCCATGTCAATTGACCCCTTGGGTAATTATCTGACGAGTGCCACGTATTCTGACATGCAATTTGGCAGCGGGTCAAGATTTCTGCACTCGAGTAGTGTTCAGAATGATGCTGTAGGCGGATTTATTGCCGCAGGATGGCTCGGTGGTACTGATAATACTTCACAAAAAGCTGCTTGGATTGTGCGTATAGATCCAGGTCTAAATGTTATGTGGTCTCGCACATTTGATACTGGTGGAAACAACAATGATTTTGACATGGCCAGTAACGTCATTGAAGCTGGAGGTAACGGTTTCTTTGTGAGTGGATCTGCCAATGCAACTGGAGGTGATCAGATAGCCCTTGCTGCGGTTGTTGATCATTCCAATACATTGACATGGTCTACTGCTTATGCTGATAACAACGGTAACGGACATTATTCTGTAGCGGGCAGTGCTTACTACGATCCGGCGCTAAATGAAGTGTTTCAATTGACAAACTTGTCTATCATTCATCACTTCGGTGTGAATGTGTTTGACATCGCTACGGGAGCTCGAAATAATTTCGAATCATGGGCCATTTTTAGTCAATTCGGGTATGCGAATATTCAAGGTTTCCGTTTGATGGAATCGTTGAACTCATCGAACTTGGTGATTGCTGGGTATATGCGGGATCACTTTTGGCAAGAAGTGGATGATGCCGGAAATAACACGGGCACTACCTTGACTGGAAGCGTACCTTTTATGATGGAAATCCCTAAACACCCTGGAGCGATAATTGCAGGAGGTTTAAACCCAGTCATTTGGGATCAACTCTACGAGGTTCCAAACACGAACTTGACTGTGACCAATGAAATCTACGACTTGTTCTCAGCAGGTCAACAGCCTCGAATTTACCATCCTGAAATGGCTTTCAGACAAGCAGATGGATCAGGTTATGCTTTGAACGCATACCGCTCTTTACCAGGGAATTCAATCAATGAATTGGAACTGATTGAAACAACGGCAAGTGGGCAGAACAACTGTACCTCTGATGCACTAGGTTTTCTTGATACTCCGCGCGTTTGGTTTGATTACTCAGTGAGTTCTCAAGGCATAAGCCAGACTTCTTCAGGGTATAATTTTGTGCAGAATCAAATTGGTTCTCAGCCATTGCCTTGTAATTCAGTGAACACTGATCCGTGTGTTTTTCAACCATCTATTCAAGTAGACCAATTGGCTTGTGATCGTTTTCAGTTCAATGCTGAAAACCTCGGGGCACCAGCTGGTTCAGATGTGTGTTTTGCATGGGATTTTGGCGATGGTACAACAGGTACGAACGCCATGGAGATTCATGCATTTCCAGCTGATGGAGTGTATACCGTTTGTTTGACCATGTGGTGTTGCGATGATCCTGATGTTACTTTGACAGAATGTGTTACTATTCTTGTTGAATGCTGCGAAGCACCTGTTCCAGGAATTGAATGGTCTTGTGAAGACGGAATGGTGGTGATCACTGCCACCAACAATGGTCTGCCAGCTGATCCAGACCTTTACTGCTGGACTTGGGAAGATGGAACAAGTGGAGGAAACTATTCTATTCCAATTGGAGACTGCGATGGTAGTTATGGAATTTGTTTGGAAATGTATTGCTGCAACAGTCCAAATACGGCTCAAACCGTTTGTGTTGACTTCTTGATAGATTGCTGCGAACCATGCGTTCCTCTTACAGCAGACGAAATTGCTTTCACCTGGGGCCCTACCTTCTCGCCGAATTGTCCACAAGGATGTTCAATCGGATTTGATTGTCCTGTGATTGATACGGATAAGTACTGTGTGCTTTGGGAATTTGGTGATGGCACGACGTATGACATAGCTGGCGCATGTCCAATTCATTGCTATACGTGCAGTGGTGTTTATGAGGTTTGCTTCACCGTGTTTTGCTGCGAAGACCCAACTCAATCTACTACAGTTTGTCAACTGGTTGAAGTTGATTGCTGCACCTTACCTGCCGAAACAGATGTTGATTTCGCCTTAACGTCAATTGATGGATGTACTGTAAATGTTGATCTCATTCTTCCTGATGTTCCTTGTCCGAATGATCTTTGCTGGTCGTGGGATATGGGCGACGGAACTGTAATTGCAGGGGCCTCAGGCTTTACGCATACCTACACGGCTAGTGGTGTGTATACGGTTTGTTTGAATGTACATTGCTGTAACAATCCATTTGTAGGTTACACAATCTGCAAGGATGTTCAAATTGATTGTCCAACTGATTGTGAGCCGCTCACACCAAATGACATTGCTTGGGATTGGACTCCAGTAGGAAATGACATTTGCCCTGATGCATGCGCAATCGGATTTAACTGTCCGCTTCTGGACCCTGATAAATACTGCGTGCTTTGGGAGTTTGGCGATGGCGAAACATACACTGATGTCAACCTGTGCCCAATTCACTGCTACACATGTTCAGGAACGTATGAAGTATGCTTGACCGTATTCTGCTGTGATGATCCTGCTATCAGTACGACCCTATGCCAAGAGGTGGTTGTGGATTGTTGCACTGTTCCAACAGATGTAGATTTCAATCTCTTCAATGGACAAGAGCCTTGCTCTGCAAGAGGAGATATTATTCTACCAGATACGCCATGTCCAAATGACCTTTGTTGGAGTTGGGACTTTGGTGATGGAAACACACAAGCTGGAGGAAACTTCTTTGACCATACCTATGCCGCTTCAGGCGTGTACAGTGTCTGTTTGAATGTTTTCTGTTGCTCTGACCCATCTATTGGATACACTGTTTGCAAGGAAATCGAAATTGATTGCGGTTGCCAATTGCCTTCGTCCATTTTTATTGATCAATTAGTAGTAGACGGATGCACTGTTGAATTGCAAGCAGCGTATACAGATGACTATACAGGACCATTGTGTTTCGAATGGGACATGGGAGACGGTTCAACTGCTTCTGGTGAGACAATCACATACACCTACAGTGCAAGTGGAACCTACACAGTTTGTTTGAATGTGTTCTGCTGTGATAGCCCGAATGACGTTGTTACAATTTGCACAGAGATAACTGTTGAATGTGGCTGTGACTCTGTGCCTAATTTCGAATGGGAATACTTCCCGAATTCAAATGGTATTGACTGCCAGCAAGGATTCTGCATCACAACACCGCTTGATCCAAGCATCTACTGTGCAACATGGGATTTCGGAGATGGAACAGTTGAAAACCATCCAATCGATATCTGTCCAGTACATACTTATGTGTGTGATGGTATCTATGATGTGTGTGTGACCGTCTACTGTTGTGAAAACCCAGACGTGGCGCTGACTGTTTGCCAAACAATTGATGTTGATTGTCCTTGTAATGTTCCAGATGGAATAGATTGGATCTACAGTTTAACACCAAATTGTGAAGCTCAGTTTGAAGTACTACTTCCAATCAATCAATGTCCAGATGAGTATTGCTACACATGGGATTTTGGAGATGGGACAACTACAACTGGAACTTTAAATCCATTCCACACTTTCCCAGGTAATGGCGTTTACACTGTTTGCTTGACTGTATTCTGTTGTGATGATGCAACAGGCGGTGGGTCAAACCCAATCACGATCTGCCATGAGGTGATCATTGATTGTGGATGTCAAGATGTGCCAGATTTTGAATGGGAATACTTCCCGAATTCAAATGGTATTGACTGCCAGCAAGGATTCTGCATCACAACACCGCTTGATCCAAGCATCTACTGTGCAACATGGGATTTCGGAGATGGAACAGTTGAAAACCATCCAATCGATATCTGTCCAGTACATACTTATGTGTGTGATGGTATCTATGATGTGTGTGTGACAGTGTATTGCTGCGAAGATACATCGGTGGCATTGACAGTTTGCAACACAATTACTGTTGACTGTCCTTGCTCTGTTCCAACAGGAATCGACTGGGTTTACAGCTTGACGCCTGATTGTGAAGCTCAGTTTGATGTGTTCTTCCCAATCTCTCAATGTCCTGAAAGCTATTGCTACACTTGGGACTTTGGTGACGGAACAACAGCAACTGGAACCTTGAATCCATTCCACGCATTCCCAGGAAGTGGAACATACAATGTGTGCTTGACGGTATTTTGTTGTGATGCAACAGCTGATGGATTGAATAGCTCAATCACCATTTGTCACGAAGTAATCATTGATTGTGGTGACCCTTGTCCGAAACCATGCGAATTGAATCCCGTGTTCATTGTGCAAGACTTGGGTGATTGTACTTACCTCTTTAACAATTTCACTGTGCCGGGTATGTACACCACTGTTTCGAGCTACTTCTGGGACTTCGGTGATGGTGGAACATCTACTTCTACAAATCCTACGCATACGTTCCCAACAAGCGGAACTTATACAGTATGTTTAACAGTCACTGGTTTCTCTCCAGAAGGACAATGTGAACAAACCTTTTGCTGGGACGTAGTTGCAGACTGTTACTGTGATAGCGATGTAAATCAGGATGGTACAGTTACCATCGCAGATCTTCTTCAGATACTCAGCAACTTCGGTTCTGATTGCGACTAAGAAAGGAATAGACTGATTAAAAGCCCTGATAGCTCGAAGCTATTGGGGCTTTTTTATGGTTGCTCTGCCACCAATAGTTCATTTCCAGCCGATTTCTAATTGAACCGCACCGAATACACACTGCCTAGAAATGAGCCGAGGAATCTTTTCGATATTCGAAGTAACCAATCAGTCGGTTGACTGAAATGACCGAGTAGGGTGACCCCAAGTAGGTTCATCCATGCGGAATCAAGGTGCTTATTGCTATATAAAAAGGTGAGATGACGTTCTCACCTTTTTTATTTCCCAGTGAGGAAGGTGAGAAATTCGTCTTTGCGTCTACGAGCCACAAGTACCTCAGTACCATCGCTCATTAGAATGTAACCGCCATCTTCTTTCACGAACTTTTTCACATAGTCTAAATTGATGATGTGAGATTGGTGTGTTCGGAAGAAGTTGTTCTTCGGCAATAAGGATTCAAACTCCTTCATAGATTTCGGGACAAGAATGCGCTCGCCAGTCGCCAAATGAAAATTGGTGTAGTTTGATTCAGATTCAAGGCGAAGAATGTTCGCCATTTTGACCACAGTTATTCCTTCCTGAGAACTCAATGTTAAGCGGTCTGTAGAGCCTTGTTTTCTATAGTCCATTAAATGCTCTACTTGCTCTGCTGGTGTGCGCATCACTTTGGAAACAGCCTCAATTAATTCATCTGGATCAATGGGCTTTAGCAAGTAGTCAATGGCACTGTACTTGAACGCTTTGATGGCAAATTCGTCGAAAGCTGTAGTGAAAATAACTTGAAAATGGGGGGAGCGAATTTTTTCTAAGAGGTCGAAACCTGTGCCATCCTCCATTTGAATGTCTAGAAGCACAAGGTCCGGATTTTCGCCTAAAATCTTGCGATAGCCTTCTTGAACACCGTCCGCTTCGCCAACCACTTCGGCTTGCGGACAATACTGTTTTAAAAATGCGCGCAAGGTAGATCTTGCGTCTTCTTCATCATCAATTATTACAGTCCGAATCATGGTTAAGGTTGTTAGAGGCAAGAAGATACGAACTCATTTTTTAATGTACACGAATCTTCACTTCAACCTTCGTCCCTAAGACTTCGCCAAAGCGATCTTTCACTTCTTTGATGTCTACTTTTCGGTCGCGGTTGCCTTCGTCTAGCATCTCTAAACGCTTTTGTGTTACGGTCATTCCTACCGACTTGTGCAGGGATGCTTGTCCGGTTTTCTGGGCTTTAGAGGTTTCGTAACCCACCCCATTATCAGTCACAGTGGCCAGCAAATATTTACCATCCATGATGTAGAAGAGGTTAATTTTACCC
>CAYGUR010000162.1:0-7902 GCA_964353035.1 uncultured Comamonadaceae bacterium | reverse complement strand
CGTTCTATTCGTGTTTGCACTTCCATCAAACGGACAAACAGCACCAGAGAAATTCTGGGTTCAATTCACTGATAAATCCAATTCTCCCTATTCCATTTCGTCTCCCGAAGCTTTTCTAAGTGAGCGGGCCATTGAACGCAGAGTAAAGGCGGGCATCACCATTACGGAAGAAGATCTTCCCGTCAACCAAACGTACATCAATGAAGTGCTGGCCCTCGGAGAAATCTATCTGATGCACGAAAGCAAATGGTTCAACAGCATTTCCATTTTCTGTCCTGACAGCACATTAATGCTTCAAGTAAGCGCGCTGCCCTTCGTTCAAACCACCCGAAAAGTTGAGCGATTTCAAACAGCCCCTGTCGAAATCACTTCGTCCCGAGCTAGCAACACCGCTGCTGACCGTCCTGATTACGGCGCTTCTTCGACCCAAATTGAACAAATCAACGGACTCCCTTTGCACGATTTGGGATTTAAAGGTGAAGGAATTCACATTGGAGTCTTGGATGCAGGTTTTCGCTTTTACACCATTCTCCCTGTCTTTGAAACGGCAAGGAATGAAGGACGAATTACGGCGGTGAGAGATTTTGTTGAAGTTGATTACGATGTTGACGGACATAGCAATCATGGTACTTACGTGCTGAGCACAATGGCTGGCTACGCCGAAGGAAAGTTGATTGGCACGGCTCCGGAAGAGAATTACTTTTTATTTCGAACAGAAGATTCAGACTCTGAAGCTGTGATTGAAGAAGACAACTGGGTGGCAGCAGCAGAAATGGCTGACCAAATGGGCATAGATGTGATTAATAGTTCACTAGGGTACAGCCTCTTCGACAATCCTGAGCAGAACCATACCTATGCCGACATGAATGGTGAAACAGCTCGTATTTCAATTGCTGCTCAAATTGCTTCCAGTAAAGGAATGTTAGTGGTCACCAGCGCTGGAAATAGTGGTGCTTCACCTTGGCATTACATTACTGCACCAGGAGATGCCAAAGACATTCTCACCATTGGCGCAGTTACTGGAGAGGGCATTCATGCAGCTTTTAGCGGTTTCGGACCAACATCAGACGGAAGAGTCAAGCCCAACGTGATGGCCATGGGACAAGCCGCCACCTTTGCTTCGCTTGACAGCACGTTCATTCAAGGCAACGGTACTTCCTTCTCCTCTCCTATCTTATGCGGAATGGCAGCCTGTTTGTGGCAAGCGCATCCGAATAAAACGAACATGGAAATTTTGCGGGCCATAGAAATGAGCAGTCATTTGTACAACGCGCCCAATGACAGCATGGGCTATGGGATTCCTGACTTTTGGAAAGCCCATTTGATGTTACGCACCCCGAATGAAGTGGCGGTGCCCGAACTATTGATTTATCCGAATCCGAATGCGGGCGCTTTTCGCTATGAATTTTACGCTCCTGAATGGACAGCTGGCGAAGTGTCAGTGAATATCATTGATGCCCAAGGAAAAACGGTGTTCGACTCTTGTGTTCTAAAAAACACGAACTACTTGCTGAACGAAATTTCGCTCAATAATCTATCAACGGGTATCTATTTCTTCGAAATTCGATTGAATGAGCTAAGAGTGACAGAATCCTTTCAAGTGATCTCCAACTAAGGTTTAGTAGCCGTATTTATCTTTCCACAAGGACTTCAAATACGTTCGCAAATTATTCTCCCTTGGATTTTTCCCTGGAGTGTAAAAAGTAGTTCCGCTCAATTCTTTTGGGAGGTACTCTTGGGGCGAAAAACTCCCTTCATAGGAATGGCTGTATTCATAGTTTTCGCCATAACCAAGGTCCTTCATCAGGTTGGTTGGGGCATTTCGAATGTGCAAGGGAACAGGAAGATTGCCTGTTTGTTTCACCGCTTGCTGCGCCAGTCCTATGGCCGCATACGCCGCATTGGACTTAGGCGAACTAGCTAAGTAGGTCACGCATTGCGAAAGGATGATTCGAGATTCTGGCCATCCAACCCGTTCCACAGCTTGGAAAGTGGTTGTAGCCATTACCAAAGCTGTTGGATTGGCATTCCCGATGTCTTCACTGGCCAAAATAATGAGTCTTCTTGCAATAAACTTCGCATCTTCCCCACCTTCAACCATGCGCGCTAGGTAATAAACAGCAGCATTGGGATCACTTCCTCTGATGCTTTTAATAAAGGCTGAGGCAATGTCGTAATGCATCTCCCCAGTCTTGTCGTACATAACCGGATTTTCCTGCACTACTCTGTGGACCAACTCATCAGTAATGTCCACTTCATTGCTATTTGCAGAATTGACTACCAACTCGAAAATATTCAGCAATCTACGGGCATCACCTCCGCTAAACTTCATGAGCGCCGCAGTGGTTTTCAACGAAATCTTCTTCTGCTTCAGCACTTCATCTTCCTTCATGGCGCGTTCCAAAAGATGAATCAAATTCTCTTCTGAAAACGGCTTGAGAGTATAGACTTGACACCTTGAAAGCAAGGCTGGTATTACTTCGAACGATGGATTCTCAGTGGTAGCACCAATGAGGGTGATATCCCCTTTTTCAACTGCCCCCAGCAAGCTGTCTTGTTGAGACTTACTGAATCGATGAATCTCATCAATGAACAAGATGGTATTTCCACCAAACATTCCTCCATGGCGCACACGTGAAATAACCTCCCGCACCTCTTTCACACCGCTGTTGATAGCTGAAAGGGAATGGAAAGGTCTGTCTAACGTGGCTGAAATAATCGAAGCCAAGGTTGTTTTCCCGACTCCAGGTGGTCCCCAGAGAATCATTGACGGAATTTTTCCGCTTCTGATGACTCTTCCCAGAAGTGCGTCATCGCCTACCAAGTGCCCCTGTCCGATGTATTCGTCCAAGTTTTTAGGTCGCATTCGTTCTGCAAGAGGAGTAGAATTCATAGCAGCGAAGATCGAAAAACAAGATCAGATTGTACCTTTGAAAGATGAAACGTTTTTTAAAGTTTTTAGGGTATTTCGCACTTTTTATCACAATCGCAGGGGCCATCGCTTTTTTCTACTTCAATGAGCCAGCACCGAAAGGAACATCTGGTCCAAAAGCTGATGCACTCGCTGAAAAAATACTGGAGGCGTTGAACTATGCTGATTGGGAACAGACCAACTATGTAAGATGGAGTTTTAGAGATTCACATCACTATGTGTGGAACAAACGCGATCATCAAGTACACGTCTCTTGGGAAGGACACGAAGTCTGGTTATCTACGAACGACCCTTTCAATGGAGCCATTGTTCGTCCGGTGAACAGCGACCCCAGCACGCATTCGGAGGTAGTTCAGCAAGCATGGTCTTACTTCTGCAATGATTCATTTTGGTTGATTGCTCCGTACAAGCTTTTTGATCCGGGTACTTCGCGAAGCATTGTAGAAAGCGCAGACGGGAAAGAATCACTGATGGTTTCGTATGCGTCAGGAGGCGTGACTCCTGGCGATAAATACCTGTGGCATTTCAACAGTTCATACGTTCCAACTTCGTATCAAATGTGGGTTAGCATCATTCCTGTGGGCGGATTGGAAGCCACTTGGGAGAACTGGATTGAGACGAGTACAGGGGCAAAAATTGCTCAAACGCACTCATTTTCTGGACAGACATTGGAGTTAACAAACATCGCCACTGCGAATAGTTTGAGTGAATTGGAATTTGATGAGGGACTCTTTGATCCGTTGAAGGATTAAGCCATTTCTTGCGGACGCTTGTGCTTCCAACGTTTGTGTGTCCATAGCCAATACTCCGGAGCCCGCTTGATCTCGTCCTCCAGAATTCCATTGATTTTGTCAATGATTTCTCCATCTCCAAAGTCGTTGGGATTCTCTGTCACTAGGTCGTACCTTACTGTGTAATGGCCGCGTTTTGTTTTCCGAAGTCGTCCGTATACCACTGCCATGTCGTACTGTTTCGCATGACGTTCAGGGCCGTAGTACATGGCGGTATCCTGGTTTAGAAAGGTGCTCCAATACGCTTTCTTGGGGTTCGCGGGTGATTGGTCGAATCCGTAGACGGCGCAAAAAGGTGAATTCTGGTGTTTCGCCATCCATTCACTGGTTTCAATGGTAGGAACAAGCTGCAATCCAAATTTACCTCTAGTCTCACGCATCTTATCATCGAACCACTTATTGCTGAGTCGCTTATAAATGGCCATGACGGGCATTGGACAATGTTCGGCTAAAGCTAAGGCGTACAATTCCCAGTTGTTGTAATGTCCACCGCAGAGCACAACGCCTTTTCCTTTCGCCAACAATGCTTGAAAGACCTCTTGATTATCAGGAATCATCCGTTCATCAACAGCCTTTTTACTGATGCTAAAGTTCTTGAAGCTCTCTACGAAAAGATCAGCCAGATGCTTGTAGAACTTTCGCATAATTTGCTTGTGTTCTGCTACTGATTTCTCAGGAAAAGAACGTGCAATGTTGCCCAAGACTACTTTTTTCCTGTAAGGGAAAACGGTTAAAAACAGCAGGTAAATGAAGTCACTTACTCTGTAAAGCAAGAAGTAAGGGAGCAAGCTGATTGGCTTGAGAAAGAGGTAATAAAGGAGTTTTGTGCCCATGAGGTGCAAAGGTAGGTTAGAGAATGTCTATTTCCATTCCATCATATGCGATTTGCACATTTTCTGGCAGGTGAGTTTCAACATCAGCATGTTTTCCCAGCAGATGGCTGATGTGAGTAAGGTAGGCTTTCTCTGGATTAAGAATAGCGATTATCTCAAGCGCCTCTTCTAGGTTGAAATGGGACATGTGGGTCTCAATTCGAAGCGCGTTGATCACCAAATGCTTGACACCTCTAAGCTTATCAAATTCTTCTGGGGCGATGTAATTCGCATCTGTCACATACGCAAAATCACCTACTCGAAATGCCAACACAGGTAGCTTGTAGTGCATCACCTGAATGGGAATAAACTCCAGACCTCCAGCAGAAAATGGAGTGAGATCAATGGTGTTTAAGGTAATTTCAGGAACACCTGGATATGTAATTTGTGCAAAGACGTAATGGAACTCACGTTGCAATGCCTCTTGCACCCGTTCAGTAGCATAGACATTCATCTTCTTTCTTTGTTTGAAGTTGAATGCTCTGATATCATCTAAGCCCGCAAGATGATCTTTATGCTCATGCGTAAAAACCACTGCATCAAGAGATTGAACGTTGTTATTCAGCATTTGCATGCGAAAATCTGGGCCTGTATCAATGACTACATTCCGATCATCTTCGGTAATGAGTATTGAAGCACGAAACCGTTTATCACGTGGATCAGTTGATTTACACACCTCACAATCACATGCAATTACTGGAACACCTTGAGAGGTTCCAGTTCCTAACATCGTTACTTTCATCGGGTGCAAGATAACGAAGGAAAGAAAGCAGAGAAAGAAGTTTTACAAAATCAAGGTTCCTTGCACTCCATCATGCAGGTCTGTGTGTAAGTCTACCCAACTTTGAAACCCAAGTTTTGAAAGCACCCGAATAGATGCTTCATTCTCTTTCATGGCCCTCCCTACCAAGCATTTTATCCCCTTCTCTTTCGCCCAAAGAATACACCCTTCACTTGCTTCAGTAGCATACCCCTTGCCCCATTCTCTTTTCAAAAAACGAAACCCCAGGTCAACGAACTGTTCGTCAGGATGATACTTCAATCCGCACCATCCTAATCTTTGTTGGTTCAATTTAAGTTCAACGATCCATCTTCCCATCCCGAATCGCTGGTAATCTGAATAATTCTGAATGAAGTCAGTACTTTCGTGAACAGTGCGAAAGGGATTATCTCCTGTGAACCGAATGACATCTGGATCACTGTTGAGTTCAAAAAAGAATTCAGCATCCGTTTCGTTCATTTCGCGAAGGCGTAATCTTGGTGTTTCTATGACGAACATGTGAACATTTTGGGTCAATAAACGTACTTCTTTTAGGAAAAAGAAAAAACGAATCGTTCAACCTTTGAAGTCCTGCTTTTAAGGCTTTACATTTGTTACAAAGGAAACAATCCAAACTGTGGAGATTGATCGAGTAGTATTATCAGCGAAGCAAAAAGCGCTTCGCGTGAATCTGAATCAAGATTTGTATGGCACCTTCGCTGAAATTGGCGCTGGGCAAGAAGTAGTACGTCACTTTTTTCAAGCAGGCGGTGCTTCTGGAACCATTGCGAAAACCATATCAGCCTATGATAAGGACTTCAGTGATGCCATTTATGGACGAGAATCGAAAGGAAGGTATGTTTGTAAGCCACGTCTAGTGAAGATGTTGGACTATGAATATGATCTTATGCAAGAGCGTTTAGATCGAAAAAAGCACCCTACAAAGCGCTTTTTCTCTTTTTCGAACACAGTTGCCACCATTAATTATCATAAGACCATTCAAGGACATGGTTGGTTTGGGATGAAGTTCCAAACAGATCCGAAGAAGGCAGCGAACAGTGTGATTATTCACGTTCGTTTTCATGAAAATGATGCCTTGCTTCAGCACAATTCGGTTGGTTTGTTAGGAGTAAATCTCATTTACGGATGCTTCTTCTTCTACAAAAAGCCGAATGACCTGTTGTTGAGTTTGTATGACAATTTGAGCAGAGACCAAATTGAAATCGACATGATTTCAATGGATGGTCCTGATTTCGAAACGGTCGACAACAGGCTTTTGAGTCTTCAGTTGGTGAAAAACGAAATGACCGATGCGGTTATTTTTTCGCCTGATGGACGCAATCTACAGGCGGCTGATGTGCTTTACAAAAAGAACATTCTGGCCATTCGAGGTAGCTTTCGTCCGGTGACGAAGGTGAACATCGATATGATCATGAAAGGATTTAAGATGTTCGAAGAAGAACACCGGGTTGAGACAGATAATGTTCAGGTGCTGTTTGAAATCACTTTGAACAATTTGAAATCCGATGGTGATATTGACGAAAAGGATTTCTTGGACCGTGCGGACATTTTGTGTTCGCTGGGACAGACCGTATTGATTTCGAACTACCAGAAATACTACAAACTCGTTGAGTACTTTTCAAGGTACACAAGCAAGCGAATGGGCCTCATAATGGGCGTAAACAACTTGCTTGATGTCTTCAACGAAAAGTACTACCGGAATTTGAATGGGGGCATCCTTGAAGCTTTCGGAATTCTTTTTTCTAGAGACCTCAAGATGTACCTCTACCCGTGGAGAGATGAAAAGACAGATGAGTTATTGACTTCAGAGAACGCGCCTATTTATCCGCGATTGAAGCCATTGTACGACTACTTGCTATTCAACAAGCGAATTGTAGACATCAAAGACTACAACGCAGATATTCTGCACATTTATTCGCGTCAGGTATTGCAAATGATTCGCGACAAAGAAGATGGTTGGGAAGATCTTATTCCTACTTATGTTGATACCATCATCAAAGACAAAGAGCTATTTGGTTATCGCAAATCTGAGAAACTGAAAGACGCCTAGCACCGTTTTTGGCCTTAGATCGTCCTTTTCACATTTCGACCATCAAGTTTAAGACATAAAAAAAGCCACTCAAATGAGTGGCTTTTTTATGGGTTAGCGTTGGGGCTTATTCAGCTGTTGAAGGCTCTTCTTCTTCCTTCTTCAGTTTCGCTTCTCCAACGAGTGCTTCGTATTCGTCTCTTGAACCAACGATGTTCTTGTGGAACTTACGAGACCCTGTACCAGCCGGGATCAAGTGACCAACAATTACGTTTTCTTTCAGTCCAAGTAGGAAATCAACTTTTCCGCTAACAGCAGCTTCGTTCAACACCTTAGTGGTTTCCTGGAACGATGCAGCTGAGATGAACGACTTCGTTTGAAGAGATGCTCTAGTGATTCCTTGTAGGAGCGGACGTGACGTTGCTGGAATCGCTTCACGCGCTTCAACAAGTTGCATGTCTTTTCTTCTAAGGATAGAGTTCTCATCACGCAATTTA
>CAYGUR010000161.1:7411-7929 GCA_964353035.1 uncultured Comamonadaceae bacterium | reverse complement strand
ATCATTCCCATCAACCGGTCTCACTTTTTGCGGATTGATCATGGGAGACCATTCCAAATGTGGTATCAACACGATGTTCAACACGGGGACGGTTGTAGGAGTGAATGCGAACATCTTTGGAAGCGGTTTCCCTCCGAAGTTCATCCCTTCTTTCTCTTGGGGTGGCTCAGCTGGTTTTGAAGAGTATAACTTTGAGAAAGCGATGCAGGTTGCCGAAAAGGTGATGGCGAGACGACATGTCGAACTGACAGAATCAGATCGTGCAATCTTACGCCACATTTTTGCCACTTCAGCCCCATTTCGGAGCTAAGACCGACAAAATTTCCGAATGTTTGTGTTGGCATAGGCTTTGACTTAGGCTATTGCACATGAAATTATCATCACTTTTGATGGTAGTATGACATTTTGACCATATTATGGCATTTGAAGAAGATTTAATGAAATTGACCGATATACAAGACCACGATTTTATTCCACTTATTTCTCCTGAGGACGAAGAAGCGATGAATGAGGAAAAA
>CAYGUR010000161.1:0-7401 GCA_964353035.1 uncultured Comamonadaceae bacterium | reverse complement strand
TCATCCCCATTCTTCCTTTGAGAAATACCGTTCTCTTTCCTGGTGTTGTAATTCCGATTACAGTAGGAAGAGACCGCTCAATCCGTCTGATCAATGACGCGCACAAATCTGATAAAATCATTGGAGTTGTATCGCAGTCTGATGGCGACATAGAGGAACCAACTGCAGCTGACCTGCATAAGGTAGGAACAGTGGCGGCGATAGTGAAGATGCTCAAAATGCCTGATGGAAGCACCACTGTGATTATTCAGGGTAAAAAGCGTTTCGAATGGCTCGAAATGGTCGAAGAGCAACCTGTGATGAAGGCACGTATTCGTGAATTCAACGAACGCGAAAGCAAAGCAACTGAAAATGAGCGAAATGCGTTGCAGGACAGTTTGAAGGAATTGGCGCTCAAGATCATTCAAAAGTCGCCAAACATCCCTTCTGAAGCAGGTTTCGCCATAAAAAACATCGAAAGTCTTTCTTTCCTTGTCAACTTCATCTCTTCCAACATGAACATCAAGGTGGAAGAAAAGCAACGTTTGTTGGAAATCACTGACTTGAAAGAACGCGCAGAAGAAGCGTTGAAGTTGATGACGCATGAACTTCAAATGCTGGATTTGAAGAACGACATTCAGTCAAAGGTGAAGACGGACATCGACAAACAACAGCGTGAGTACTTTCTAAATCAGCAACTTAAACAAATCCAAGAAGAGCTTGGAACGAATCCTTCCAAAGACGATATCGAACTCAAGCGGAAGCGCGGAGAGAAAAAAGAATGGTCGAAAACTGTAAAGGAGACCTTCGACAAGGAGCTGAAGAAGTTGGAGCGCATGAATCCTCAAAGTGCGGAATATTCAGTTCAAACGAATTATGTAGAGTTGCTGCTTGACCTGCCATGGAATCATTACAGCGAAGACAACTTCGACCTAAAGCATGCGCAAGAGATTCTGGACAGGGACCACTACGGACTTGAAAAAGTAAAAGAACGCATCATAGAGCACTTGGCAGTTTTGAAAATCAAGGGCGACATGAAAGCGCCGATTATCTGCCTCTACGGACCTCCGGGAGTGGGTAAAACTTCGCTTGGAAAAAGCGTTGCAGAAGCCTTGGGTAGAAAATACATGCGCATGAGTCTGGGCGGACTGAGAGATGAAGCAGAGATTCGCGGACATCGAAAAACGTACATCGGAGCGATGCCTGGACGTATTATCCAAAACTTGAAAAAAGCCGGAACTTCCAACCCACTCTTCGTTCTAGACGAAATAGACAAACTAGCAAGAGATGCACATGGGGACCCTTCTTCAGCGATGTTGGAAGTACTTGACCCTGAGCAGAACAGCAGCTTTTATGACAACTACGTAGAAATCGATTACGATTTAAGTAAAGTGTTATTCATAGCTACTTGCAACAATCTAAGCACCATTCAGCCTGCCCTTCGAGACCGAATGGAAATTATTGAAGTGTCAGGTTACACCGTCGAAGAAAAGGTTGAAATCGCACTTCGCCACCTTGCACCAAAACATTTAAAAGACACTGGCATCAGTGCAGACCAAGTTTCTATTGGAGCTGACGTCATCGAGCGAATCATAGTTGAATACACCAATGAAAGTGGTGTTCGAGGATTGGACAAACGCATTGGGAAGGTAGTTCGCTATAGAGCAAAACAAATTGCTTTAGAGGAAAAATACAATGTAGTTGTTGCCGAAGAAGATTTGGTGAAAATTTTCGGCCCAAGTCACGAGAAAGACAAATACCAAGGGAATGATGTTGCCGGTGTTGTTACTGGTTTAGCATGGACTCCTACGGGAGGTGACATTCTCTTCATTGAAACTTCGTTGACGAAAGGAAAAGGAAAACTCACTTTGACTGGGAATTTAGGAGATGTGATGAAAGAGTCTGCCGTTCTAGCGCTAGAATACCTAAAAGCACATTCAGACCACCTCGGAATTGAGCAAGAAGTGTTCGATAAGTGGAATGTTCACATTCACGTGCCGCAAGGAGCCATTCCGAAGGACGGACCCTCAGCAGGGATTACCATATTGACTGCACTTGCTTCGGCCTTTACCCAAAAGAAAATCAAAAAGTACTTGGCCATGACAGGGGAAATTACCCTTCGTGGAAGTGTGCTTCCCGTAGGCGGAATCAAAGAGAAAATTCTTGCAGCGAAACGCGCAGGAATTAAGGAAATCATTCTTTCAGAGCGCAACAGAAAAGACATTGAAGAAATCAATGAGCGCTACTTGAAAGGATTGAAATTCCACTACGTGAAAGAAATGATTGACGTGATTGATAAAGCCCTCTTAGCTGAGAAGGTTGTCAATCCGCTCAAAGTAGCATAACCAATCAAGGCTGAGTTTTTCATCGAACTCAGCCTTTTTTGTGACGCAAGAATCCTAGCTTTGCGCATCATTGAAATGACATTTTTGGGCGAAAGTGCAATAAGGCATCGAACAAGGCGTTTCTGATATTGTTAACCACAACTGTGAAAAAGACTCTATTACTTTTCGGACTTCTATTTCCAGCGCTGTTTGCACAGAGTCAAACAGGCGGACAAACGGTCTTTAACTCATTGACCATTCCTACTTCAGCGCGCGCTGCAGCTATGGGTGGAGCTTTGCCAACCGCTAGAGATGGCGACTTGAGTCTTGCACTTTTCAATCCGGCCCTTCTTGATTCTTTGAGTGATCAAAAGCTGAGTCTTTCCTATGTGAATTACTTCAGCGACATCAATTTAGGTTATGCGGCCTATGCGCAGCATTTAGACAGTTCTAACGTGACCGTTTCCGCTGCCATTCAATATGTAGATTATGGCCAATTCACTGAACGTGATGCCACGGGACTTGACATTGGTTCGTTCAATGCCGGAGATTACGCCTTGATCATTGGTGCGGCCGTTCCGGTAGACTCCTTGTTTACCATTGGAGCAAATCTCAAAGGAATTTACAGCAGCTTGGCAAGTTATGATGCTTGGGGAATAGCCCTTGATGCGGGAGCCACATATTACAATCCTGCTAAAAAACTGTCGGCCTCACTCGTAGTCCAAAATTTGGGATACCAGTTCAACGGATACCGTGATGACATTCGAGATACCTTACCTGTCAATCTCCAGTTTGCCATTGCGAAGCAATTAAAACATGCGCCGTTTCGCTTCTCATTGGTGTTTGACCAACTCCAACAATGGGATTTGACAGATGGCGAAGAACCAGAAACAGTTGTAGATCCGATTACCGGAGAGGTAATTTCTGAGGGGAAATCGCAATTTGGTGATAAGCTCATGCGCCATGTTATTTTCGGAACGGAAGTGCTTTTAGGAGATAATTTTCGCGTGAACATCGGTTACAACTACAGACGCAGGCAAGAATTGAAACTCGAAGACCGTCCTGGAACGGCAGGATTATCATGGGGCTTGGGGGCGAAAATCAATAAGTTTTCCATATCCTACGGAAGGGCTGTTTACCACTTAGCAGGGCCATCTAACCATTTCACTGTTACCACGCGAATTTCAGATTGGTGAGAGGTTGCTAAGACACGCTAAATGCGGTATATTCGCGGGAAATCCTGCGTCTAGTGAGAAAGAAAATCAACATTGCCATTGACGGGTATTCCTCTTGCGGAAAAAGCACTCTGGCTAAAGCATTGGCCAAAGAACTCAACTATCTGTACATTGATACAGGTGCCATGTACCGAGCAATAACATTGTTCGCCCTAAAAAACCAAGCCATCAAAAACGATGAATTGGTGGAAGAAAAGATGCAATCGATCATTGATAATGCATATATCACCTTCAAGTACAACACAGACACAAAACAGGTAGACACCATTCTCAATGGCGTCAACGTTGAAAAAGAGATTCGAAGCATGCAGGTTTCGAACCACGTGAGCATCATCGCTTCTCATCCTGATGTGCGTAAAAAACTCGTTCGACTTCAGCAACGCATGGCTGAGACCCGCGGAGTTGTGATGGACGGAAGAGACATCGGCACCGTTGTGCTTCCAGACGCTGAATTGAAATTTTTTATGACTGCTGAACCTGAGGTTCGCGCCAAAAGAAGGTATGATGAATTGCGCAGCAAAGGTGTTGAAGTAAGCCTAGAAGAAGTGACTAAGAACGTGATTGAACGTGACTACATTGACTCACATCGGGTGCATGATCCGCTCAGGCAATCTGAGGACGCAGTGGTGGTAGACAACTCCAATCTTACCCTAGACGAACAGTTCACTTTTATCATGGGCCAAGTGTCAAAGGCCATTGAATCAGCTACGCTTACTTCTTAAACGGCACGGACATTGCACGTTTACTTACGAATGTTGAAAACTGCTTGGAAGGCGCACAAATAACCCTTTCTTGCGTTTTAACTTCGAAGGTAATTTTGATGTCCATTTTGAATGAAGAAACTGACCCCCTTTTTTTGTATTCTAATTGCCCTTTTTGGAAACTTCAACGCATCTGCACAGACTTCCAATCAGGTTATTCCAGAATTTAGAAAAGTTCCAACGCCTTGGGCAGACTCTGTAATGCAGTCCTTGTCTCTTGAGCAAAAAATTGGTCAGTTGTTTATGGTGGCAGCCTACAGCAACAAAGATCAGGAGCACATTGACGAAGTTGTTGGGTTGATTGAAAACCAGCACATCGGCGGATTGATTTTCATGCAAGGTGGCCCCATTAGGCAAGCCAATCTCACAAACTATTACCAAGATTTAAGTACCACTCCGCTCCTACTTTCTATGGATGCTGAATGGGGACTGGGCATGCGGTTAGACAGTGTTCCTTTCTTTCCAAGACAAATGACGCTTGGTGCTACTTACGATGATGATTTGGTCTATGATTTCGGTCGTTTACAAGGTAAACAGCTGAAAAGAATGGGCGTTCACGTAAGCTTTTCCCCTGTAGTTGACATCAATAGCAACGACGCAAATCCTGTCATTGGAAATCGTTCATTTGGCGAAATCAGGGAACACGTAGCTCAGCTGGGAGAAGCCTACATGAAAGGTTTGCAAGATGAACATGTATTGGCCAACGCCAAGCATTTTCCCGGACACGGAGACACCGATAAAGACAGTCACAAAACCCTACCTTCTGTACTTCATTCTCGAGCCCGATTGGACAGCATCGAATTGTATCCCTTTGAGCAATTGATTGATCATGGGGTTGGAAGCATGATGGTTGCACACCTTGAGGTTCCAGCGCTGGATTCAGCCAAGTCAACCCCCACAACGCTTTCCACAAAGGTGGTGACCGATTTACTTCGGAATGAGATGGGATTTGACGGGCTAGTTTTCACAGATGCGCTGAACATGCGAGGGGTTGCAGATATTGCAGAACCAGGGGATGCTGAGTTTCGTTCATTGCTTGCTGGAAATGACATCCTGCTCTTCGCCGGCGACGTTCCCCTTGCCATTGAGCGTATTTTGAACGCTCTAGAAACAGGAGAGATTACTGAAGCTCAACTTGACGAGCATTGTTACCGCATTCTGCAAGCCAAAGAATGGTGTGGCCTTGCGCATTTTAAAAAGGTTGAAACGAAAGGACTCATCGCCGAATTGAACAACACAGAAGCGAAATCCATTCAACGCAGATTGGTTGAAAGTTCCTTAACTGTTTTGAAAAACGACGGTGCATTACCCATCAAAGAGTCTGTGCCAGGAAAAGTTGCCGTTTTGTCGATTGGCACCGAGGCAAACAATCCGTTCACAGAACGATTTTCTGATTTGATTTTAGCTGATTACTACAGTTTACCAAAGAATCCGGACTTTAGCACGAGTCAGCAAATGGAAGCCAAGCTTGCAGAATATGAGCTAGTTATCGTCAACTTTTTAGATGCCAGCAATCGTGTCTCCAAGAACTTCGTTGTTTCCAATCAAAGTGTTCGAATTGTGAATGCCATTAATTCCAAGACGAAGGTTGTGGTGAATCTATTCACCAATCCGTATGCGCTCAAAGACATGCGTGGGATTGACAAAGCTGAGTGCATCATTGTTGCTTATCAGGATGATTCGTTGACCCAGACAATTTGTGCTGAGGCCATAGCCGGCGGCGCTTATGCTTTGGGAAAGTTACCTGTATCAGCAGGAACGCATTTCCCGGTTGGCATGGGTAATCCGATGAAGACACTCACACGCCTTCGCCACACCTACCCTGAATTCACAGGATTGGATTCAAGCGATTTGCTCGAAATTGATAGCATTGCCTTGAACGGAATTAAAGAACAAGCCTACCCAGGTTGCAGAGTGCTGGTAATTAAAGATGAGAGCATCATTCTAGATCGAAGCTATGGTTATTTGACTTATGAAAACAAGGAACCTGTTACCCGTCGCACAGTATATGACCTCGCATCTATCACGAAAATCGTTGCTTCAACAGCAGCGCTGATGCGCCTATACGACGAAGGTAAAATCAACTTAGATTACAGTTTGTGCGACTATGTAGTTTTGCCTGATACCGCTGCGTGTTACAATGTGAATTTGCGCGAAATGATGAGTCACTATGCGCAGCTTCCTGCTTGGATTCCATTCTATTTGGAAACCATGGAAAATGGAAAAATTCGTCCTGACCTCTACCGTAAAACACCTGTCCCAGGCTTCTCAACGCTTGTTGCAGATGATTTATACATCAATGACAGCTATGTGGATTCCATCTATGCGACCATTGCAGGTGCAGCTCTTCGATCTAAAAAAGAATACAAGTACAGCGATTTGGGTTACTACTATGTAAAATCAATGATAGAGAGCATCTCTGGCGTACCGCTGGAAAAGTACGTAGACTCAGTCTTCTATCAGCCAATGGGGTTGCAGTCTATGGGCTACCTTCCGTTGAATAAAATGTCGAAGGAAATTATTGCTCCTACCGAGTATGACCTGTTTTTCAGAAAGCAGTTGATACAAGGACATGTTCATGATCCTGGGGCTGCTATGATGGGAGGCGTTGGCGGACATGCCGGTGTTTTTTCTACAGCAGAAGACCTTGGAATCATGATGTACATGTTTATGAATCACGGCTCCTACGGAGGGGTTTCTTACCTGAATTCCAGCACCTTAGATGAATTCACCAGCTGTCAATTCTGTGATGAAGACAACCGTCGTGGCATCGGTTTCGACCGTCCGTCTTCCGAGAAGAATTCCGGGCCCACGTGCAATGCTGTTTCCTCTTTGAGTTTTGGACATTCAGGATTTACGGGAACTCTTGCTTGGGCAGACCCAAAAGAAGACCTCGTTTATGTATTTTTGTCGAACCGGGTATATCCGAATGCAGACAACAACAAATTGTTGAAGATGGACATTCGGACAGACATCCAACAAGTCATTTACGATGCCATTCGGAAATCGAAATTGAGGCAACACCATGATTTACTAGGAGACGCAGGTGAAAACTAATCACCCCGGAGAGATGAAAAAATGAAGATAGGTATAGTATGTTAC
>CAYGUR010000160.1:7714-7960 GCA_964353035.1 uncultured Comamonadaceae bacterium | reverse complement strand
TTGACAGGGGTTGCGAAGAATTCGTCAGACAGCCCCACGCAGCCATGTATGCTTGTCACTTCAACCGAGTACGTACCCTCAAGCGTGATGGTATAGGGGTTTTGAGTGGCCCCTTCAATGGGTTCTCCGTTCAGAAACCACTGGTACGTACCCTCAGGTGTACAGGTCAATTCCGATCCCTCTTGTGAAATCTGAGGGTTGGGAAGGTCAAACACCCCAACTTCCGTTGTTAGGCTGCTTTCGCAC
>CAYGUR010000160.1:4699-7704 GCA_964353035.1 uncultured Comamonadaceae bacterium | reverse complement strand
TGAGTTGCAGCACAAAGTTGCCTGACGCACCCGTCTCAAGCGTAACTGTTTGCTCATCGTTTAGGAAGACTTCGTCCCAACTCCAGCTCCAATAATCAATGTAAGATGCGGTGGCTTCTGCAATCACCTCTTCGCCCACACAGACTTCCTCATCAACAACGAATTCAGCTTCTTCACCGCAGGTATACAGGGTGTGAAACACGGTTGAGGTAGTTAAGACAGGCGTTGAGTCGAAGGCAATGAATGCCATGTTTTCAATGAGCGTTCCCGCTTCAGCTATTGCTAGAGGTAAAACGCGATAGCTAATGGCACCGCTGCTGCCAAGCGCATCAGCTGCCGTTGGAAGTTGAATGTTTTCAAAGGTGACTACCAACTCCCGTGTTTCGCCATCCAAAGTAGCAGACAACACATGCGTTTGGCCGACCAGCTCGAAGGTGTTTAGGTCTAAACTAACGTCCAACGTATCTCTTACAACAACGTTTTCAACCACATTGTCTGTGGTATTTTGAAATTGAACAACATATTCCAAGTTCGTCTCATGCAAGACAAAGTGTGGTTCGGCGTACCCCAGCGGAGTTGCGCCTTTGTCGTTTCCTAGAGCAGTGCAGGTAACTACTTCCTCAATCACTTTTTCTGACGAAGCAACCAGCACATCGTCTACAAAAGCGGATGCTTCAATGGTGTTGACAATTGTTGCTCCTGAGTTTTCCGCCAGAGGCGAAAACAAAGAAACCATGAACGTCCTACTTGTTCCAGGGGCCATTTCTGTAAAGTCAAAGGTGATTGCGTTGGCACCTTCCGAAACAGGTGCTGGCAAAGCGGCGTCAACACCTTCATAGAGCGGATCGAAGGTCAGGGTGACTTCTCCTGAGAGCGTGGTTGTCCCGGTGTTTTCAACTGCGAAGGAAAGCAAGTCAGGGGTGTCGTTACATGGCACTCCAGTGTTCAAACTGAGGTTGTTAATCTGAAGGGCGTCTGTTGTTTCTTCATTGGTAATCCCGAAAAACAGCTGAGGAATACCTGTGCCATTGACCTCAACCGTAAAGCTGTCTGATGTGGTAATGACCGGATAAGCCGCATTGGGTTGAATAGACAACGAATAGCTTCCTTCGGGAAGGTCAAAGATTTCAAAATAGCCATTTTCATCTGTAAAGATGGTTCGGTTCACGGGTTCAATGTGCACAGCGTAATTGGGTACTCCATTGTCCGTTTCCTCTACGAATTCTCCCGTGACTTCTGCGTCAAAGAAGACATAACCAGAAATACCCAAGATGCACGAACCATCGTCTTCTGTTGCCAACGGATCATAGTTCACGGCCAGTTCATCGGTACAACCGAGGTAGACACATCCAAAATTATAGTTGGCGAGTGCGTTGTAGTTCGATGCGGCTTCATCAGTGCAGCCCAGCACGCAGTCCACTCCTCCGTCAACCGTGAACGGCGTTGGCACATTCGGTGCTTCTATGAGGATGTTTCCTTCTTCGGCGCAGCCAATTTCAAGCGACATCACACCGTCTTGCAGGACATCATACAGTTCTACAATGTACTCTCCGGGAAGCAGACAGACAAGGTCTATTCCGAAGCTGCTCTCATCTGTTTCGTCAGCTAAAGCCAATGAGCCAGAAGCCACAAAGTTACCTTCGTCATCTGTAACAATGTAGTACCCGTTCAACCACCCAACACCCAGTGTGCTGGTCATATTGAAAACAAGCTCATTGGATGCACAGATGAATGTGCAGCTTCCATCATCTTCCGTAGCAAGTAAAAAATAGTTGATGGCCTCTGGGTCAGTGCAGCCTGCGAACTCGCATGAGCCATCATCTTGTCCGGCATCCTCCTGAAAATTCAGTGCGAGTTCGTTCGTACAGCCTAAATACAGACAAGAACCATCATCCACATTTGCATTTGGGTCGAAGTTCAAAGCTTCAGTGTCTAGGCAGCCCCCGCATTCATTTGTACAAGAACCATCATCAGAAGTATAGTATTCCGAATAGTTGCAAAAATCAGGTTGGGTGCATCCCGAACACGCATCATAGTTGCAGAGGCTATTGTCAATGTTATCTCCTTCAGCGAATTCACTGTAATTACAAGCCATGGGGTCAGCGCAGTACAGCCCTGTAAAGATCAGTCCCAATTCAGAACCATCTTGCTCATAAATGCTGCCTTCGCACTCTTGATTCCAGACGTAATCAATTCGTCCATTTTGTTGGTCACCACCTACAAATACAGAGATGTTCAGGTGGAATGAAAGTTCGCCATCTGTGGTAAACTGACCAATCAGCACCCTGTTTTCTATTCCCATGCCCGAAGAACTCACGGGGTCAGAAGAAAACCATGAACCATCTGTGAGCTCAAGGTTCCCTCCCGGATTTGTGCCGAAGGCGTCTGCGAAGGGCATCCCTACTGAGCTCAAAGCTCCTATTCCGGCAGCGCCTTCATCTGCAGCATCATCAACGCCAATAGTCACCCATGAGTCTGCCTCCAAGTTGGGGAAGAGTTCATAAGAGGCCACATTGATACTTGAAGGAGTAACACCTCCATTCTCATCATTGAAAAAGGCTGTTGTTGTGGAAATGTCCAGTGGTTTGCACCCGCTTCCAAACACTGCACTTACGCGGTCTTCAGGACTCAATAAGTTGGCATAAACGCGGTATGTAATTGTTCCCTCTGGCTGCTCAGAATTGGGCGCCGAAAGCAGATGAGGTTCAACCTCTACGAATTGGAGTTGTGCAGATGAAACTGCAGAAATCAACAGAAAAGCAATGAGTGTTAAGCGGTTCTTCATGTTCCTTGGTTGGTTAAGTCGGAATGATTCACAACCAAAGTAGTTTTTATTCTACCCCCAACCTGATGAACACGGTAGACAAACGGTTGACAACCCCGCAAACCCGCACAGAACCAACGAATCAGCAGCACCCCGCAGACTCCATCGACCCTGCGAAGCTGGGTCCTATTAGCAAAACCGCTCTCCCCGTAGACTCCCTAGACCCTGCGAAGCTGGGTCC
>CAYGUR010000160.1:0-4599 GCA_964353035.1 uncultured Comamonadaceae bacterium | reverse complement strand
ATTAGCAAAACCGCTCTCCCCGTAGACTCCCTAGACCCTGCGAAGCTGGGTCCCATTATACTATCATCTAATAATCGTCGTCCAGCTCAATCTCCACCTCGTCCTCCTCTTCCTCATCTCCTTTCAGCAACTTCCACACCTTCTTGCCGTCCTTCTCGTCTTTTGCCTTCTTTTCAGTCTTCTCTGGTTGATCTCCCCCTTCGCCCCAGTCCACAGTAACGCCTGTTTTCTTCTTCGGGGTGTCTTGGGGAGTGCTGGTGCTGTCTTTTCCGCCAAAGAGTTTCAGTTCGTCTTTCAGCAACTGCTTAAAACTCTCTTTTTCTTCTTGACGTTCTTGTTTGCGAACTTCTTTTCGCGCCAAGCGGTCATATCCAAAATTCGGATCCTCCGTTGTGCCCGTCATGCTCAAAAAGAAGCGATTGCCAAGTCCGTCATCTTCCACCTCCCCAAACTCTGTTTGGTTGCGTTGAATCAGGAAGTCGCGCAGGTACAACCCAATGGAATAATCAATGCTCTGATTGAACCAGTGCGACCCTTTCACCGTAATGTCCATGGCGGATGAATGGATGTCCATTGTGGGGAAATAGATGCGTTCATCACGAATCTCAATTTGGTTTTCCAACGTGGCGAAATGGATGTGTCTTAGCTTCTCTTCCAAAGCATCCGTTTTCACAAAGGGCGCAATCAATTTATTGTCTTTCATGTACTGACTGATGTGCTCCATGCTCTGCAGATCAATCAGTTCTCCGTTTTCGAGCTTCAGGTCGATGTGGCTCACAATGCTGCGGGGTTCGATGTCTAAACTTTTCGACATATACGCTCTGAAAGTGGCGCTTGCGGTGCATAGGCCGCGCACGTTTTTCGCCCCAATAAAATCTTGTCCGAAATCTTCAAATTGTTCGAACAGCTGTTGCACATCAATCTTCTGCAAATTGCTTTCGGCACTGAGGGAATAGCCGTTTTCAGCGCGGGTAGCACTGAGCGACATCCGATAGGTTCCGCCTGCGGTTTGACAACTTACGCTTCGGAAATACATCCCTTGATGGTCCATGCTGAGGTCTCCTTTCATGGCGCTAGCGCGAAATTCCCTGAAGGCAAACTGATCAATGGAGGTGGCCATCTTCAGTACGATGTTTGAAGGCAGGTCGAAATCATACGATTCCGGATTTGACGCCGTTGCCGGACGGTCATTGGTCACAAAAGACGCTAAGTCGAAGTTGTTGCTGTGACAAACAGCGTCCACGTACAAGGTAGCCCCTTCGTTCATTGACCATGGAACAAAGTTGGTAAGTTTTCCGCTTAACAGCAGGTCGCTATCACCCACTTGCAGGCTGAGTTGTTCGATTTCAGCGTGATCACCCAAGAGTTTGATTTGGGCGTTCACTTGTTCGAAAGCACGGGGTAAGGATGCCAATTGAATTTCAGCATCTGAAAGGAGCAGGGTGCCATTCACCTCCGCTTGTTTGAGGGCGTTTGAAAACGTTTTGGCATCTGCATTCCGCAAAAACGGCGCTTGACCAATGTAGCTCAAGGTCAAGGCTGCGTCACCTTCAAATTCACCAATGGAGTCCAAATTCAAAAACACTTGGGCAGCGTGAAGGTCCACTTCTGCGTTGGCCTTTATGTTGAGGTGTGGGTGGGCGAAGTCGCTCCAAACGCCACTAAACGATACATTTCCACCTTCAAGATCTCCTGAGAACGAGCGGATGACCAGCTTGTCTGTTGCACCGCCTCCACCTGACACTTCGAAAGAGGTGGAAATATCATCCATGGCCACCCCTTCCGCCAATTGTTCTGCCCTACCATTTGACAACTGTCCTTTGGCTTCCCAAGCGGGCGTATTTCCATTGCCGGCCAATCCTTTCAGGGAAAAATGGGCACTGCCGCCACCTTTGAGGGCGTATGGTTTCAGTAGAGCGCCTTCTTCAGCAGGTAACATATCGGCCACTTTCGCCAAGACAATGTCGCTCACATCAGCATTGATGGAGCAATCAACACCCGTTGGAAGAATGGCGAATAAAGCATCTCCTTTGGCTTTTACGTCGTTGATGGCGATGTTAAACTCCGGAAATTGGTAACGCTCATTGGCCAGGTCAAGCTTCGTTGTGAGCGTTCCAGCGATGGGCAAATGGGGCACCCACCTCTTTCCATCTACCGCCACCAAGGCATCAGGGGTAGACAGTTCGCCCTGCAATTGCATGACATCACCCGAAAAGTTTCCGGTGACCGTAGCGTCTAAATGTGCAGTGCGAACGGAAACATTGGAATACGCATCTTCTAGGATGTACAGGATGTTTTCGAGCTTCACGGTTTCCAGGGCGAAGGCGACTTCGGTTGTGTCTGTGGACTCACTTTGTTTCCAAAAGTGGTAATTATCTTCGCCCGATTTGTTTCGTTTCATGTGCATCCCTCCATCGGAAATACGCACTTGGTCGAAGCGATAATCGCCTGTGATGAGGTTGTACAAGCTCACTTCCAAGCTCAGCTCTTTCGCCCACAGGAGAGTGTCGCGCTCTTCATAGGTGTCGAACAGGACTACGTTCTGACAGCGTAAGGAAGCATTGGGAAAGTGGGCGAAGAAACTGTAGGAAAGGGTGTCGATCTTCATTTCTGTGAGCAAGCCCGCGTTGAGCGATTTCAACGCACCTTGCTTCAATTCGTCTTCATGGGTGCTTACCCACCACGCGAGCAGACCCACACCTACAACCAGCAAGGTCAAGGCGAACAGCGAAAAACGAATGAGTTTTTTCATAAATATTCGAACTACACAAAGTAGGCCAAAAGTCGCATGCACAAGAACTACTGTTCCCTGAAGCTTCTAACATGCCTTTGTTGAACAACGTGGAATTCGATCTGTTTTGTATTCAGAGACAAAAACCTCACCTTTGTTACGTACCCACCCAAACGAACTGGAATCATGAAAAAAAGGCAATTTCTCAAACTCACAGGCATCATGGGCGCTGGAGTAGCAGTAGCTCCATTCATGGCTTGTTCAGAAGCGGCGAAGCCAGCTGACACTTCAACAGAAACACCACCAGCCCCTGTGGCAGCGGCAACGGTATTCACTTTGCCAGCCTTAGGCTATGCGTTCGATGCGCTTGCTCCTAAGATTGATGCCAAGACCATGGAGATTCACCATGGCAAGCACCACGCAGGCTACGTGAAAAAGCTGAATGCTGCATTGGAAAACGCTCCGCAATACGGCGGGATGTCGCTAGAGGAAATCATGGCAGCTGTAACCGCTGAAGACACGGCGGTGCGCAACAATGGGGGCGGACATTTCAATCACTCCTTGTATTGGAAGATCATTTCTCCAAGTGAGGCCAATGCGCCAACTGGTGCTTTGTTAGAAGCTATTAACAGTGCTTTCGGCAGTGTAGAAGCCTTCTCTGAGCAGTTCTTCAACGCCGCTAAAACCCGATTTGGTTCAGGCTGGGCTTGGTTGAGCAAAGATGATGCGGGTAAACTGTTTATCTCTTCCACACCCAACCAAGACAATCCGCTGATGACCAACATCACGGAAATGAATGGCACACCTATTCTCGGTATCGATGTTTGGGAGCACGCTTACTACCTCAATTATCAGAACAAACGTGGTGATTACATTACGGCGTTCATGGAGTTGATCAATTGGGACGAAGTGGCGAAGAACTTTATGGGGTAACCTTTTCTGAAGTACACACCGGAGGAGCGCAAGTGGAGATTCCTGTTAGACTCCTATCGGAGAGCGCAAGCGGAGATCCCTGTCAACCTGTCAAAGGACGAGCGCAAGCGGTTATCCCTGTCAGCCTCCTAAAGGACGAGCGCAAGCGGTCGTCCCTGTCAGCCTCCTATCGGACGAACGCAAGCGGTCGTCCCTGTCAGACTTTTCACTCAAAACTCTATCCTCTTGCTGATGCTGTTTTTTCTCAGCACCTTTGTACAATAATTTACAGCACGTTATGAAAGTTGCAAAAGGAAAATTGATCTCAGTTGAGTACAGCCTCTATCAAGATGGCCCAGACGGAGAGTTGATTGAAGAAACAACACCAGAAGAAAACTTCGAATTTATCTTCAAAGAAGAAGAGATGCTCGCAGCTTTCGAAGCAGAGTTGGAAGGCAAAGAAGCCGGACAGCCATTTTCGGTTCACATTAAGTGCGATGACGCTTATGGACCAGAAGACCCAGAAGCCATTGTTGAGTTCCCGAAAGAGAACTTTGTGGTTGACGGAGAATTGGACGAAGAACTCCTTCAAGAAGGGGAGATCATTCCGATGTCTGACGAAGAGGGCAACGAACTCGAAGGAGTCGTCATTGCAACTTCTAAAGACACGGTTACCCTAGATTTCAACCATCCACTCGCAGGCATTGATCTGTTCTTCGACGGACAGGTTGTATCTGTAAAAGATGCAACAGCAGATGACCGCGAACGGTTGATGGGTGAATAATCTTTCAAGATGATTTTATCGTACAGAGATAATAATGAGAGATGCCAAAAGGCATCTCTTGTTGTATTCAGTCGATTGTATTGGCTTCCCGTCCGGGCGCAGCCTGACTCTGCGAAGCAGTGTCCCATTCTACTTCCTTCATCGGCCGGGCGCAGCCCGACCCTACTGCTCC
>CAYGUR010000159.1:0-7989 GCA_964353035.1 uncultured Comamonadaceae bacterium | reverse complement strand
TGATTGGACTAAACAAAAAAAGGAGCCCATTTTAGGCTCCCGTATCTTGAGGAGATAAGTTTCCTTAATCTTCTTTCTCCATTACCACTTTACCTTTATAGTAAAGCTTTCCATCATACCAATGTGCATGGTGAAATAAGTGAGGCTGACCAGTTGTTGGGCAAGTTGCCACATTTGGTGCTTCTGCTTTGTAATGTGTACGACGCTTCGCTGTACGCGTCTTCGATTGTTTCCGTTTAGGATGTGCCATCGTTCAAACGTTTTATTTCAATCCTTTAAGTCCTTCCCAACGAGGGTCTATATCCTCGTCTTCGTTTTTCTCCTCACGGAGCTCATTTAACAATTTCAATGCGTCTTGATCGCAATCTGATTCGTCTTCGTGAACACGTCTACTCGGTAAGCCCAAGTGTGCGTATTCGTACAAATAGTGTTGAAGTTCAATTAAGTGAACACCTGGGCCAAAAACCAAGATTTCATCTTCACTGCTGCCCGTTTGCTCACCATATTTAATGATCAAGCGGTCTTCGTGGTCAATGTCAACCTTCATTTTGGAACCGCAGCGGTCACAAATGGTTTCAACTGTTCCGTAGACTTCAAAGTCTAGGACCATCATTGTACTTTGTTTATCTAGATGAAGGTCGACGTTAATCTCGCTTCCAGATATCTCAGAATGTTCAAATGACGCAAAGAACGTATCTCCCAATTCGAACTCGAACTCATGTTGTCCTACTTTCAAACCGATAAACGGAATCTTGTAAGCCTTATAAATATCCATGCTCCCGAATTAAGGAGCGCAAAGATAGCAAAAAGACATGAATTCCAAAAGATTACTTTCCTTTATCCCGAGATGGTGCTTTTTGAGACTGCAATGGATTTGCAGTCATGTCCTTGTAAACCTTTCTGTACTTGTATATGTCGCAAGCCAAAAAGATCGCTTGTCGCATTGAATCTGGCGAAGCAATTCCTTTGCCTGCAATGTCGTAGCCTGTTCCATGGTCTGGACTTGTGCGTACAATCGGCAAGCCTGCTGTGAAGTTCACGCCTGAGTCAAAAGCCAATGCTTTGAAAGGCGCCAGTCCTTGGTCGTGGTACATGGCCAAAACACCATCAAAGTTTTTATACTGCGCTGTTCCGAAGAAGCCATCAGCCCCGTACGGACCAAAAACGGTCATTTCATTTTCAACTTCGCGGATGGCCGGAAGAATGATTTCTTGCTCTTCTGTTCCCAACAAGCCATTGTCGCCAGCGTGAGGATTCAGCCCCAAAACGGCAATTCTCGGTTTGTTGATGCCAAAATCACGCTCCAAACTTTCGTACATCAAACGCAGCTTGCGAACGATGTTGTCTTTCGTCAGTTTTTCGCTCACCTCTTTTAAAGGCACGTGTCCTGTTGCCACCCCAATACGCATGGTATCACTCACCAAGAACATCAGTGATTCATCCACATTCGACATGTTGGCGAGGTATTCAGTGTGACCAGGAAATTGAAAGGCATCACTCTGAATGGTGTCTTTGTTGATGGGGCAGGTCACAAGCACATCTACCTTGTTAGATGCCAAGTCTTTCACTGCAGCTTCCAAGCTTTTAAAGGCGTATTCTCCTGCTTTTTTGTCGGGTTTCCCCAAGGTAGGTTCCCATTTTTCGTCCCAAACGTTTACCACGTTAATGAGTTTTGGGTTGGAATCGTCGGCAGAAGCGCATCCGTTCAGACGGACGTCAGGCATGTTAAGTACTTTTCTGTGAAAGCGCAGCAAATCGATGTTTCCATAGATGACAGGAATCACAAATTCATTGATTCTGACATCTTCAAATATTTTTAAAATGGTCTCAATTCCAATTCCATTCGGGTCTCCGATGGTGATTCCTACGCGCAATTGACCTTCTTGACTCATAGTTTGTAGTGGTTTTTAAGGAAAGCGATTAACAATCTAACGCCAACTCCAGTCCCTCCTTCGGGACGATAAGTTTGCGGAGCGTGAAGAAAAGCCGGACCAGCAATGTCAAGATGTACCCAAGGGTAATCAGTGAAATGTTGAAGGAACTTCCCCGCTGAGATTTGTCCGCCTTCGCCCTTCCCTAAATTCGACATGTCAGCAACGGAGCTTTTCAGTTCCTTGCCATATTCGTCCCAAAGCGGGAATTCAACTGTGCGCTCATAGGTGTCTTCTCCGCTTTTCTTGACATCAGCCAAAACTTTGGTTGAAGCTGTTCCCATGACTGCAGAGGCGTAGGTGCCAACAGCACGCACAGCCGCACCTGTTAGCGTGGCCGCATCGAACACCAATTCAGGTGAGTATTTTTTGGCGTAATGCAAGGCATCAGCTAGCAGAAGTCTTCCCTCTGCGTCAGTGTTTTTTACTTCTACCGTTGTGCCATCAAACATGGTGATGACATCGCCTGGCACATAGGCGTTTCCGTCTGGACGGTTATCTGTTGAGGGGATGAGCGCAATTAAGTATATAGGTAATTTCATGGCCGCTGCGGCGGCAATAGTCCCCACCATGGCTGCTGCACCTCCCATGTCACTCTTCATGAAGTCCATGGAGTTCGGGGTAGGTTTTAAGCTCATTCCTCCGGTGTCATACACCACGCCTTTTCCAACCAGCACAACTGGTTTGGAGTTTTTGGCATTCTTGGGTTTCCACTCTAAGATTGAAAAAGTAGGAGGATCAATGCTGCCTTTATTCACAGCTAGCAATCCGCCCATTTTTAAACTTTCAATTTTCTTTTTGTTCAAGACTTCAACACCAAACCCTAGGGCTTTCCCTTTTTCCGAAATGGCATTTGCTAAATCAACAGCAGTGAGGTGTGAAAGCGGTCTGTTTACGAGATCTCGACTCCAGTTGACTCCTGATATCAATGCGCTCAACTCCTCCAAGTCGCCCTTTTTCAGGTCGGCATCAAGTACATTTAGCTTGGTGAGTTTGTGTTTTCGCTCATCAGGCTTGGTGTACAACTCCAAAAACTGATAGTGCCCAAGTCCGAATCCTTCAGTTGCCAGCAATGAAGCAGCAGGATTGCCAGTGTGGTTGATCAGTGTAGCAGCTTTTGATTTTCGACCTAATTCATCTTGAAGCATTTGATACCCCAAGTTTCTCAAGGCTTCCTTTTGTGCCGAAGTAGTTGATTTACCTTCGCATACATACGCCCTAGCAATGACTCCATTTTCAATGAAATTAAACGCCTTCTGTCCAGAAGCGATGGCTTCTTTGATTGCTTTTTTTCCTTCAGCATCAATGCCAGAAGGAAGTCTTTTGGGGGTAATCAAGTGCAGACTGCTGCTCTTTTGGTCGAATTTCCCAACCTTTTTCAATGTGAGTTGCATGCGATGAATTTTGTGTTGCAAGATACATAGTTCAGCAAGACTACAAGGATGAATTGCCGTTCACTCTGAACCTTTTTCTTCTTGAATTCGGACGAATTATCTTCACACTTGTGTTTGAACAATAAACAATGCACGATTTTTGTTGTCATAGTATTAGGGTATATCTGCCTGTTCTGTGTACCTTTATATGATAGACTATGCGTCAACTGTTACTTTTCATAGGGCTTTTACTCAGTTCATTATCGCTGTTTGCAACGCACAACAGGGCGGGTGAAATCACCTATACCCATGTGAATGGATTTACATACGAAATCGTGATCACAACCTGCACTAAAACTTCAGTGATTGCAGACCGTCAATGGCTGAAAATTAATTGGGGAGATGTAGCTATTGGCGCAGAATTAGACAGTCTTGAACGCGAAAGTGTAACACTGCTTCCAGATGATGCACAGGTGAACATCTATAGAGGAACACATACGTACAGTGGTCCTGGCATTTTTCAAATGAGCGTTTCGGACCCAAACAGAAATGAAGGTGTGGTGAATATTCCCAATTCTGTAGATCAGATTTTCTGCATTACAACAACCCTTGTTATCAATCCTCAGGCGGGTCACAACAACTCAGTTCAGCTGCTCAATCTTCCAAAAGACAGAGCGTGCATCTACAAGCTGTTTGAGCACAACCCCGGAGCCTATGACCCTGATGGAGATCTTCTGACCTACTCAATCATTACTCCCGCTGGCGGAGACTACAATGAAGATGGCATTGGGTGTGATCCTATTCCTGGCTACACTGAACCTGAATTTGATGTGCTGTTTGAAGTTGACCCACTCACAGGGACGCTAACCTGGGATTCACCGCAGGTTTATGGCGAACACAACATTGCTATTCTCATTGAAGAATGGCGCGAAGTGGCCGGACAGCTCGTAAAAGTGGGAGATGTGGTGCGCGATATGCAAGTAACGGTGGAAAGTTGCGACAACAATCCGCCTCAAATTGCACTGGTGCAAGATACCTGCATTGAAGCCTATACCAATCTATCATTCCAAATTTCAGCCTTCGACCCTGACGGGAACTCACTTGATCTAAATGCATACGGTGGTCCTCTAACAGAGGTGGCGAACCAAGGAAATTTTGTTGATGGAAACAATGGCACAGCCCAATTCTCTTGGACGCCAGAATGCGAAGAAGTAAGGGCGAATCCCTACCAAATGACATTTCAAGCCATTGACCAAAGTAACACCGTTGAGCTCACGGACTACATGACCATGAATATCACCGTTGTGGCTCGAGCAGTTGAAAACCCTGTGGCAGCTCCTGATGGAAATAGCATTCAGCTCTCTTGGGATCCTCACCAGTGTTTGGATGTGCTCTCCAATGTGGAAGTAGCAAATGCACAGTACAAGATTTATAGAAGGTCTGGGTTTTACGGATTCGAACCAAGTGAATGCGAACTAGGAGTTCCTGAGTACACAGGTTATTCTTTGATTGATACGGTTGAAGGACTGGCAAATACGACCTACACTGATACCCAGAATATCTTCTACGGAGGAGAGTATTGTTACATGGTTGTAATGTGTCTTGCTGATGGCGCAGTTTCCTACGCTAGTGAAGAATTCTGTGCTGAAATCATCAAGGATGTGCCCGTGATGACCAACGTTGATGTGAATGTGACCGACATATCCACTGGAGAAATCTACATTGCATGGTCACCTCCAACTGAATTAGATACAGAGAATTTCTCAGGTCCGTACCACTATGAACTGCGCCACAGCGAAGGCTTGACTGGTGCGTCTGAAGTCATTTGGACTTCACCCATGCAAGCAGAAGTGATCAACGAAGACACCACCTTTGTACATACCGGAATCAATACCCTTGACTTTGGACATGTTTACACTGTGGCGTTTTACTCAGCAGAAGATTTAGTTCAGGTAGCAACAGAAGCATCAAGCATTTTCTTAGAACTTGTACCAGATGACAACGCCATTACTTTAGTCATGAACATGGGGGTTCCTTGGATCAATGACACCTTTGATATTTATCGAAAAGATCCAGGATCAACGGAATTTATTTTTGTGGCAACAAGCGATGAAGAAATCTACCAAGATACGGGTCTCATCAACAACCAAGAGTATTGTTATTATGTGACCAGTAATGGTGGCTATGACGCGCCTAGTGTGATCAACCCAATCATCAATGATAGCCAAGAAACCTGTGGCTCTCCAGTTGATTTGACCCCGCCTTGTCCGCCAACGCTTCAAGTTGAAGGAGATTGCGACTTAGAGACAGCCACACTTACCTGGAACAACCCGAACAATGACTGTGCTGATGATGTGACCCAGTACTTCGTGTATTACAGTCCTACCTCAGATGGAGAATTGGAATACCTCATCACACTTGAGGGAGATGATAACACCAGCTTTGTTTTCAATGAATTGGGCGAAGAAGGAACCATTGCTGGTTGCTATGCAGTAACGGCATTGGATTCACTTCTTCCAGGTCTAGATGGAGAGCTGAGAAGAAACGAAAGCGACTTGAGCAACATTGTTTGCATTGATAATTGTCCTGTTTATGAACTTCCAAATGTCTTTTCACCAAACAACGATGGGGTGAATGATCTCTTCGTTCCCTTCCCATACCGTTTTGTTGAATCAATTGATTTCCAAGTGTTCAATCGCTGGGGCGACTTAGTTTTCCAAACATTGAATCCTGACATTCTATGGAACGGTACTGATCAAGAAAGTGGAACTATTTGCTCAAGCGGTACTTATTTCTATACCATTCAGGTGAACACAATTAGGCTTGAAGGTATTGTAGAAGAATCCTATTCAGGATCAATCACGCTTTTTGACGGTAAGAACCCAGTTCGAGAATAACATGTTTACAGGAATCATTGAAGCAGTTGGTAAAATTACCAAGCTGGAAAAGGAAGGAAGTAACCTTCATCTCACAGTCCATTGTCCTTTTACGAACGAATTGAAAATAGACCAAAGTGTAGCGCACAACGGAACGTGCCTTACGGTGGTTGAAATCAACCATGATGAATACACTGTAACAGCTATAGACGAAACACTTGTTCGAACTAACATCGGGAAACTCGAAGTGGGCAGCATAGTCAACCTTGAGCGCTGCATGCAAATGAATGGAAGGCTAGACGGACACATTGTTCAAGGGCACGTAGATACCGTAGGTGAGGTGATTGGTATCAAGGAGTTGGATGGGAGCTGGGAGCTTTCGTTCAAACACCCGCGAGGTGCAGATGGCGCAGGATACGTGACTGTAGAAAAGGGCTCAATTACCATCAATGGAATCAGCCTTACAGTGGTGAACAGCACACATGAAAGTTTTTCAGTGGCACTCATTCCGTACACTTGGGAACACACAAATATGCACACCTTGAAGTCAGGAGATCACGTCAATCTGGAATTTGATATCATTGGTAAGTACGTTGCCAGAATGATGACGGCTAATCAAATATCTTCGGCTTCTTAAGCTCAAAACTCTGTCCTAAATACACCTTTCGAACTTGCTCATCAGCGGCGAGTTCTTCGGCAGTGCCCGCTTTTAGAATATTTCCTTCGAAGAGCAAATATGCGCGGTCAGTAATAGATAAGGTTTCTTGCACATTGTGATCAGTAATCAAGATGCCAATGTTTTTCTTTTTCAGTTGCGCCACAATGCGCTGAATGTCTTCTACGGCAATTGGGTCAACGCCTGCGAAGGGCTCATCGAGCAAAATGAAACTAGGATTGGTAGCTAAGGCACGGGCAATTTCCGTTCTTCTTCGTTCACCACCTGAAAGAAAATCTCCTCTGCTGGTGCGAACGTGCTGCAATCCAAACTCATTCAATAGTTCCTCCAATCTCGCCTTTCGCTCTTGCTTGTTAAGCTTGGTCATTTCAAGAATGGCCATGATGTTGTCTTCAACGCTCAGTTTTCTGAAAACCGAAGCTTCTTGAGGAAGGTATCCGACACCCAATTGAGCACGCTTGAACATGGGCTCTTCTGTAATGTCGCGGTCATCTAGGTAAACGTGCCCTTCATTCGGACGAATAAAGCCTACAATCATGTAGAAACTCGTTGTTTTTCCGGCACCATTGGGCCCAAGCAGACCAACAATTTCGCCTTGCTCTACTTCAATCGATACGTCCTTCACCACCATTCGTTGGCCGTAACGTTTCTTGAGGTGTTCTGCTCTTAATTTCATTTAGAAGTCAAACTGGAATTTTGCTCGAATACCGAATTTCACAATGTCTGGGTTGTCAAGGTACGATAGTCTCCACAACCCGTCGATGCGCAAGATTTTAAATATATTCTCAACACCAAGTGCGGCCTCAATGTAAGGTTTTGTGAGTGTGTTAGTTTCTGGCGGAAGGATTAGTTCAGCGTAGTTTCCTGAACTGAAGTTGCCAATCACTCCTTTCGCACTTGCTACTTCACGCCACTTGAGCTTTCGCATGAGTGGAATTTTATTGAGGAAGATTCCGTCAGCGTGGTAGGTGATCGAAGCGCTGACCCATTCGTCACTCACAAATTCGAAGAAGTTCATGGTGTTGAAAGCTGTTTCGTCATAAAAGAAGGTCTCATTTCCTTGATGCAATTGAAGCAGTGGAAATGGCAGGTTTCCCCAAATTTTTCCCGCTTCGATCCAAGCTCTGGCATAA
>CAYGUR010000158.1:0-8006 GCA_964353035.1 uncultured Comamonadaceae bacterium | reverse complement strand
GTTATTAATGATGTAGTGTCTTGAAAAATCCGCTAACTTTGCCGCCGTTCAATTGAAAAGCCGATGAACCAAACGAAAACATTTAGCGCTGAGATAGCGTCTTTCATGGAGAGTGTTAAAGCACGAAACAACCATGAACCTGAGTTTCTTCAAGCAGTTGAAGAAGTTGCTGAAACGGTGATTCCATTCATGGAAGAAAACCCGAAGTACAAGAACAAAATGCTCCTTGAGCGTATTGTTGAGCCGGAGCGCACAATTATGTTCCGTGTGCCTTGGACTGATAAAGACGGAAATGTACAGGTAAACCGTGGTTACCGTGTAGAGTTTAACTCTGCTATTGGGCCTTACAAGGGCGGACTTCGTTTCCACCCAAGTGTGAACCTAAGCATCTTAAAATTCCTCGGATTCGAGCAAATCTTCAAAAACTCACTTACGACCCTCCCTATGGGCGGTGGTAAAGGAGGTTCTGACTTCGACCCAAAAGGAAAAACAGACAATGAAGTGATGCGTTTCTGCCAAAGTTTCATGACAGAACTAGCGCGTCACATTGGTCCTGACACGGACGTTCCTGCGGGAGATATTGGTGTGGGTGGAAGAGAAATTGGCTACATGTTCGGTCAGTACAAGCGTCTTCGTAATGAATTTACGGGCGTTCTTACTGGTAAAGGAAGAAGCTGGGGCGGTTCTTTGATCCGTCCGGAAGCAACAGGTTATGGAACCGTGTACTTCGCACAAGAAATGTTGAAGACCCAAAATGAAGCATTTACTGGTAAAACAGTAGTGATTTCTGGTTCCGGAAACGTTGCTCAGTACGCCTGTGAAAAAGCAACTGAACTTGGAGCGAAAGTAGTAACACTTTCAGACTCTAAAGGTTACATCCACGACGCCGATGGCATCACAGCTGAGAAATTGGCTTGGATCATGGACTTGAAGAACGTTCGTCGCGGACGTATCTCTGAATACACTGAAAAATATCCATCGGCTACCTTCCACGAAGGTGATCGTCCATGGGGTGTGAAGTGTGATATCGCTCTTCCTTGTGCAACTCAAAACGAGTTGAATGAAGAGGAAGCGAAGGCTTTGGTAAACAACGGATGTATGTGCGTTGCCGAAGGGGCTAACATGCCTTCAACGCCAGAAGCAATTGAGGTTTTCCACGAGCATAAAATTTTATTCGCTCCAGGAAAAGCATCCAATGCGGGTGGTGTAGCAACTTCTGGACTTGAGATGAGCCAGAACTCTCTTCGTTTGAGCTGGTCTCGTGAGGAGGTTGACGGACGTCTGCACCAAATCATGAAAGACATTCACGAAGCATGCGTAAAATACGGATCTGTTGATGGTCACGTGAACTACGTAAAAGGAGCAAACATTGCTGGTTTTGTGAAAGTAGCTGACGCCATGCTAGACCAAGGGTTGGTTTAAACAACACCCTTCATCATATTAAAAAGCCTCTTCAGAATTGAAGGGGCTTTTTTGATTCTATACCATCCCGCAACCGCTGTTTTAACTACTTAACAAAGTCCATGCGCACTTAAGTTCAAAATTATTTCCTATTTTGAACTAAACCTTAAACCATGAAAGTTTTACTGTCTGCTCTCCTCTTGTTTTGGTCCATTTTAGGGTTTTCCCAATCACCTTTTTGGACTGAAGGATTCGGAACGGGGTGCCAACAAGGACAACTCGCCACCGCTTATTCAGGACCATCTGGCTCATGGACTGTCACAGAAACGGGCTCCAATCAAGCAAGTGGAAATGTGTGGTACATCTCTGCCATGGAAAACAATACTGGCGAAGGAAATTGCGGTGAAGTCTGCGGCAGCAATCAAACATTGCACATCGGAAATCAAACGGTATTAGGTGTTCCCGCTGATGGTGGCGCTGCCTACTATGAAGGTTTAGCAGGATTTTGTGATTTCTTTCCGTGCGGCGGAACTGATATCCGCATAGAATCTGCAGTAATAGACTGCTCTAACTTCGACAATATCCAACTAGATTTCCTCTACCTCGAAGGAGGAAACGCCATTGACAACGCCACCGTATGGTACTTTGATGGCACAACATGGACTGAAATTGATGACCCTCCGAAGACATTCTCTGCTACTTGCTCACCGCAAGGACAGTGGACTGCAAGGACAATTGATTTGCCCGCTTCAGCAAATAACAATCCGAATGTGCAAATTGGTTTCCGATGGATTAACAATGATGACGGTGATGCCACTGATCCTTCTTTCGCCGTAGATGATATTCAATTGTCAGGTCAAGAAACAACTACTTCCAGCTGCCCAGGAGACTTTAACAATGACGGCCTCATTAATGCCGTTGACCTGTTGATCTTTTTAGGTGATTATGGATGTTTACAAAACTGCATAGCAGACATGAATGGAGACGGGCTCAATAATGCAACAGACCTGCTCATATTCCTCGGGGTCTATGGCACAATCTGTCTGTAAGAAATTAACAAACCAAACTTCTCATTGCTTACCTTTGTTCTATGGAAACAGGATTGATTCATTTACACTCTTCCCTTCGTTGGATTGTTTTGATTTTATTGATCGCTGCAATCGCGAAAGCTTTTGGCGGAAGAAAAAAGGAAGTTCCCTTTGAAGGAACCCGAAAAATTGCACTCTTCGCTATGATTAGCTTGCACGTTCAACTTTTGATTGGACTAGCACTTTACTTCACTAGAGGTTGGGCAAGCAAATGGGGAACAGAAGGAATGATGGGAGATAAAATCCTGCGCTTTTTCACCATGGAACACCTCCTGATGATGGTCATTGCCATTGCCCTTGCCACCATAGGATACTCTGGAGCAAAGCGAATGTCAAACTCTATGAAACAGCACAGACGCATCTTCATTACCTACCTCATTGCGTTGATCCTTATCCTTGCAAGCATCCCATGGCCGTTTAGAAACTTAGGTGTAGACAGCTGGATTTAATGAAGAACATAACAATACTCAGTCTTCTTCTATTGGTTTTTGCCTGCGGCGAAAAAGAACCATCTAACCGACTTTCAGAGGGCAACTCTGTGACTCAAGCAGATGCCCAAAAACTGTATCAAATGAAGTGCGCCATCTGTCACGGCACAGATGGGAAACTGATGATTGGAGGAGCTCCTGACCTTTCCATTAGCAAAAAAAGCTTGGAGGAACGTATTGCGCTAATAACGCACGGAAAGAGCACAATGCCTCCGCAAAAAGACATACTTACCCCGACTGAAATCAAAGCCTTGGCAGTTTACGTTGAAAATTTTCTGGACTAAATGGCAAAGCTGATTGAAACAAAAAAGGAACAGGAAACCTGTGTCCTAGTGGGAATTATTACCCAAACGCAAAAGCGTGAAGTGTTGGAAGAATACCTTGATGAACTTGAGTTTCTAGCCACCACAGCTGACGCCGTTTGTTTAAATCGTTTTACCCAATCACTGGAACATCCTGACCGAAAAACATTCGTCGGAAGTGGTAAAATTGAGGAAATCAGACAATATGTTGAAGCCAATAAGGTAGACATGGTCATCTTCGACGATGAACTCTCGCCAACTCAGCTTCGGAACATTGAGTCCGTAATTAAAGAGGTTAAAATTTTGGACCGAAGTAACCTCATTCTAGACATTTTCGCCAGCAACGCACGCACCGCCCACTCAAAAACACAAGTGGAACTAGCACAATACCAATACCTCTTACCCCGCTTGACAAACATGTGGACTCACCTTCAAAAACAAAAAGGTGGAATTGGAATGAAAGGACCAGGGGAAAAGGAAATCGAAACTGACCGAAGGATCATCCGTGATAAAATTTCGGCACTCAAGAAAGACCTCATTGCCATTGACAAACAAAAACATACGCAAAGAGGAAACAGAGGAGCAATGGTGCGAGTAGCTCTTGTGGGCTATACAAACGTGGGGAAATCTACCGTCATGAATACGCTGTCAAAAAGCGATGTACTGGCTGAAAACAAACTTTTCGCAACACTAGACACAACCGTGCGAAAAGTGGTGCTTCACAACCTACCGTTTTTGCTCTCTGATACCGTTGGATTCATCAGGAAACTACCTCACCAACTGGTAGAATCATTCAAGTCTACGCTAGATGAAACACGTGAATCTGACATCCTAGTGCACGTGGTAGATGTTTCGCACCCCAACTTTGAAGACCACATGAAAGTGGTAAATGACACTTTGCAGGAAATTGGTGCCGATGATAAACTCTCAATTCTGCTGTTCAATAAAATAGACGCCATTGTCTATCCTGAAGAAACAGATGATTACATCCCTGAAGAAGAATTAGATCAACAAGCGCCCAAAAACTTACGCGAGCTGAAGCAAACATGGATGGGGAAATTGGACGGACAAGACGTTGTTTTCATTTCTGCGCTCAACAAAGAGAACCTAGATGCCTTCAAAGAATTACTCTATGAGCGTGTCAAGCAAATACACATTGAGCGGTATCCCTACAATAACTTCCTCTATTAATCTGCTCCTTCAGTTCGAAGAGCACTATATTTGTACTATGTCAGGAATACGTCAAGAAAAAATTGCCAGTCTTCTCAAACGAGAAATTGCCACCGTCTTTCAGCGTGAAACAAATACGTGGTTCAACGGAAGATTCATCACCATTACCCAGGTGCGCATGAGTCCTGACCTTACGCTTGCCAAAGTATACATCAGCATCATGATCTCAAAAGACAAGAAAGCTGATCTAGAAATGGTGCGCTCAAACACATGGCAAATCAAAAATAGGGTGGCCAATAACGCTGGGAAACACTTGCGTAGAATGCCCGATTTGAACTTTTACATCGACGATTCGTTAGACTACTACGAAGACATAGATCGATTGTTGAAAGACTAAGATGCACACCGAAGAAATAAGAAAATCACTCAATCAAGTTTGTGGCAATTCTCCCACATTGAGGAAAATGCTTCTTCAATTGATGAATTGGATGACCCTCAAAACGTGGCACATTCGTCGGGAATTGCGCAAATGGATGCGCACATCTCCGCAAAATGCGCACATTCTCGACTTGGGAACAGGTTTCGGACACAATGCCTACTGGCTCAGTTGTCAGAAAGAACTTTTCAGCATCTTAGCAATTGATGACAAGCAAGAGCGCATTGTTAAAGGCAATGCCTTCGTCAGAGATACACACCGCAAAAATCTGCTCTTTCGAACCAAAGATTTACCTGATTTCAAAGAAGAAGACGCCTTCGATCTTATCTTGTGCACAGACACCCTGGAGCACATTAAAGAAGATCAACAAACCCTCCAAAATATGCACGCATCTCTCAGAGAGAAGGGCATGATGATTACCACTGCCGCGTTAAAATATGGCGAGGAATCCACAAAAGAAGGTGAATTCAATCGCATGGGCTACAAAATGGAAGACCTTAAGTCTCAATTCAAACATGCAGGATTCCAGAAAGTAAAAGGACATTATACCGGTGGAAGAGCTGGAAAACTATCCCATATTATTGGCATCGGAATGCCCATGAAATTGCTGAACTTCTCACGCTTGTTCATGTTGCTTCTACCGTTCTATTTCTTGTTAGCCATCCCGGTAGTGATCCTCTTGAACTGGCTGGACAGCCAAACTGCACACATGAATGGACAAGGGCTGCTCATTCTCGCTTGGAAATAAAACGAACTACAGCTTTAGAACCCTATCTTAGCGCTTCGTGAATGTGCCTTTTTACATATCCAAACGCTACCTCTTTTCGAAGAAATCCAGAAACATTATCAATGTCATTTCTGGCATTTCCATGTTCGTTGTGGCCTGCGTAACCGCCGCTATGATCACCATTCTTTCAGCTTTTAACGGCATTGAAAGTTTGGTAGCAGACTTGTTCAGCACCTTCGACCCTGAAATCACTGTTAGTCCCGCTGAAGGCAAAGTCTTCCCCGTTACAGACAGCCTCACAACCCTCATCACTCAATTTCCTGAGGTAGAAAACATCTCTGCCTCCATTGAAGATGATGTCATTGTGCGCTATGACGGACAGCCCACGGTGGCCACCCTGAAAGGAGTAGATTCACTCTTTTCGAAGGTGACTGATGTATCTACCGTTATGCGTCAAGGTCAGTTCGAGTTATGGAGAGATGAATATCCATGTGCTATTCCTGGGCTTGGTGTCCAAAACGAATTGGGTATCCCTATCCATCCTACCGACTTTTCGCTCATCACCATCAGCGCCCCGATTCGTGGAAAAAAATTGAGCAGATACAAAGACAAAGCCCTGAACACTCTGCCAATCCTAGTGAGTGGCGTGTTCAGCGTGAATGCTGAAATGGATGTCAAGTACATTCTTGCCCCCATCGACTATGCGCGTGAATTATTTAATTACGACAATGAAGTGAGCCACCTCAACATTGGTCTTGCTCCGAAAACAGATGCAGAAGATTTTAAAGAAGAGCTTCGCGAAGCACTTGGAGAAGCCTTTGTGATAGAAACGCGCTACGATAAGAATGCGCTAGTGCACAAAACCAATCGCTCTGAAAAGTGGGCGACCTTCCTCATTTTGACCTTCATTATGGTCATTGCTGGATTCAATATTATGGCCTCACTCACCATGCTGATTCTCGAAAAACGAAAGGACATTTTCATTCTGCAAAGCGTCGGATTCACTTCGGCGAACGTACGCAGGGTGTTTGTAAACCAAGGAATGCTCATCAACCTCGCCGGGGCGCTAATGGGACTTGCATTCGGATTGCTCATCTGCTGGGCGCAACAAACATTTGGACTCAAAAAGTTGGAAGGCTCAATTGTGCCTTTCTACCCGATTGAAGTGCGTTTTTTAGATGTCCTTGGAACCATGGCTACCGTAATGGTCATTGGCACCTTATTCTCAACGCTGATGGTACGCTACCTTATTCGTCGTTTTACTCACTGAAAACGAAGTCCTTAAACGTCTCGCGGATTTCTTCGAGTTTCCCTCTTACATCATCAACAGATTCCAAGGTCACAAGCGCCAAACGATGCTCTTTAAAGTGTGGGATGCCTTTGAAATAATTGGTGTAATGCCTGCGCATCTCTACAATTCCTAGGCGGTCACCCTTCCATTTAACAGACATGTTGAAATGGGTTAAAGCGGCGTCAACACGGTCAGACAAGGTTGGAGGTGCAAGGTGTTCTCCAGTCTTAAAGTAGTGTTTGATTTGATTGAAAACCCACGGATTCCCAATCGAAGCCCTGCCAATCATGATGCCGTCTACCCCAAATCGATTCTTGTATTCAAGAGCGCGCTCAGGCGTTGTAACATCACCATTCCCAAACACAGGAATGCGCATTCTGCTATTCTCTTTTACAGCCGCAATCAAACTCCAATCTGCATCTCCCTTGTACATCTGCTTCCGTGTGCGTCCATGAATGGAAATGGCTTCGATTCCCACATCTTGCAAACGTTCCGCCACTTCTACAATGTACTTGGTATCCTCATCCCAACCCAAACGGGTTTTAACGGTTACAGGAAGGCTTGTGCTATTCACAATTTCACGCGTGAGCTCCACCATTTTTGGAATGTCTTGAAGTATTCCAGCACCTGCTCCTCTTCCCGCCACTTTCTTCACAGGACAGCCATAGTTAATGTCTACAATGTCTGGATTGGCAGCGGCGGTGATTTCGGTAGCACGTCTCATTGACTCTATCTCACTGCCGAAGATTTGAATTCCAACTGGACGCTCATACTCGAAGATATCCAGTTTCTGAACGCTTTTTGCCGCATCGCGAATGAGTCCCTCAGATGATATAAACTCTGTGTACATCAAATCAGCACCATGCTGCTTGCAAAGGGCGCGAAAAGGAGGGTCGCTTACGTCTTCCATTGGAGCAAGCAACAACGGAAAATCTCCTAACTCGATGTTTCGTATTTTTACCATCTGGTGAAATAGTTGAATTTCGCTGCAAATTTACAAAATCCCCGCCTGCGGTTTATGAAAGCAGTATTTGAAACAATGCATCCTTTAATGAGAGCCCTCATGTATGTGTGCATTCTCATAGTGATGACTACCATTGCCG
>CAYGUR010000157.1:0-8077 GCA_964353035.1 uncultured Comamonadaceae bacterium | reverse complement strand
GATCACATTGTTGTTAACGTTGGTGACATGTTGCAACGATTGACCAACAACCGTTTGAAATCTACAACTCACCGGGTAGTGAACCCACCGAGAGAAAAATGGGGAGATTCACGTTTTTCAATTCCATTCTTCTTGCACCCAAGATCTGAGATGAGATTAGACTGTTTGCCCTCTTGCATTGAAGATGGCGCCGCTGCAAATTACCCTCCCATCTCAGCAGGTGAATACCTCGATCAACGCTTGGCAGAGATAGGATTGAAAAAATGAAAATCCGTATCAAAGGAAATACCCTGCGCTTGCGATTGACAAAATCTGAAGTTGCTTTGCTTGCCCAAGAAGGAAAAGTGGAAGAACGAACCCCGTTTCCTGGTGATAATGAATTGACCTACAGTTTATTGACAAGCACTTCTTCAACAAATACAGCTTCGTTTAATGGCAATGAAATCTGTGTTTTTATAGATGCAAAGTGGGCTGCAGACTGGAGTAAAAATGAAGTAGTTGGTATCGATTTCGCAGTTGAAACTGGTGACGCTGCGCTTCATATTCTGATTGAAAAGGACTTCAATTGTCTCACACCTAGAACAGATGAAGACCAAGAAGATCATTTCACGAATCCGCTGACTTCGCATCTAAAATGCTGATAGACCGCCACGGCAGAACAATTGACTATGTGCGTCTATCTTTGACAGATAGATGCAATTTGCGTTGCAATTATTGTCTGCCTGAAGGGTATGTGAATTTCCTCCCAAGGAAAGAACTTCTTAGCTACGAAGAGCATTTCAGAATGCTATCTATTCTAAGTGAATTGGGAGTGCGAAAACTGAGACTCACCGGCGGAGAACCCTTCGTTCGAAAAGATTTGATGTCATTCATTCGGTCAATTGCTGAAGGCAATTTGTTCGAAGAAATTCACCTAACAACCAACGGAACGCTAACAGAGCAGCACCTTCCAGAGCTGATTGAGTTGGGAATCACTGGTGTGAATCTTAGTCTAGACACACTGAATGCTGAAAATTTCAGGCAGATAACCGGAAGAGACGAATTCCTCAAGGTAAAAGAGACACTTAATAAACTGATTAACAGCCCGATTGATGTTAAAATCAACGCTGTTATCTTGCCAGGACAAAACATTCCAGACTTGCTTGACCTGGTGCGATTGACAGAGCATCATACGCTTTCCGTTCGCTTTATCGAAGAGATGCCGTTCAACGGAACAGCGCATGCTTCATCAGATTGGTGGAATTATGAAAAGCTCCTGCATTACTTTAGCAAACACTTCGACTTAATTCCGCTGGCCTCAGGGAAATCAAGTACTTCCATGAAGTACAAGGTGGCTGGTTTTCAAGGCGAAATAGGCATCATTGCAGCCTACAGTAGGTCTTTCTGCGGCGATTGTAATCGGTTGAGAATTGGTCCGAAAGGCGAGATTCGTACTTGTTTGTACGGACAGCAAACAGAAGGGTTGAAAGGGCTTCTTCGCTCCCATTCAGATGATGAGTTCATTGCTGCATTTTTAAAATCGGTTGTGCTCAACAAACCCAAAGATGGATTCATCGCAGAGAAGTCTTTGTTGACTGAATCAGGAATGCACGGAAGCATGGCCACAATTGGAGGATAATATGATTTCTGTTCAAGAAGCAAATGACATCAACAATCCGCAACAAATTCACATTGGAAGTGAGCAGATACCGCTGACTTCTGCACACGGACGCGTTCTTGCCCACTCCTATGCAGCTGATCGTCCGTTCCCTCCGTTTGATCGTGTAACGATGGACGGCATTGCGATCAATGCTTCCGCTTTAAGCACTGGAATTCGTCATTTCAAATTGGAATCGAAACAGTTTGCTGGTGAAGCCCAAAAGACATTAAATGATCTGCATGCTTGCATAGAAACAGCCACTGGCGCCATTCTCCCGAAGAATTGCGACACCATTATTCCGTATGAGCACTTAATTGCTGAGCAAGATGGTTTTCGATTAAATCCTGAATTCACTGTTCGTCCAAAGCAAAATTTGCACGCTTTAGGGAGCGACGTTACTGAAGGAGCTACAGTGCTAAATGCCGGCGGTGTTCTCAATGCGGCAAGGATTGCTATAGCTGCGAGCATTGGACAACATCAAGTGGAAGTCAAAAAACAGGTTCGCATTGCCATTGTTAGTACTGGAGACGAATTGATTCCTATTGAAGAAACGCCTCTTCCCCATCAAATCAGACGAACAAATACCTTGGCCCTTTCAGCGCTGCTAAGTTCACCCAGAACGAACTGTGCTGATTTTCATTTGTCTGACGACCCTAAGCGCATAGAAGAATGGATCATCCAGGCTGAAGATAAATTCGATGTCCTGATATTTTCAGGCGGAGTCTCTATGGGGAAGCGAGATTTTCTTCCTTCTAGCTTTGCGAAACTGGGTATCACGGCTCATTTCCATAAAATTGCGCAACGTCCGGGCAAACCGCTTTGGTTTGGTAGCAAGTCCAATCTAGTCGTTTTCGGCCTTCCTGGAAACCCTGTCAGCACGCACTTATCTGCTGTCAGATATGTAGAGCCTTTTATTCGTCAACTACTGCAGATCCGAGCTGTAGAAATGTACGTTCAACTTGCTCAAACTTTTTCATTCAAACCTGCGCTAACCTTATTTAAACCTGTGAAACTGAAGAGCAACTCAGGCATTCTTGAAGCTACTCCCATTGAACACAATGGATCGGGAGATTTTTTCCACCTTGGTGATGCAGATGGATTCATTGAGCTACCTTCAGACAAAACAGATTTTGAAGCAGGAACACTTTATCCGTATTATAGCCTCGTATGAAATTGAGTCATTTTAAAGATGGAAATCCAGAAATGGTTGATGTAACCGCTAAAGCAAGCACGCACCGCATAGCAACCGCTGAAGTCACAGTTGTCTTTCCATCTGAAGTTTGGAAAAGTTTAGAAGCTGACGGATTCACAACGAAGAAGGGTGCATTGCTTCAAACGGCCACAATTGCGGGAGTTATGGGCGCGAAGAAAACCGCTGAACTCATACCACTCTGTCATCCCATCCCATTTACTTCTTGCACATTCGACTACGCTTTAAAAGCACCAGAAATCAAGGTGTTTTGCACAGCAAAGTCTAGCGGACAAACCGGAGTCGAAATGGAGGCCTTGACGGGAGCCAATGTTGCTGCATTAACGATTTATGACATGTGCAAAGCCTTATCGCATGATATACGCATCACAAACTTGATGCTCAATCACAAGTCAGGAGGCAAAAAAGACTTTCAACGTGGAGAAGAAGCATAGGAAACACGCCAAATTAACCAAACCTACGTGCGAGCGTTGGGCGAAAATAGACGTTGGTGTCTTTGGCAGCGACTGTTCAGTGATTGAAGATTTCTGCGGTGAACTTGCAGCTTCACTTCCGTTGTCAACCGTTTATGTAGACACTGACCATGCTTCATTCGATAATCCATCCTTTTCGAACCAACACCAGAAGAGTTTTTCTACTACACATATTGAAACCTCATTAACATTGAGTTTGCATAGCGGCAATGACGCTGGTTATTCTGCACAAAAACTAAGACATCAGCTAGGGCTAGTTAACGCGAATCACTTTGAAGTGGAACGAACTATTTTGCTCTATTCAGAGAAGAAGAAGGCGTCCATTCTAAAACGAACTCATCAATTGGATGCTTGTTTCGCAGTTGTTCTTGCGGAAGGAGATCAGCTCCCAGATGAGATTAAAACAAAACTATCAGCTACTTGCGCATTCATTTCTATCAATGAGCTTTCTCCACTTCTTCAGCAAATCAATTCATTCTGTCCTCCTGCGAAAATCTACGGACTTGTTTTAGCAGGCGGAAAGAGCACCCGAATGGGCCAAGACAAGACCCTTTTGAACTTGCACGGGAAACCTCAATTTGAACATTTGGCCAGTTTACTCGATGGTTTTTGTGACGAAGTGTTTATTTCCGTGAGCGACGAACATTCTGTAGACACTGATCGTCCGTTAATCACAGATAAGTTTGTAGGACTTGGTCCGTATGCCGCAATTCTTTCAGGATTCCAAGAATGTCCAGATGCCGCATGGCTCGTTCTGGCATCAGACTTACCTAATATTACGTCAGGTGTATTGGGGCAACTTGTGGATCAGCGAGCTACTTCTAAACTCGCTACAGCATTTTTAAATAGCGAAACAGGCTTCCCTGACCCACTGTGCACATTGTGGGAGCCCTGTGCCTACGCCAAGCTTCTAGAGTTTTTAGCACTTGGATATAGCTGTCCGAGGAAAGTGCTCATCAACAGTGACATTCATGTTATAGAACCGGAGCAACATCAGGCTTTATTCAATTTGAATACACCTGAAGACTTGGCTAGATTTCATACTCGTTAGTATGATCTTCGCTTTTTAACGATTGCATTTTGAACTACATTATCATCTTCTCAGCCTACTTTTTACCTCCTCCAAAATCCGTTTCAATTCGTCCACCAGTTTCTGTTTGCTTGCAATTTCAAATACAATGTCCCGTCCTGAAATAAGTTGACACAAAATCAACTTATCATAAAAGAATCCAAATTCACTTGATACATGCCCGTCTTGTGCAAGCGCAATTCAACATCCCGTTTTGAAATGAGGTATAAAAACACTTATACAGTATTCAGTGTTGCAGCTCATTTATGATTGTCTTTACCAAAGACCCCGCATTCCGCTTAGCAGTTTCTCGTTATTGAGTTATGTTTTAAAAAGAAAGTTAGCCTGAGAGAAAGTGATTGAATACTCGCGATCAAGGTTTATTCTCATAGTCTTTCGAATGCGATAACTAATCAGGTTGTGGCTCAGAAAAGCGAATGTTCCCAATTTCAACTTTATAGTTATCTACTGATAGCGGCTGCAGTGATTGGTTCCAGATATATACTTTAAAAAGTTGTGATGGAAAATCTGCTGAGTGGAAGGCATTCAAATCAACAATAAGTTCATAATATCGCCATTTGCCATCGCTCTTCTGTGCCGCACTTGTGGCGTAATAGTAATTCGGGTTTTCAATACTTGTGGCAACAAGGGAATGCACCCCCTTGCCGTTGATCCAAGCTGAAAAACGAAGATGATCACCCTGCTCAACATCAATTTCTTGATCAAAAAGGAATTCTACTCCACTAGGAATAGCAATGCTTCCTTCTTTAACGGTAAAAACCAATCCTTGCGGGTTTTCTAAATAGTGCTTTGGAATAGATGAAGAGGTGTTAAAATCATTCTCAATGACGCGATCCACATCAAGTTCTTTTCTTCGAACAAAATCTTTACCCACCATAGCGCTGTCATAAGAAGGATACTCAATCTTAAACGGAATGGCACTGTGATTCACTTGTTCATTAAATGAATACATGTAGGCCTCTTTCGTCATTCCGTCCCAATGAATTATGCCTTTCGCATGCTGACCTGCCTGAAAAAAATTCAAAACTATTCCCCCCAGAACAGTGAGAAAGAGCACATACTTATAGGACCATCGTTTTGAAATTAGCCAATCTATAACAGCTGTCAATGGCAACGCTAAAACAGGAACCACATTAATGAATGCTCTGTTTCCAAACCCCACATACCACCAACACCACCATGAAGCAATCACATAAAAATAGAGCAGAAACACAGTGATTGCGAAGTATTTCAGCTGAGCGACTCTTCGCAAAAAGAAAAAGCCAAGTAGTGCCAAAAACATAAGCGGACTGTATATCAAGTAGCCATTTCGGAAGCTAAGCAAGGTGTCAAACAAGTGGGGCGAAGCAAAGAAAAATCCTTCCTCACGGTAGGTGAAATAAAAGAATTGCCCCAACACTACTTTGTAATAAATAAACTGAGGAGATAGCGCCACCACGAAGCAGATCACCATTAAAACCACCCTTCCAATGTGCTTCCAAATAAACTGTATTCGTTCACGGAATGCAGCACCAGATGAAATGCCATACAGTAAAAAGAAGAGCAGGAAAATGGCATCCACAGGACGGGTTAGCACCATTAAACCTGCTATCAATCCGTTGATTATAGTCCGTTGGATTGTGGGTGACTCAAGCCATTTCGCCCCGAAATAAAAGAACATTGAGACCAACGCCAAACTATAAATGTGCGGGAAAGCCATCTCATTCACTGAATAGGTCCAAATATTCGTTCCTAAAAAAACAAGCAGCAGCGCTAGGCCGGTTGCTTGATCACTGAAATGCCGTAGCAGAAATTTCCCGAGATAAATCAATGCTAATAGCAGAAAGGCGAAAGAACTCATCACCAAGCTAAAGCGATATGGAGTGGTGTATCCATTTGCTTCGTAGCCCAAAGGTTCGGCCAATTGATGGGCTACTAGGAAGAATGGAGCATAGAATAGCGCAGGACCGCAAGAGTATTTGATGTATCTGTTTTTATCAGCCTCATTCACAAACCAAATGTCTTCTGGATATTTTCCTGGATCGTTGATGCAGATATCGTCATAAATGAACAACGCTGGCAAATAGGTGTAATAACCACGTATGTCGGATTTAATTACATCCGTGTTGTTTGTCCACCGTTGCTCTGAAAACAAAGTAGTTAGCACCGCAATAACAACAATTACGCGGGCTATATTAGTAAACGATATGAAGGATGATTTCGACATTCAATAGAGGGCAAATATAGGATGGCAAACAGACATGAATCGCCTTTGCCCTTCACATATTTCGTATTTTTACATCAAATTTCACCGAAATGAAAAGCTTTACACTCTACACACTAGCTCTTTTAGCTATTACCGCTGGAATCCTCGTTTTAAGTTGTGGAAACGGCCAAAACGTTGAACACACCGAATCCCAACAGAAAGTCAACTTCCCTCCTTCCAATACCTCTGAGCAATTTAATCAACATTGGTATCAGGGATCAGCAGAAATTGTGACGTACAAATTATCTCAGGCACGCTACGGTGAGCTTCGCGAAGGAGAAGCAGTTCAGATCTTCGTGACAGAACCTTTTAACGGTGATAAGCAAGTGAAAAGCGATAGTCAGTCTCCCAACAATCTCAATGCCTTCAAAATGAACTTAACACGAAAGTTCAATACAGGCATTTATCCTTACAGTGTGATGACTTCTGCGTTCAATGTAGCAAATACAGAAGCTCCTTCGCCTTTGATCAAAGTTACCAATAGCAGTCAAGAGTGGTGCGGACATACATGGTGTCAACTCAATAGAAGTGTTCAAGGACTTGACTACCAGTTGTTTTCCTATTTTGAAAGTGAAAGCGATGTGTCAAAGTCATTTTCTACTTTTTTATCTGAAGATGGACTTTGGAGTCAAGTGCGCATGAATCCTTCTGCTTTGCCTCTTGGCGAAGTGGAGTTGATCCCCGCACTTCACTTTCTTCGTTTCAGGCATATTCCAGCACAGAGTTTCGTTGCTACGGGTGAGTTGATAGAAAAGGAAACGAGTTCAATTTATACCTTAAACTACCGCGATATTCGTCGTACCCTCAAAATTGAATTTGAATCAAACTTCCCCTACCATATTCTCTCATGGGAGGAAACTTATCCGTCAGGTTTTAGCTCAAACGCTGCATTGATGACCACTTCGGCACAAGCAATACATACAGAAATGTTACCCTATTGGCAATTAAATAGTGTTGCAGATAGCATTTATCGCACTCAAATCGGACTGGATTAGTAAATTGCTGGCACGATTTTTACATACTACCTACAAAATGACAACTATGAAACTCAGACTAAACATTTGGATGCTCACCTTACCTGTGATTTTTATCATGGCAAGCTGTGCACAAAGCCCAATGGGTGACAAAGTGAAAGAACCTTTCTCTGGAAACAAATACGAATCTAACAATCGCTATTTCAGAGCTGTTGGAAAAGGATCTTCAACGCGAGACAACATCGCTGAGGGAAAAGCCGATATAGAAGCCAAACGTGAATTGGCTCAGCAGGTGCAAACAACAATGCGCGTTGTTACAGATCAATATCTAGCTGATACACAAACAGAAAACGGCGATGAGATTAACGATAAGTTTCAAACTTTGATTCGTGAAGTAACGAATACCGAGATAGGCGACTTACGAAAAATCGGACAAGAGAAATACT
>CAYGUR010000156.1:0-8101 GCA_964353035.1 uncultured Comamonadaceae bacterium | reverse complement strand
GGGTGATTGGACCTATGATGCAGTAGAGTTCACGTTTGATTTCGAGGCAAGTACAACACAAGTAACCTTTGAGTATGTGTTCGCATCAGACGAGTACCCTGAGTTTGTTTGCTCTTTCAATGATGCCTTTGCATTTTTCATTTCTGGTCCAGGCTACGGGACGAATACGAACGTAGCTGTTGTGCCTGGAACCACTGATTTCGTGTCCATTGACAATGTGAACAACAACGGTTTAGGCTGTCCGCCTTATTACCCTGCCTATTACAATGACAATGCTGCTGGATTTACCATCGAATATGACGGCTATACGGTTCCGCTTCAAGCCACAATTAATACAGTGCCTTGCGAAACGTATCAGATAACCATTGCATTGGCAGACATGGTAGATGGACTATACGATTCAGCTGTATTCCTCAAAGCGCAAAGTTTTTCTGCTGGTGTAGATGTGGCTGCCGCTGCCTCTGGTGCCGGCGGTTTGCAAAGCACACCAGCAAGTTGCGAAGAAAGTGGTTCCTTCGTTTTTGTGAATTATGGTGAGCCATTCACGGAAGAAACAACCATCAATTTTACACTCACTGGAACGGCAATAGCGGGAGTTGATTATGTAGGTATACCTACTAGCGTCACTTTTCAGCCAGGTGAAACCTTCGTGATTTTGGATGTCGAAGGTATTTTAGACAATCTAGACGTTATGCCTTCCTCTTTGACCATGACCATGGATGAGGTATGCTCTTGCGACGCTCCCGAAAACATTTCACTGTACCTCTGCTCTCAACTCATGCTACCCGTAGATTGGGTTGAATTTACAGCGTCCCTTCAGAATGAGCAGGAAGAAGTCTTGTGTGAATGGCAGGTAGATTCTCAACTGAACAATGATTATTTCGCGGTTGAACGATCTGGAGATGGACTCTTCTGGACAGAAGTTGGGAGGGTAGAAGGAGAGGGTACAACAGCCCAATCATTCAACTACAACTGGATTGATTACGCTCCCCTTGAAGGACAAAGTTATTACCGCGTGAGGCAGTTTGACTACAATGGCGAAACAACCGTTTCTATCTCTGACGAAGTGTTCAGAAGGGTAGAAGACATACGTGTCTACCCCAACCCGAGTGCCGGGTTGTTTAACATTGACGGACTAGGTTCGCATCAGTTGAAAGTCTATGATGCCCGAGGACGGGAAGTAGGAATTACTTGGAAAACGGAGAAATCAGTTGAATTGACGAATGCTGAAGCTGGATTTTACTTCTTCGAATTTACCTCTCCTTCTGGCGCAACCACACGATCAAGAGTGGTGGTGTTGTAGTAATTGGTCTAGCGTCTCATTTTTTTTGTCCCAAGAAAAAAACGTATTTTACACCTACCTTTTCTTTTACTAACTGAATCAAGACCGAAATGGGATTCACATCTCTGTGGGTACGAGCATGCTTTGGTGTGCTGATGTTGTTTAGTGGTGCTTCTCTATTTGCTCAGTGTGGTTATGGAGGAACCAACTATGGCGATGTGACCCCTGGTTTTCCAGGTGATACATTTGAGCTTCTCAACTACGTTTGGGGTGGTGATCAATACACGCTTCAAGCAAACGCTGGATGTACCTACACCATTTCTATGTGCGGAAGTGCTTGGGATAGTCAAATTACCGTTTTCGACCCCAGCTTGAACAACGTGGCCTACAACGATGATTTTTGTGGACTGCAATCTCAAGTAACCTTTACCGCAGGAATAACAGGAGCCTATACCATTCAGGTGAATCAATACTTTTGCGGAACGAATACTTCAAACGCGGCTTATTTTGGCGTCACATTGGTGTCTTGTCCTCCCACAGGTGGTTGCAATGACCCCTCAGCGTGTAATTACAACGCCGCAGATACAGATGCAACGAATTGTTGCTACGACGAATGCATAACACTTACAGCTGGTGGCGGTACATGGGATGGTGAAATTAGTTGGGACGTCTATGACGGTGGCGTTTTAATTGCTTCAGGAATCGCAAACACGCCAAATGGAATCAATGTGTGTTTACCTGAAGGCTGCTACACTGTGAACATGTATGATTCATTTGGTGATGGCTGGAATGGAGCTCAATTCACGGTGGTGAATGATGGTGTTGTTGTTTACACCGGTACATTGGGTGGTGGCTTCGCGTTTTCAGATACCTTTTGCACAGAATATATTCCGCCGCCACCACCTTGCTACAGCGACGAGCCTACAGGGTGTCCTAGCATTGATTTAGGTGCAGATATTGTCTTGCCAGAATGTTCTGACCCCTGCATCGATTTGCAACTTTCTGCAGATATCTTTGAGTCAGGCGAAACAACCTCATACGAAGTGTGCTCCATCGACTACTCGCCGCCGTTCCCATTCAACAGTGGGACAGGCTTTTCCATCGGAACAGATGATGTTTGGTCGCCAATCATCAATCTTCCCTTCGATTTTTGTTTTTATGGGACGAACTACTCCCAAATTGTAGTAGGGTCTAATGGACTGATTTCGTTCAATCCTGCGTATGCTGATGGGTATTGTCCTTATGCATTCAATGCAAGTTGTCCGAGCCCAGTACTGCCGCTCAACAGTATTTTTGGGGCTTATCACGACATCGATCCATCTGTATGTGGAGGTGCGTCTTACGCCATTTTAGGAACAGCTCCTTGCCGAGTTTTCGTTGTGAATTACAACAACGTTTGTCACTTTTCGTGCAACGCAATGCAAAGTACCAGCCAGATTGTACTGTATGAAACAACCAATTCCATTGAGGTGTACATCGAAGATAAAGAGACCTGTTTGGGCTGGAATTCGGGGAACGCATTGATTGGAATTCAAAATTCAACGGGAACAACTGGCTTAGTGGCCAGCGGTAGGCAAACGGGGCCTTGGAACGCTAGCAATGAGGCATGGAGATTTACTCCCACTGGTGCGCCAAACGTCACAGTAAATTGGTATGATCAAAATGGATTTTTAGGAAGTGGTGTTGACATGACGGTTTGTCCGTCAGAGTCTGTTCAAACCTATGCTGCTGATGCTGTTTACACGAAATGCGATGGCACGAATATTACCGTGAGCGACTTTGTTACAGTTACTTGTGCCGCTGTGATGCTCCCTGTTGAATGGCTTGACTTTGAGGCAGTTTTGAGTACAGATGAGCGAAAGGTAGATTGCATTTGGCAAACAGCATCAGAGCTGAATAACGCCTATTTTTCGGTCGAAAGGTCAAGTGATACTGAACAATGGGAAGTGATTGGTACGGTGCAAGGAGCAGGTACTTCTAGCCAAGTCAATTCCTATGTTTTCATTGACGAAAGGCCATTGCCAGGTGTGAGCTACTACCGAATTCGCCAAACGGATTTCAATGGAGATCAAGATTGGTCTAACATTGATGTTGTGAAGCGAAATGAGTCTGTTTTCACCGTTTACCCAAACCCTGGAAGTGGAGTGTTTAGAGTGCTGGGCGTTCAGCCACATCAGTTCACCGTGTTTGATGCAAGTGGAAGAGAGGTGCCGGTTGTGTGGGTGACCGCACAAGAGGTCAGCCTTGAAGCAGTAGCCCAAGGTTGTTACATATTCCAAGCAACCAACGCGCAAGGAGAATTGCTTCGCGAAAGGGTAATTGTTCAGTAGTTAGGCGCGGTCTTTGGTGTCAATAACGATGGTGACCGGACCCGAATTCACAAGCTCCACATCCATCATAGCGCCAAACTCTCCGCGCTCAGGACGTTTGCCAAAAAGCCCTTCGAACTTCGTCAAAAAATCAGTGTACAATGGAATCGCTAAATCGGGTTTTGCAGCGTGAATGAATGAAGGACGGGTGCCCTTTTTGGTTTTTGCGTGCAAGGTGAATTGACTGATGATGAGTGCATTTCCATCCACGTCAGAAAGGTTCAAATTCATCTTCCCTTCGTCATCAGAAAAAATACGCAATTGGATGATTTTATTCACTAGCCAATCTACATCTTCTTGCTGGTCTTCATGGTGAATTCCAAGTAAAATCATCAGTCCTGTTTCGATGGCTCCTTTGGTTTCGCCATCTATGCGAACCGATGCCTTTGATACCCGTTGTATTACTGCTCTCATAGTGCAAAGGTAAGAAGTGCAGAATTCGCGACATTTTCAGCATAAAAAAAGCTACTTTTGCGGAAAGAATTCCGACCCATGAGCACAGCGGCAGCATTAGAATTAGCCACACTTGAACAAGCCCAGGAAATGGGCCTTATGCCAGAAGAGTTTGATCAGATCAAATCAATCCTTGGCAGAACTCCGAACTTTACTGAAATGTGTGTGTACTCTGTTATGTGGAGTGAGCACTGTTCGTACAAGAACTCAATCAAATGGTTGAAAACCTTGCCGAAAGATGGTCCGCACATGCTAGTGAAAGCAGGTGAAGAAAACGCAGGCCTTGTAGACATCGGAGATGGTTTGGCGTGTGCGTTCAAAATTGAAAGTCACAACCACCCTTCTGCGATTGAGCCTTACCAAGGCGCAGCAACTGGAGTTGGCGGTATCAATAGAGATATTTTCACCATGGGCGCGCGCCCTATTGCTCAGCTGAACTCTTTGCGCTTCGGAAGCATTGAGCATCCGCGCACAAAGTGGTTGCTTGAAGGTGTTGTCAAAGGAATTGGCGACTACGGAAACGCATTCGGTATTCCTGTAGTGGGGGGCGAAGTGTTCTTCGATGAATCGTATCAAGTGAATCCGCTTGTAAACGCTATGTCTGCCGGAATTATGGAGGTAGGAAAAATGATTTCTGCTACCGCGAAAGGACCAGGAAACCCTGTTTACATAGTAGGTTCGGCCACCGGAAAAGACGGAATTCAAGGTGCCTCTTTCGCATCAAAAGACATTACCGAAGATTCTGCAAATGACCTGCCTTCTGTACAAGTGGGTGACCCATTCCAAGAAAAGTTGCTGCTAGAAGCGACGCTTGAACTCGGGAACACCGATGCCGTTGTTGGAATGCAAGACATGGGGGCTGCTGGAATTACATGCTCAACTTCTGAGATGAGCGCAGCTGGTGGTGTAGGAATGGACATTCAGCTAGACAAAGTGCCTTTGCGTCAAGACGACATGAAGCCGTATGAAATTCTCCTTTCTGAATCACAAGAACGCATGCTGGTTGTGGTGCACAAAGGAAAAGAAGATGTGGTGAAACGAATCTTCGATAAATGGGATTTGAACGCTGCTGAGATTGGAGTGGTGACTGATACCGGTGTGATTCGTTACTACATGCATGGTGACCTTGTTTCTGAGGTGCCTGCTGAAAGCCTTGTGCTTGGTGGTGGAGCTCCTGTGTATGAAAGAGAATACAAAGAGCCTGCTTACTACGCAGAAGGACAAAAATTCACGATTGATCAAGTGAAGGAGCCGAAAGACGCAGTAATTGTAGCAAGACAAATGCTTTCAAACCCAAACATCGCTTCAAAGAAGTGGGTTTCAGAGCAATATGATAGCATGGTTGGGACAGCGAATATGGGGACAAACCGTCCTTCAGATGCCGCTGTAGTCAACATCAAAGGAACCAATAAGGCCATTTCGCTGACCGTAGATTGCAATGCCCGCTACGTCAACAATGATCCTGAAATTGGAACCATGATTGCCGTGTCTGAAGCGGCCAGAAACATTGTTTGTTCAGGTGGTGTGCCTTCTGCAATTACCAACTGTTTGAACTTCGGAAACCCATACAACCCAGAAGTATACTGGCAGTTTGTTGGAGCAATCAAAGGAATGAGCGCGGCTTGTTTGAAGTTCCAAACTCCTGTTACCGGAGGAAACGTGAGCTTCTACAACCAAACAGCAAAAGAAGACGGAACAGCTTCGCCCGTGTTCCCAACGCCAACCATTGGGATGTTGGGTGTGTTGAAAGATAAAAGCACGCATACAACCCTAGACTTCAAATACAAAGGAGATTTGATCTTCTTGCTTGGAGAGTCTAGAAACGACATTAACTCTTCTGAATACTTGGCGTCCATTCACGGTATCAAGAATTCGCCAGCACCACACTTCGACATTGAAGAAGAGTTCGCTATTCAAGAGTGTGTGAAAGATCTGATCAAACAAAATTTCATCAATGCAGCACACGATGTTTCTGATGGAGGATTGTTCGTGACCATGGTCGAAATGGGATTGCCAAACGGTCTTGGTTTCGACATTGTTTCTGACTCTGAAGTGAGAAAAGATGCATTCCTTTTCGGCGAAAGCCAATCGCGTATCGTTCTTACTGTTACTGAAGATTACGAAGAAGAATTCTTAGACATGGTAGGGGAACACGATGTGCCTGTTACCTTGTTAGGACACGTGACCCAAGGGAAAATAGTAGTAGACGATGACCACTTCGGATTCATTGAAGATCTGAGAGGATTGTATGAGAACACCCTAGGTGACATCATGTCGAAATAAGGAAAAAGCCGACCGCATTCTAACCAATCAAGTGCAGTAAAACGATGTTTCGAAGGTCACAGAAACAATGATGTATCTTTGAAACTCGTCTGTAAACGCAATGGAATTGTTGAAATTCATTTTTAGTAAACGCTTCGCAAAGAACCTGCTGATTGCATTGGTGCTGTTGCTGATTGTTCCTGTGGCCATCTACTATTGGCTGAACATTTACACTTCGCACAGTGAACATGTAGTGGTCCCTGATGTACGCGGACTGTTTGTTGAAGAAGCTGGGAACATTCTGAAAGAATTGAACCTCAACTACGTGGTGATTGATTCCGTCTACAGTGCAGAAGGAAAGGCGGGGTCTGTTTTCGAACAAAGTCCATACTCACAAGCAGAGGTAAAAGAAGATCGATTGGTGTACCTGACGGTCTACAGAATTACGCCCCCGGCAGAGTTGCTCAAGGTAGACGAAGGAATGAACGAGCGCGTAGCTGAAATCATTCTGAACAACAAAGGCATTCGCTTCAAAAAGGAATACGAAGAAAACCACTTGCTTGCGGGCATGGTGGTGCGTGTTATTCACAAGGGCGAAAAGCTCAATGCGGAATCTCAAATCCAACGTGGTAAAGAAGTAACCTTGATCATTGGTAAACAAAGCAATGAGAAGGTAGCAGTACCAAATGTGGTAGGATTCCCATTAGAGCAAGCAGAAAACATTTTGAAAGAGGCAAGATTAACGCTAGGTTCAACGTTGTATGATGGCAGTGTTATTACCAAAGAAGACTCGCTAGCAGCCACTGTAACTAGACAGTCGCCCAATGCGAATGCCTCAACAAAGGCACAAGTTGGTGGATTGGTAGACTTATTTTTAGGACTACATTCAATCCAGCCAACTGACTCCCTTGGTAAGGGACTGCCAGAAAGCCAAAACAAGCCATGAAGCAATTTGTACTTCTACTGTTAAGCTGCTTTTTTAGCAGTGTGATATTCAGCCAAGAGGTTGAAAAAGATCTTGTTATTGACGTGGTCAAGGCAGAACACTATGCCAAAGAAAAAAGCTTCGAAAAACGAGCAACACGAGGAGGTGATGCAAGCCTTTCGCTGCCTTTTTTCGATGATTTTGCCACTTATTCCTTGCCTACTTCTGATCCGGAAATCCCCGTAGAGCTTCAACGGTGGAGCAATAACAGTGCGCGAATCAATTGCACATTCCCTATTCTGCCACCAACAATTGGTGTAGCCACCTTAGACGGATTGGACGAAACGGGATACCCGTACAATTTTGTCACCAGCGACGCCTACGGACCCGCTGACACCCTTACTTCCTTGCCAATCAATTTGGAAGGACTCAGCGAGATAGACAACGTTTACCTAACGTTCTTTTACCAAGGAGGAGGGATTGGAAACGCACCTGATCCTCAAGATTCACTCGTTTTGGAATTCTTCTCTCCGCTGGGTGAAGAAACAGATTGGTTTCATCAATGGAGCGTTCCAGGAAGCGAAATGGAAACCTTCGAGCAGGTGTTTATTCCTATAGACCAAAGTATTTTCTTCCAAGATGGATTTAGATTTCGCTTTAGAAATTATGCCAGCTTAGGCGGAAATGTGGATCACTGGAACATAGACTATGTTTTCTTGAACAACAACATCAATCCTGAAGTCTTCGACTTTTTTGAAGTGGCCTTCGTTGATTGCCCAAACACGATGTTGCAAGACTATACTTCTATGC
>CAYGUR010000155.1:0-8115 GCA_964353035.1 uncultured Comamonadaceae bacterium | reverse complement strand
CCAGGAACTTTTCGCTTGTGGGTGCTGTTGAGGGCAAGCACACGTCGCTCATTGACAAATCCTTCCTTCGTGTCTGCTAGAAAACCTTTGTCTACGAGGTCTTTCATGACTTTAATGAAGTTCCTGTTGATTTTCCGCTTGACACTTTGTTGTTCATTTCGGATGCGTTCCAATTCGGGGGAAGCATCATTTCGAACCACACCTTTATTGTCAAAAACACGTTCAATCGGCTCAATCAAATCAGTTGTGTAATACACACTTTGGAACAGCTCCCAAAGACGGGGGAAATCTTCTTCTTGCTTATTGAAGAAGTAGATCATGGTGTTCACAAGGTGCGAAGCGCGAAGGATGCGCATAAAGCTTTCTTCGCCCAAGGCGGAATCTTGAATGGTCAAGCGTTGGATGTCGCTTTCAAGTTCTTGGTAATCTAACGCAGGGAAAGAATAGCCTTCGGTTCGAATGCGGTGAAACTCCTTTGTTTCTTCCAGCTCCTTCATGATGACTTTCGGGTCTCTGTGCGGCGATAGGTCTGCTGCGCGAAGTCGAGCCGTTTCGCCAATGCACACATCGTGCAGCATCAATCGAATGAGATCGAACTCCAAATCCTTAATCACATGTTCGTCGAAATGAAACATCATTTGCTTGAAACTTATCTAGTGGCGCATTGTTCACTTACATAGTCCAGAAGTTCCTCTTTTTCTGTGATATCGAACCACTTGGCATCGGTATGTTTGTTGAACCAGGTCATTTGGCGCTTGGCGAAATTGCGGGTATGCTGTTTGATTTTTTCAACGGCTTCATCCATGGACCATTCTCCGTCAAAGTGGGTGAAAAGTTCTTTGTATCCAACCGTGTTGAGGGCATTCAACGCGCGCAAGGGATAGACTTGTTTTGCCTCGTCCAATAGTCCGTCTTTCATCATCTGGTCAACACGGGAGTTGATGCGTTCGTACAGAACTTCACGTGGAGCGTTGATTCCTACTTCAAGCAGATCAAATGGTCTATCAACTGATTTGTTGGTCAAGAACGAAGAGTAGGTTTGGTTGGTGCTTCTGCACACTTCCAGTGCGCGCATCAATCGCTGTGGATTGTTTTGGTCCATCTTCGCGAAGTGCTCGGGATCCTTTTCAGCAAGTTCTTCTTGCAAGGGACGAATGCCTTTCTTTTCGAATTCAGCAATCAAAGTGGCCCGCACCACGAGGTCAGCTGGCAAGGCATCAAATCCTTTGGTAATGGCTTTGAGGTAGAGTCCAGAGCCACCGGTGACAATGCACACCTTCTTCGTTTTGAAATAGGAGTCTAAGAACGCTACTACATCGCGTTCAAAATCGCCCGCGCTGTATTCATCTGCAATACCAATGAAATCAACGAAGTGGTGTTTAGCTTGGACTAATTCATCTGCTGTAGGCTTCGCCGTTCCGATGGAGATTTCTTTGAAAAATTGGCGCGAATCACACGAAATGATTTCGGCATCTAAGCGCGTTGCCAGTTCAATGGCCGTGGCTGTTTTACCAATGGCCGTTGGGCCAACAAGTGAAATGAGAAGCGGTCTATTTGACATTAATACAGGTCATCATCAAGATCATCTAGGCTGGAGAACGATTGATCTTCGTCGTCATCATCACCGTCTAGATAGGCATCCAATTCGGGGTCTCCCGTTCGGTAGTCACTTTTTCCTTCATCGGGCATGTCAAATCCGGCAAAAAGATCAATTTCCTTCGAGTTTTGGTCTGGAGCTTCGCCAAACACAAGTGAAACACGCGGATAGAGCGTGCTAGGAGCTGCTTTTCTAACTTCGACCAACTCAATGTAAAAGCACCACATGCGAAGGAAGTCGTACACGTAAATCACCTTGTCATCAGGATGTGCAACCTGCTGTTCGAGTGGTACGGAATTCATGCTTTTGATGGAAGAGGTCGCTTCAAGCTCTTCGTCCACTTCAACATCCATCAATGTAATTTCTTCACCACGTTCCCAAGTATCATTGCTCATGTAGAACGAGGCCATTTCTCCTTCTTCGAAATTAAATGAATGCAAAATAGCTTCATGCAGTTCAAGAAAAGATGAGTCTGTTGCAATTTCAATGTCGCGGAAAATATCTTCTTCCGTATCTACAACTACTCTAAACTTGAAAATATTCATTGGAGGCTCCTCGTATGCAGGTTAAACTTGATTCCCTATTGAAGTGCAAAGCTATGAAAATGTATGGGCTTAAAACCGATATCCGACTGCAAGTTCGAGTCGATAAATAAGTGTTGAGGAATCAAAACTTCCTGCTCTTGCTTTTGCATCTGAGTTGGTAGCTGGATTTTGCCAGAAGGCATGTGCTCTTCCAAAGGCGCCAAGCAGTTCAACAAACAGGGGGAAATCGCCACAAGCTGTTCGGTAGCCGCAACCCAATCCGCCGCCTAAAGAAGCCCCTTTCCGGGTGTGGGCGACGTGTCCTGGTCCGTCAGCGGTATATTCATTCATTTTGCGTAGGTGGGCGAAGCCAAGGGCGAAAATTCCCTGATGTATGCCTTCCTTCGCGTTAGCACCTAAGTAGTAACGTGCTTCAGGAACCAGTGCGAATCCTTGTAAGCTGTATTCTTCCCACGAAGCGTTGATGAGATCTTGTTCATGGTAGGCATACCTACCGAACTCAAAACTAGCTCCATAGGTCCACGGAGTAGACGAATAGTGCTCGTAGCCCATACCGAACAAAGGTTGGCCAGACAGAAAGTAGCTGTTCTGCAGACGTATGCCATGCTGCCCGAAGGCGCATGAAAAGAGCATTAAGAACAACCCTGAGCAGAGAAGCGTTCTCATAACAAGGCGAAAAAATTAGGTTAGCGCCTTAAAGATATGAAATTACAACCACTTTGAAATGGCAGGGGCACTGATCATGCTATGGGACGAATCATACACGGCGATGCCATCTTTCAGCACAATCATTTGTGGAGATTCGTGCTCAACGGCTAACTCTTGAGCGATGTGATTTGAGATAGGTCTGAAGGCGATGAGGTCAAGGTAGAAGGCTTGAACTTCATCTTGCTCGTAATCGAATTGGTTTTCAAACATGCGTTTGGCCATGGAACTGACAGGACATCGTGTGCTGTGTTTAAAAATCACAACTACTTTTTCCTTCGATAATTCCATGGCTTGCTGGAAGTCTTGTTCCGATTGTAAAATGTCCCATTGAACCTTTGCCATCTTCAGTCAGTGTTTTTAGTAGCTTTGCACCCGAAAGTTAATGAAACCATGGATACTCGCATTATAAAGATTGCAATTGCTGCTGCTGCTGTTGCTTACACCGTTTATTTATACGCTACCGGACATTGGGGAAGCGGGATTGGAATGACCTTGGTGTCAATTGTTTTGATTCTAGCGTGCTTACGAAGTATGCGCATGGTATTGGTATTCTTCCAAATGCGTCAGCAGAATATGGAGAAAGCCAAAAAATGGCTAGCGAGAATCAACCCAAAACATTTGTTGAAAACGCAGCAAGGCTATTACTACTTTCTGCAAGGTAGCATGGCCATGGAGCACAACCTCAATGAAGCTGAACGTCATTTGAGAAAGGCCTTGTCTTTAGGACTTCGAATGGATCATGACAAAGCAGCCGTGAAGCTCAACCTTGCTGCTATTGCTTCGGCAAAGCGTAAAACGCGTGAGGCACTTTCATTGTTGAACGAAGCGAAGCGATTGGATAAGAAAGGGATGTTAAAGAATGACATCAAGATGATTGAGAAAGCGATTAAGAATCCGAAAGTGATTCAAAAACGTCGTTAAGCATCTGTTGTCTTTTGAATGCGTTGCAGTCTTGAAAGTAATTCTAAACTTTTTCTCTGCACGTCTTTGCTGATCACCCTGTAATGTTCTTCAAGCTTATGCTCGTTGCTTGACCAGTCGTGTGCGTCAATCTTCAGCACTTGGTAATTGATCTCGTCTGATGCATCACGAATAATGGTATTGATTTCGTCACAATGTTGGGGATGATGTATCATGTGACTAAAACACTGTTCCACCACATCATTCATCATGAGGTGCACAGCTCTCCGAAGTTCAGAACTCTTGTTTTGCATACAATCTAGATAGTGGCTAAGAACAATAAGGTAGGAATTCAATTTGAATTATGAAAATCTACTTGTTAGCCGATGAAAATGAGGTGTTAGCCGAAGGAAAAGCCATTTTGGTTGAAAATGACTTTTCTTGGTTGTCCTTCATTCACAGATTTTAGTGCAATAGAATAGTTCAGACTTCCTCTTCTGGTCTAGTAAGCGACCAATGAGGTAATTGCTTCTTCTAGTCTATCAGAGGCCATGTAGTTGTTCTCCAATGCTGGAGCGAAAGGTACAGGGGTATCTAAACTCGCGCAACGTTTCACAGGGGCGTCTAGGTGTCTGAAACAGTTCTCTTGGATCAGTGCACTCAATTCACCACCAATGCCTCCCGTGAGATTGTCTTCGTGCAGCACAAGTGCTTTACCGGTCTTGTTGACGCTCGTAAAAATGGTGTCTGTATCAAGCGGACTCAATGTTCTGAGGTCAATGATTTCAATAGAAATATCATCCATCTTTTCAGCGGTAGCTAGGGCCCAGTGAACTCCCATTCCATAGGTAACGATGGTGAGGTCTGTTCCTTCTTTTACCACACGCGCTTCGCCGAAAGGCAAGGTGTAATAGTTGTCTGGCACTTGCGCTTCAATGCTTCTGTAAAGCGCTTTGTGTTCGAAGAATAAAACTGGATTCGGGTCTTCAAATGCCATGGCCAATAGTCCTTTCGCATCTTCAGGAAAAGCCGGATACACAATTTTCAATCCGGGCACATGGAAGAACCACGCCTCATTGCTTTGACTGTGGAAGGGCCCAGCGGCCACACCGCCGCCCGTAGGCATGCGCACGACTACATCAGCATTCTGTCCCCAACGGTAGTTGAGCTTCGCAAGGTTGTTCACAATTTGATTGAATCCACAGGTCACAAAATCGGCGAATTGCATTTCAACCATGGCTTTCCAGCCCTTGATTGAAAGACCTAAGCCTGTTCCAATGATGGCACTTTCACACAGCGGTGTATTCCGAACTCGGTCTTTGCCAAACTGCTCCATGAAGCCTTCGGTCACTTTAAAAACACCACCGTAATCTGCAATGTCTTGTCCCATGAGCACCAGCTTGTCATGTCGTTCCATGCTCTGGCGCAATCCATCGCTAATGGCATCAATAAATCGTTTTTCAGATGTTGGTCCTGAAGGTAGGATAGGAGTGATGTCTGCTGACGCGAAAAGGTCGCCAACTTCTACTTCAGTGGAAACGCTAATTTCAGGAAGTTCCTGTGATGCTTTTAGCTCAGTGGCAATGCGTTCTTTGATGGTCGCTTTGATTTCTTCAATCTTGGCTTCATCGAGCACGCCTTCCTGCACTAAAAATGCTTCATAATTGTCTACAGGGTCTTTCGTTTCCCATTGTTCAATAAGTCCTTCGGGATAGTACTTTGTTCCTGACGCCTCTTCGTGCCCGCGAATTCTGAAAGTCATAAACTCCAACATGATTGGACGCGGATGCTTGCGTATGCTTTCTGACAGTCGTTTAACGGTTGAGTAAACTTCAAGAATGTTGTTTCCGTCAATTTGAACAGCATCTTCAGAAGGGATGCCGTAGCCGATTGCTTTGTCAATAAACTGTTTGCAACGAAACTGCTCATTGGATGGTGTTGAAAGTCCCCAAGCATTGTTTTCAATTCCAATGATTACGGGCAAGTCCCAAACAGCAGCTACGTTCAAGGCTTCGTGGAAGTCACCTTCGCTTGCGCCACCGTCACCAGTGAAAACGAAGGTTGCTTTTCCTTCAGAACCTAGTTTATTCGCCAATCCAATCCCATCTGCAATGCCCAGCTGTGGACCGAGGTGAGAGATCATCCCAACCAGGTTGTAGTCCATGGTGCCAAAGTGAAAGCTACGGTCTCGTCCATTGGTGAATCCGGCTTCTTTTCCTTGAAACTGGGCGAACAATCGGGTCAACGGAACTTCACGCGTGGTAAAAATGCCCAAATTTCGGTGCATTGGAAGAATGAATTCATCTGGGTGCAAAGCTGAAGCAACACCAACAGAAATGGCTTCTTGACCAATGCCACTGAACCACTTAGAGATTTTCCCTTGTCGCAATTGACTGAGCATTTTTTCTTCGATCAATCGCGGGAGCATAATTGCCTTGTACAATTCAAGAAGCGTTTTGTCTTCTATCCCTTCACGATTGAATGTGATGTTGGGCTTGGTCATCGTTGCCATGCTAAAAATGTTTCGACAAAAGTAGGGAAAAGGCGAAGGAGGAAGCGCTGTAAATGAAAAATTGTACACCTTGAAAATTCAACAATTCAAGCGCGAAAAGTTTTTATTCAATCCACACAATACTATTGTAATTATCGAATTCATTGGGTTCGTACAAAGGATTTGACGGATCAATAATCCATTTTCCGTCTACAATGAATTTGTAAGCGTATTTCCCATGATTCAATTTTAGGTCCAGTTCCCAGCCTCTTGCAGTCTTGACCATGGTATAGCCACTTTCGCTCCATCCGTTGAAGCTTCCTGTGCAAATTACAGACTGCGCATCTTGATAGCCTTCAAGCGAAAAGTGCTTGTTGGGTTCTTCCGCAAACACCGAGTTCGTGTAGTCTCCTTCACCAATTTTCACGGGATTGGCTGGATCAAGCGCCCATTTTCCGTCAATGAGGTATTTGTACTCATACATTCCAGGCTGAAGAGCGATGCTGATTTCCCAACCTTGACTTCCTTTCGTCATTTGAAGTTCTTGTTCATTCCAGCCATTGAAAGATCCACTTAATACTACTGTATTCGCCGAAAGGAACTGGTTCAAATTGAAGATGGTAGGTTCGCCAATGGTTAAAACTGAGTTAACACTGCCCATGCCGTTGTCCCTCGTGGAAGGATTGATTGGGTCTACCATCCATTCACCATCTACAATGAACTTGTACGTATAGGTTCCTTCAGGGAGGAACACGTCTACTTCCCAACCGAGCTTCGTTGCTTCCATTCGGAGGCTGTTTTCATTCCAATCGTTGAAACTGCCAGCAAGAATAACTTTTTTCGCTTCTTGAAAATCCATCAGTCGAAAGCGTGTATTTGGCTTGAAATAGATGCTGTTGAATGTTCCCTGATCGTTTGATTGCTTCCTACGATTGTTTTTGTCGAGCTGCCACTGTCCATCTACGATAAACTTATACTCATGCCTACCAGGAGCCAGTTCGAACTCTGCCACCCACACGTTGTTAACCAATTTCATTGGGGTTTGAAGTGTGCTCCAGCCATTGAAAGTCCCAGCAAGGTATACCGAATGTGCTTTAGGTTCATCTAGTGTAAAACGCGTTTTACCGTTTGCAAGCTCTTCAATTGATGGGTTCTTAAAATTGTTGTAGCCAAATGAACGTGTGTTTTCGCTCGAGATGATGGCTGAATTTTCGAGTGCTACTATACTGCCAGTGTTGAGTGAGCCTGAAAGTGAACTTACAGGTTTGTGCAACTCAATCCAATCTCCCACAAATTGATCTAGTTTCCATCCAAAGTTGGTCGTCTTCCCTTGGGATTTCCAGAGACTGTCCATTTCAGACATACACGTACCATAGCTACACAGCAAGCTGTCTAAGGCGGCCGAGTTGATGTCCCTCAGAATACGCACACGCACATCATCCCCTTCAATCCGCAGCTGAAGCGTGTCTTCTTGCGCTGAGGCTAGATTGCTCAGGAAGAAGATGAAAAACAGGGATGCTATAGAACATTTCATACTATTCATAAAGGTACATGTCAAATTGGTGTGATTGAAAGTCCAAGACCACTTTTCCACGACTTAAAAAATCATAGCCTAACATTCCATCAATTTTCACGTTGTAAACTTCTCCCAGTTGTTCAAGGTTGGTCAATATCACAGGTACGAAGCCGAAATAGGTGTTTTCAATCGTGAGTCCAGAAAGCGTGCCGAAAAGTACCTCGACGTCAAGTCCAACACTACTGGTTAATACTGTTCTCCGCTGAATTGATAATTGAGCAAGTACAGCAGAAGGAACATCACTGCCGACGACGTTGGTTTCTGCACCCGTGTCAATTGAAAAGGTGAGGTTCGAATT
>CAYGUR010000154.1:0-8124 GCA_964353035.1 uncultured Comamonadaceae bacterium | reverse complement strand
TAACAACTCAAAGGTGCTACTGCTCGTCAACTTCACAATGTCGTTGGTAATGATTTCGTCAATGTAGTTTGAAGAAATGCAGAGTTGGTCTGAAGGCGTGGCGCGAATGTGAATGCCTGGTAAGCAGTGAAATTCGTTTTGTGGTTTGGGCGAAATCTGCTTCGCAGCGATGTGTGTTATGGTTTCCGTCATGCCGTAGGTTTCCCAAACCTCACAACGAAAAGCTTGCAAAGCTGTTTTCAATCCTTCATGCACTTTTGCTCCTCCAAGTATCACTTTTTTGATTGCATTGAAGGCACTCGGATTTTCGTCGAGTATGGTGTGCGCCTGAAAGGGTGTTAATGCCACGAAGTCGAAAGCCTGCTCTTCTTTCAGCGGATTGCTTTCAGCTTGCTGAACGGTCAATTCCCAGCCGTTCACCAAACTTCTGTAGAGCATCATTCTTCCAGCAATCTTATTCAGCGGAAGGCAACACAGCGCAGTTGTTCCCTGAGGCAACTTGAAAAAGTTGGCAGTTCCTTGTGCACTTTTTTCAATCGCTGCTTTGGCGAGTAGAAACGGTTTAGGCGCTCCCGTTGAGCCTGATGAAAACAGTTCGAACTGGTCATGTGTAAACCAATCATTCACTAAGCGCATGACTTCCATAACGAATGGATCATCTGTGACAACACCTGTTCGGTCTGAGGGAATAGAAAAGGAGCGGCCATTGATATGTAGAACGGTCTCAGTCAAAAGAGAGGTCTGTTAAATCCCATTCGGAATGGTTCAAATGAATTGTAGCATTTTTGACTTCCAAGGGCGAAGGAATGTTGTTGGTGAAGAGTTTTCCGGTTCCCAATCCTTGTGGCAATGGATTCCCGCTTGCTGAACACCATTGTGCAATGGCATTCAATCCAATGTTGGCTTCCAATGCAGAGGTGGCCCACCACTTGATCTCGCGTTCCTCAGCTAATTGCGTCCATTCATCTGCTTCATGAAAACCGCCAATGAGGCTTGGTTTGATAATGAGGTAGTGCGGATGAATTTCGTCTAATACAGCGGCTTTGTCAGGATAACCAATGAGCTCTTCGTCCAAAGCAATGGGAATGGGACTGTTTTGAACTAAATCGCGCATCACCTTCCACTGTTTCGGCTTGATGGGCTGCTCAATGGAGTGAATGTTAAATTGGGCCAGTTCTTCCAAACGTTGCAGCGCGTTGTCTTTTGTAAATGCACCATTGGCATCAACGCGTAATTCATAAGTGTCTGCAGGATATGCTTCGCGAAAAGCACGTAACATGTTCAGTTCTTCTTTCTGGTCAAGCGCACCCACTTTCATTTTAAGTATCCGAAATCCTTCATCAACACGGTCTTTGATTTGTGCGAGCATCCCTTCGCCACTGTCCATCCAAATCAATCCGTTGATAGGGGTAGGTGCGTTGAAGTTATAGAACGGACAGTCGAAAAATTGAAAGGGCTGCTTGTTCAATGAAACTAAGGCCATTTCCAACGCAAAGCGAAGAGCGGGTTGCCCTGCAAATTGGGTCAGGTTGATTTCTGCTGAAAGTCCGGTTGATTGCAATTGCGTGAGGATTTCAGAGACGCGTTCTGGATCATCAATGCTCAATCCTGGTATGAGCGAGCATTCGCCATAGGCGGAAGCACCAGTATGCTGATCTGTCAACCGAATGAACCACGAAGGCTTTGTGAAAAGGGTGTCACGTGAAGTACGGGCAGGAACCCGAAATTGCATTTCTCGAAAACGAAAATCCAGTTGAATGTTGACCATGTGTCAAATTAACATCTTCAGCACCTTTTCAACAGGTCCAAGGCCGAAACGTTTCGTCCAAAAGTACGAAACAATGATACTTAATGTGGTTCCAATCACAGCCATACCAATGATAGAGCCCAATCCGAAGGTTTCAAGTCCAATGAGTTTGAGTCCGAGAATTCCACCCACAACTCCTTGCGCCAGTAGCACTGAGTACTTCATTTTCCCGAAGTACCTCAATGCGGTAATCAAGATTCCTGGCTGTAGCTTGTCGTTCAACTTCATGAGGAAGTTAAAAACAATGATGATCAGTCCAGTTGCAGCCACCAAAAAAGAGGGGAGGTGCATGTCGAAGATGGAGCTTCTATTGAAAGGGTGGTTGGAAGCAGATGTTCCTCCCAACAAGATGTTTTCAAAGAAGAACTCAAGAAAGGCTCCAAGGATGATCAGGGCTATTCCTAGAAAAGAGCGTAAATCTTTTCCGCGTTTCGAGAAAAAATCACCACGAGAATAGATCAGGCCAATGATCCAGAAGTAGAACCACGGCATCAGTGCGTAGGGTCCATTTTTTAAGAAGTGATTGATCAGCGACATCGGGAATTTCCCTTTCCAAGGAGATAAGTGGATCATTAGGTCACCAAACTGCGACATGATAATAGCGCCTAAACTAACGATGGCCCCAATGAAGAAGAGAAATGTGGAATTAAGAGGGAGTACAAGAGCGCTGATGAGTGAGCATCCGCCCAACAACATGAAGAGATTGGTAGGCCAGATAAAGCTGAGCAGGGCGCCAAGGATCAAGAAGAAAACCCCTCGTTTGACGAGGTATTTTTGCAAGGCTTTAAGTCCGTTACCTGTAGTAATAGACATCCCAGTAGATACGGCAGCACTGAAGAGCAATGCACCTACAGATCCGTCCAGTAAAAGGTGCAGTTGCTGTCGTGGGAAAACCTCTCGGTTTTGTCCCAAATCAAGAAAGATACCGTAATAAATGACGAAAGGAAGAACAGCCGCAATGACTAGGTCCATCCCTGTTATTCTTGGTGGCTTCATGTTTGTTTAGTCCTGATGCAATATATAGGATATAATGAGATTGGCAAAATAGGATTCCACGATTTGTACGTGGTGCGTTTTTAGAGTATTGAAGCGATGAAAAGAATCAAGCTCACCCCAAAAGTGGACAAAGCAATCAACTTCAGTTCGCTATCAAATTCTGAGGGTTCGCGCACATTGTAGACTTTCAAAAAATGCTTCAAATGAAGAGGGAAGAAGATGAGGCTCAACCACATCCAGTCAGAAGAACGGAAAAATGTAAGGTACAGTGCCAGTGACAGCCATCCAATAATTAACAGGATGAAATGGTAGGTCTTGGCGCGAGCAGCTCCGAGCATGACCACCAGTGTTTTCTTTCCTGCTTTGCTATCGCTCTGGATGTCGCGCATGTTGTTCAAGTTCAACACGGCTGCAGAAAAAGCTCCTATTGTAATAGCGGGTAACAATACAGACCACTGCAAGTTGTTTTGGAGCAAGAAGTAAGTACCTCCTACGCCCACTAAACCAAAGAAAAGGAAGACGAACAGATCCCCCATGCCACGGTAGCCGTAAGGGTTTTTTCCAGCAGTATACTTCACTGCTGCGGCAATTGCAGCAATCCCTAGTAAGATGAAAACCAAAATGAGCACCCAGTTGTTGGATTGTGAAAAGCTGGTGAAAATCAACGCCACGCCAAGCACAAAGGCCAAAACCCCGCTCACCACCATTGCTCGCTTCATCTGAGCACTAGAAATCTTTCCAGACTGCACTGCACGGGCAGGTCCAATTCGTTCTGAACTGTCAGCTCCGTTTTGGGTGTCGCCATAATCATTGGCGAGGTTGCTTAAAATTTGAAGCGTAATAGTAGTGAGCAGCGCAAGAACCAAGATGGAGACAAAAGGAGCGCTTTTATCTGAAACTAGAGCGCTTCCAACCAAGATAGACGACAAAGATAAGGGCAGCGTTCGCAGACGCATGGCTACTATCCAATCAGATAATGACGGTTTTTCCATTCTCATGCAAATTTCTTAAATTTGAGAGAACATCACCTATGACAGAACAACTAATATCTAAGGAATTTATTTCCGTAGTTGTTACCATCGAAGGATCTGATTTAGTTCGAATAGCAATTAAGGACAATGCCACCTTGACCGTTTCTAATCTCGGCGAAATAGTTGATTGGTTGAAACAAGAATTTGGCGAACGGAAGTTTAAAGTTTTATCTGTACCCGGTGAACACTCAGTTATTTCATCGGAGGTAAGGGCATTTATGTCTTCCCCTGAACGCAGCACTCGAGTTATTGCAGATGCCATGGTCGTAACAAGTCTACCGCATCGCTTGTGGGCTAACTTTTACATTCAGTTCAATCGTCCGAGTATACCCGCCAAGGTATTTGGGAATGAAAATTCAGCAAGAACTTGGTTAGCTAATTATTGAGCGTGTCTTCTTCGCTTGACCTCTTTAAAAACTTCTTTTAGTTGCTGGTCGTTTTGACCCAACTTGGTATCTACCTCTAAGATTTTCGTCCCTTCAGAATAAAGCCATTCCAATCCGCTAGCCAGTGCTTCTTCATCTGCTGCTATTTTGTAATCAATAGAGAAGTGCTGAGCAACGTGCTTTCCATTCAGATTGTGTTTTGCTTCAAACACTTCTTCCAAGATGTTTGTTGAGCCTGGTCCGTCAATGATTCTGAAGATGCCACCCCCTCCGTTGTTGATGAGAATGATTTTCAAATTCGACATGGCTGATTGATGCCACAATCCATTTAAATCGTACAGAAATGCAATGTCGCCTGTAATGAGCGTGGTCAACTTATCTGAAGCAACAGCCATACCTGCGGCGGTGCTAGAACATCCGTCAATTCCACTGGTACCTCTATTTCCAAAATAGAACAGCGAATTGTTCATTTCGTACAATTGAATGTAGCGCACCACACTGCTGTTTCCCATCTGAACATTGCTTCCGTTTGGAATGGCAGGAAGTAGCTGTTTAAAGACTTTCATGTCGCACCAAGGCAAGGTGTGAACAACATCATCTTGCAAGGAAGCTGTTTCGTGATGGACCTCAAGCCATTTCTCATGGTAATTTGAGTTGTTCTCAGTGTTTTCAGCTAGCGCGTTGAAGAAGGGTATTGGGTTCGTCTGCACAATGCGTTCCAAACGTTTAAAGGTATCCATGTGGGTGCCAGCAGCATCAATGTGCCAGTGCGACCCTTTGAATTCCTTTCGAAGGAAGGCTTTTATTTTTTTAGAGATAATATGGGTTCCAACTGTTATTAGTAAATCGGGTACAAACGCAACCTGATCAGCGTTGTTGAAACTCATCAGCAAGCGGTCAATGCTTGAAATGGTTTCTCCGTGGTTGATGTTGGAAGTAGTTTCGGTGAGCACTGTGACTTGAGGAAGCATAGAAAACTTTCCAATGGCCTCGCTGAAAGCGGCGTCTGGGTGGTGCAGGCCTACGATGACCAAAATCTTTTCATGTGATCGAATGGCACTTGAAAATTCCCTCAAAGTATGCTCTGAAAGCATTTGCTCAGACGCGGTGAGCGTGGTAATCAATGGGTTTTCATTAGTCCTTTCAACAATTTGGTACAAGGGTTCGCGCAGTGGTACATTGATGTGCACAGGTCCGCTAGGTGTTCCTGTAGCTAGGTTCCACGCGCGATTGATTTCTCTCTGATTGAACCAACGTACATCTTCATGGTCATCATTTTGATCCAGCGTCCAAGAGCCCAAACAGTGTGATGAAAGCAATCCATCTTGACGAATTGTTTGTCCGTCACCTTGATCAACCCACTCTGCAGGTCTGTCTGCTGAAATGAGCACCAGTGGCAATGCTTGGTAAAAGGCTTCTGCAGCAGCCGACGTGTAATTGGCAAGTGCGGTTCCAGAAGTGCAAACGCAAGCCACTGCCGTGTGCGTCTCTTGAATGATGCCTAGGGCGAAATACGCCGCCGCACGTTCATCTGGCACAACATGACAAGTGATGTCAGGGTGGTTGTAGAACGAAATTGAAATCGGAGCGTGTCTGGAACCAGGGGACAATACCACATGTTTCAATCCTTTTGAAACTAGAATCGAGACAAGATCGCGCACTACAGATTTATCACTTTGCATGAATCGGAAGTTCTATAAATTTTTGATGTAACTCAAAAGTGAGTTGAGTTTCTCGCGTGTTTCCATCCATTCGCTATCAGCCTCAGAATCCAATGTGATTCCGCCTCCCGTGAAAAAGAGTAAGCCGTTCGAATGCAATTTTAAACACCTCAAGTTAACAAAGTAGCGCGCAGACAAGTTCACTCCTTGGCAACCTATGTATCCTGTATAGTACATGCGGTCATGCGATTCAACTTGCTCAAGAAGCGCAAGGGCAGGGTGCAATGGGGTGCCTGCAACGGCAGGTGTGGGATGCAGGTGTTGAAGAACCGTTTGGATCGTTGTAGACTTAAATCGGATGTCGCTTTTCAAGTGCTCAATGTTTCCAAATCGCAGCGTTTCCGGACGGGCAATGCGGATTGAAGTGGCACCTGCCGCAGCGAGTTGCTGTTTGATATAATCAGTCACAATCGATTGTTCGAGGCTTTCTTTTTGTCCCCAAGCTTGCACATCTTGAGAAGCAGTTCGGGTTCCTGCTAAAGATGCCGTGCGAAAATTTCCATCCTCTTCCTCAATGATCAAGGGCTCTGGAGAAGCGCCAATCCATACGCCTGATGTTGGATGGCAAGAGAGGTGAACGAAGGTGTTGGGGTAAGCTTCGCGAAGCGCATTGAAAATGTGAAGCGCTTCGTAGGAACCTTCGTGAAAAGTCTGAGTGGAAATGACCACTTTGTCCAGTTCTGACGCTGAAATGGTCTTGATCACTTGTTCTACTCCGCTGAGATGATTGGCTCTTTCAGTCGATTTTCCGTCAAATGACGTTGTGAGCAGATAGGGATGTAGGTCGAATTCAAATTCATTGACTTCGCGAAGCTCCCCTTTCAAAGTCAGCTTCTCATTGACCTCATCTTCCCGAAAAGGAGCAATGATGAATTCAGTTTGGTCTACTCCTGTGTCAACAAGCAGGTTCAGGTGCTTTCCGTTGGGAGGGCGCCACAGCGCGAAGGCCTTGCTGGTAGATGCGCTTAACAGTTGTTCGAAATCTTCCTTCGTCATCTGTCTTATCTACCTGGAACAATCATTACGGTTAATCTGCTTGTGGCAATCAGTTGATTTTCTTCGTCAACAATGTCAATGGCCCACACATGCAGTCTTCCGCCTTTGTGCTTCAATGTGGCCTTTCCCGTAACAACTCCGTCTTTTTTTCCTTTGATGTGATTGGCATTGATTTCAATACCAACGGCGCCTTTGCCTTGGTCAGCAACTAGGAAATGCGAACCAACGCTGCCAAGCGTCTCTGCCAGCACTACGCTAGCTCCGCCATGGAGGAGACCATAGGGTTGACGCGTTCTGTGGTCAACGGGCATGGTTCCTTCAACATACGCGTCTTCAAGTCTGGTGATATCAATACCTAAGGATTCGCCGATGGTATTGGCATTCATTTTCTCTAAGATTTCTCGATTCATTGGATTTCCCTTGAGCAAGTGCTTAACTTTCGCCAAAGTTAACCAATTCATTAGGCTCTATGGCTGAAGAAACGAGATATCGAATTTTACTTGCTGAAGACGAACGTCCCATGCGTGATGCACTGAAGTTGAACTTAGAACTAGAAGGATTTGAAGTGGTTGAGGCTGCAGATGGAAATAAGGCTTTGGACGTGTTGCGCCATCAGAAGATTGACTTAGCTGTTTTGGATGTGATGATGCCAGGGGTTGATGGTTTCAGTGTGTGTCAGACGGTGCGTGTGGAAGGAAACACCACGCCTGTGCTATTTTTAACCGCCAAAGGATCAACAGATGAGCGCATAGAGGGGTTGAAATTGGGAGCTGATGATTACATGAGTAAGCCATTTGCGTTGGAAGAGCTGATGTTGCGCATTCATAAGTTAATTGTTCGAAGGGAAGGTGCACCGAGTACATTGGCAGACATTGATTCTTATGAATTTGGTCCGAACCACATCAATTTCAAAACCTATGAGGTGCGCGACAAAGACGGAAAGACTTTTAGCCTATCGAAAAAGGAAATTGGTCTGTTAAAACTGTTGATCCAGAAAAAAGGTGCCGTAGTCAGCAGAGAAGAGATTTTGGAAACGGTTTGGGGATACGATGTTTTTCCAAGTACGCGAACGATAGATAATTTCATTTCGACCTTCCGAAAATATTTCGAACCCAACCCGAGGCAACCCCAATACTTTTTCTCCGTCAGAGGAGTAGGATATAAATTTTCGCCCTGAGAAAAAAAGT
>CAYGUR010000153.1:0-8158 GCA_964353035.1 uncultured Comamonadaceae bacterium | reverse complement strand
ACTATCACCAATGGCACATCTGCAAGCCAGCATGCGATTGTGGCGCAAAATTAAAACTGCCCGTTTTTCGCTTTTGCAAGGCTTCGCTCATCCGTAAATATGGCGAAGCATACTACCAGCAACTAGAAGAAGCCTATAAGCTCTGGCAAGAAAGCGAAGGCAATTCATGATTTCAGGGGTGCAGTGTTGAAATCTTAACTGTTTGGTGCTCATTCAGGTGCTTCCGCGCTGTAACTTCAATGCTGAATTCATTCAAACATGAAGCACCTTTTCAAAACACTATTTCTGGTTCTCTTTTGTGCCAGTTCTTCCATCGGCTTTGCACAAAGTCCGCAGGCTATTTCTTATCAAGCTGTGGCTAGAACCCTCCAGGGTGGGCCCCTTGTTGATGCAAGTCTCATCGTCAAAATTGGAATTGTAGCCACCTCCATCGGAGGGAATTTGATGTGGGAAGAAGAACACGTTGTTAACACTGATGCCTTCGGATTATTCAGCCTTTCAATTGGAGCCGGGGCCTCAACGGGGAACGGATTGTCTCCTTCTTTCGCCCAACTCAACTGGGGCGCTACTTCGTATTTTCTCAGCGTTGAAGTAGATGATGGGAGCGGATTTGAGCTTCTGGGCATTAGTCAGCTGCTCTCAGTTCCCTACGCACTTTATGCCGAAAATGCGGATCCGAATGACGAGCTGATCACTGACTTTTACTTCGAAAATGACAGCTTGATCATAGATGAAGCAGGTGAAGAGCACGTGCTTGATATCGGCCCTATGTTGGCTGAAGCCTTGAACGGAGAGTCCATCAACCTGGTGCAACTCGTTGGAACGGACCTCAACATTGTGGAAGGCGATGATGCTTTTGTAGTTGACTTGTCTTCCATTGCTGACGACGGAGATTGGGAAGTGACGGACGAAGCAGTTTACAGCTCAAGCGTACTCGTTGGAATCGATACTCCTTCGCCCACAAGTACCTTATCAGTGAACGGATCGATGTCGTTCAAAGTAGAACAATTACAAGGTCCAATCAACGCAGATTTAGACGTAAATAAACACATTGTTTTAGCCAATGTCTCGAATGGTGCAATTACCTTAAACTTACCAAGTGCAGGTGATTGTCCGGGAAGAGTGTATAAAATTAAACGCTTTGGAAATGAACCGCTGAGCTCTGATGTAACAGTGATTCCCGTTCTGGGCGAAGCAATTGAAGGTGAAGCCCAAGAGGTGCTGACGGGGTTTGACGGACAAGTAATGGAAATCATTTCAGATGGGAGCAATTGGTGGATTTTGTCGAAACTCATTATCCAATGATACGCCTTAGCGCCATAGTCACAGTTCTGTGTGTTTTTGCTAGCAGCGCTGCGTTGACCCAGGTGGTGTTGGCCAGGCAAGTTGTTGGAACAGTGGGAATCAACGGTACAACGTCATCCGCTCAATTTTCTACCACGGCAGGCCAAGCAGCTTTCTCAAGCTACGAAAGTGCTTCTTTTTCTCTGACAGAAGGATTTGAGCAGCCCCTATTTTCTCCATTGGAAGTAGAGGCAGTAGTACATTTTGAAACGTGTTGGAATGGTGCCAATGCTAGCATTCAACTGCCACTTTTATCAGGTTGTGGCGGTGTAGAGTCGGTGCGGTTGGATGGCGAAGAAGTAGGTTATACGATGACAGACTTGGCTCCAGGAGAATACACCTTGGAAGTCTTTGGTTTGAACGGTTGTATCTATACCGAAATCATATTGATTGAAGCGCCAAATCTTCCGCCTTGCGATCTCAACGTGTACAACGTAATTACACCCAACAGCGATGGAGAGAACGATGTCTTCACGATTGGAAATATCCTACATCCGTCGTATTTAGACAATAAAGTAAAGATTCTAAACCGCTGGGGGCTAGTGGTTTGGGAAGGAAGGAATTACGACAATGTTTCGGTGTTTTGGGACGGAAGAGACCAAGATGGAAAGGTGCTCCCTGAGGGAACGTATTTCTACGAAATCACTTTAACAAGCCAAACATTCACTGGTTTTATATCCCTTCTGCCATGAGATTGTTGATCCTTCTGTACGCCATCATCGTTGGATTCGAATCCTTCGCGCAGCAAGACTGGATGTATTCCATGCAGACCCTCAATATGTATGATGGAAATGCCGCCGCGGCTGGAATGTATGATCGAGCATCGTTGAATCTTCGTACCCGAAATCAATGGATTGGTATTGACGGCGCCCCCAATACCCAGCTGCTTTCGTTTCACACACCCATTAAGGATAAGCCGCTGGCTTTCGGTGTGCGTGTGATGCACGAAGGGATTGGCGTTGTAGACCGCAGCATGGCGGCCGTTCACTTAGCTTACAAACTCAAATTAGGTGAAGGCGAACTTTCCTTTGCGCTTGGCGGAGGTGCGGCCATTGATCGGTTGGATTTAACAGAACTCAATGCACTGGATGATGAAACGCTTCTATCCAGCAATGTGCAACAAAGCTCTGTGCTCACGGAAGCGGCCGCTTTGTACCGGAATAAGCGCTTTTTTTTAGGGGTCGAAGGACGTCATTTATTAAAGAACCAAGTAGATTGGAATGGGTTTACCACAGACGGAAGAACAACCGAATTGCTTGCCATGGCGGGGGCCAATATGGATCTGAACGCGCAGTGGTCACTTCGTCCGCTGCTTGCCGCTCGCTACGCAGCGAACGGACGGTTGCTACCTGAAGCACAATTAGGTGCATGGTACTCCCAAACCTTTTGGGTAGGAGCAGGGTATCGCCTTGAATCTTCAGCCTACGCCTTCGCAGAGTTTAGAATCAAACGCAAATACCGCATTGGATATGCATTCGGAATGCCAACCCAAGCGTGGTCTGTGGGACAGGCTTCCACTCATGAAGTTATGCTAGGCATCCTCTTCGGGAAACCAACTACAAACCTTTCAAGCCTGAGATTTTTCCAATGAAAAGTTTTCTGACCGTTGTTTTCGGATGCATCATTTCAGTTCAAGTCTTCGCGCAAGCAGTGTACCACATTACGTACGTTGAAGATTTCGCGTCAGCAGAGTCCTGCGTTGCTATGGCCTTGAATGCAGAAGGAGTTTTTATAGAAACAGATAGCCTCCCAAAGGGCTTGATCACAGATGGTTATCTGAATGAGCCTTTACGTGTCACCAAGTTTGCCCGAAAGAAAGACAGCTGGAAAGACTTTGGTCCGCTGAAAGAATATGAAATTGGCGGGGTCAGTCCTGGGGCATTGACATTTGATGAAGGGGACTCAACCTACATTATTGGAATTCGCGCTGCGTCTACCTTCGGAAAACCAGGTAGCTTACTAGAAGGTTGGTTCAATCCTTCATCTCAGATGTATGAAAATCAACGCGTTGTTCTTCAGGCTTCTGACACCTTGTCTGTGCTGCATCCCACACTTTCTTCTGATGGAAATCAACTCATCTTCGCTGCAGAAATGCCAGGAGGAAAAGGAGGATATGACCTTTATTTTATGAATCGTATTGATGAGGGCTGGAGTGAGCCGTATGCCTTCGGCGAAGGAATCAATACGCCTGAAAATGAGGTGTTTCCGCAATGGTACAACGGAGATGTTTACTTTTCAAGCAATGGGCACGGCGGACTAGGTGGTTATGACTTGTTCAAAGCAACAAAAGCAAGTCAATGGAAAGAAAAGGAGGTGCTTCCAGCAGGATTGAATTCTGAAGGACATGATTTGAATATCCTTTGGATTACGTCGAAAAAAGCGCTCCTCACCAGCAACAGGGCGAAGAGGTTTCAAATCTTTTATGCCGAAGAACGGAGGGAAGTGGATTACCTCACAGGTTATACAGCCATTTTAGAATGTCAGGGAACACCCGTTCAGAACGCAGTAGTTGCCATTCGAAATGAGGAGAAAGATGTTGTGCTGCGCGACACCACAAATGCAGTTGGCGTTTTTCCGCTGGAAACCTTGGAGATGAAAACAGCTTACCGCGTTGAGTTTTCTGGTGCAGATGCTCAAGTACTTGCGAAGAGTTTGCTCTACATCGTTAATCCGAGAGGAGAGCGCATAATGGTTTTCGCCCCAGGAAAAGGAGGGTATTTCAATTTCGAAATTCTGCCAACAGATGAGATCAACAGCCTGAGTTTAATGGACGAAATTGATGAAAGTAGGTTGTTCACTGTGGAGATTGAAGGGCAGGTTTATGAAGAGGAACCAGGCGATGTTGGCAAAGGAGAGCCCATCTACATAAAGGATGCTGATGGAAATTTAATCGCATTGGCATACACAACCGAAGAAGGAAAATTCAAATTCGATGAACTGAGTCCGAATGCCACCTATTCCTTCCAGTTGGATGAAAATAAATCATCGCTTAACATGGTCATTATCGACAATGGGAAGCGCATTGAAGTGCCGTTGGAAGAGGGGAAGGGCATTTATGAGCGAATTTCAGCGGGAGACGGACTCACGTTGATCAACGAAAAGGGAGAGCCCATTGTCATTCGAAAAGATGAACTGTTTGTAATCCAACACATCTACTACGAGTTAAACAGTTCAGTGCTGAATGTGGTGGCGAAGTACCAACTCACGCAATTGGCAGAGATCATGACTAAGAACCCAAGTATTCGCATTGAATTGGGTTCTCACACTGACTGCAGGGGTGAAGACGATTACAATTTATGGTTGTCTGAGGCACGCGCTACATCCGCATTGTCATTTCTTGAGTCGAAGGGTATCAGTGCTGAACGGATGATTGGTAAAGGGTTTGGCGAAAGCATGCTCTTGAATGAGTGCGATGACAATGTACCGTGTGAAGAAGAAGACCACGCTTTGAATCGTAGAACAGAAATTCGGGTAATTATTCGGTAGTAAAAAGGTCAGTGGAATATCAAATCAAAGCGGTATTTTTGCGCCATGCTAATACACCTAATGAAATCTAAGCTGCACCGTGTTTCAGTAACACAGGCAGATTTAAATTACATCGGCAGCATCACTTTGGACGAAGATCTAATTGAGGCAGCTGATTTTATGGAAGGCGAACGCGTTCAAATTCTGAACTGCAACAACGGCGAACGTTTTGAAACCTATGTAATCAAAGGCGAGCGTGGTTCAGGGATGGTTTGTTTGAACGGGCCAGCTGCGCGAAGAGTAGCGGTTGGTGACATTGTTATTGTGGTTTCTTATGCCTGGATGGAAAAAGAAGAAGCAGAACACTTTAAGCCAACAGTTGTTTTTCCTGATACAGAAACCAACACATTGATTTAAGCGCCGTTGAGCAAGAAAATCCTCAATATTCTCAAATACGTCCTCTTCCTTGGAATAGGCGTTTCGCTGTTTTATTTGGCCACATTGGACATCACACAGGGCGCACTGATTGTTGACCAAGCGCCAACGCTGTTCAAAGTGGGAGATGGATTGGATGAGGACAAGAACGGACTCAAACAACTTCGAATAGCACCCGTTGTGCAAACGTTGGATGGAACTCCATTCATCATCATGCACGGCGATGAAATCGTTCACAAAGGACTTCTGAGTTCTGACACAAGGACAGAGGTTATTTGTTACGTTCCAGAAGGACAGAATAAGTTCGCCATGAGCATGCCTGAAGGTGAATATGAAATCGTTATTGAAGGTGTTGATCGAACAGATGAGCTTATTGCCGATATGAAACGTGCGAGCGTTCCAGGAATTCTGCTCTCATTTTTGTTCGGATACCTGGCCATTGTCAGCAGAGGTCTTCGCTGGCTAATCATTTTAGAACCACTTGGTTACTCGCCCAACAGATGGCGCAGTGTGCATGCGGTGGCATTTGGCTACTTTGCCAATACATTTGTTCCCAGAAGTGGAGAATTGGCCCGTTGTGCCGCGCTGAATCAAACAGATGATGTGCCAGTAGATAAACTCTTTGGTACCGTTATTAGTGAGCGTGTTGTAGACATGATGATGCTCCTGTTGTTCATGTCGGTGGCTGTGATTACCAACCTTGATGCTTTTGATGCCTTGTTGAGCAATATGACAGGTTCAAAAGGGGACGAAGCCAACGGGAATTTAACCTTGATCATTCTTGGAGGAGCTGTTGTTGTTGCCTTGTTGTTGTTTTTAATGTTCAGAAAGAAGATCATGGCAACGGGCATATATGCGAAAGTCAAAGCCTTTATTGACGGTGTTCTAGAAGGATTGAAGAGTGTGCTGAAAATGCGCAGAAAATGGGCTTTCCTTGGACACACTGTTTTCATTTGGGGCATGTATTTCTTCATGGCATATGTGGTGTATATGAGCATTGATTCAACCAGTCATATGACGGTTTTCGAAGCGTTGTTTGTGATGGTAGCAGGAGGATTCGGAATGGTATTGCCAGCTCCCGGCGGAATAGGTTCATACCACTGGACGGTCAAGTTGGGGTTCATCGCACTAGGCATGTCGGGCGCGCTTGGCTTTGCTGTGGCAAACGTGCTTTGGCTCACCCAGACCGTGATGATCATTTTAGGAGGAGGAATCGGATACCTCATTCTAATGTTGTACAGGATACGCAGAGACCGTCTAGTTAAAGCCAATGATTGATTCGTCACTAGATCAGCTCATTACTCTAATTGCTTCGCGAAAAGCAGAAGGAAAACGCGTGGTATTCACCAATGGTGTTTTTGACATCCTACATGTTGGGCATGTGACGTATTTAGAAGCCGCTAAAGCGAAGGGAGATCTGTTGATTGTGGGCGTAAATGACGATGCAAGCGTGAGAAGGCTGAACAAAGGCCCTGAACGTCCCATCAATGGCGAAGAAGCCAGAGCGAAAGTAATCAGCAGTTTGAAATCGGTAGATGAGGTGGTTATTTTTGGTGAAGACACGCCGTACGAGCTCATCAAAGCGCTCAAACCGAATGTGCTGGTTAAAGGGGGCGACTATGATCCAGAGGAAACCGACCCCACTTCAAAAACGTACATGGTGGGATCAGATTTGGTTCGCGCCGAAAAAGGAGAGGTGGCTGTAATCCCTCTTGTTGAAGGATTCTCAACCACCTCTATAGTGCGAAAATTAAAAGGGTAATTCTACTCTAGTACTCGAAGGTCTCCATGAACTTCGTTGTAAAATCACCTTCTCTAAATTTAGGGTCTTTCATAAGTTTGATGTGGAACGGAATGGTCGTTTTCACACCTTCAATGATGTATTCATCCAATGCGCGCTGCATTTTCTTGATTGCTTCTTCTCGTGTTTGAGCCACCACAATCAGTTTCGAAATCATCGAATCATAGTAAGGAGGAACGCGGTATCCTGCGTACACGTGGGTATCAATTCGAACACCGTGTCCGCCTGGCGCATGGTAATCAGTGATGGTGCCCGGACTTGGGGCAAAGTCTCTTGCAGGGTCTTCAGCATTGATTCTGCACTGAATAGCGTGCATCTTCGGGTAGTAGTTTCTACCGCTGATAGGATCACCCCAGGCAAGTTTGATTTGCTCTTTGATCAAGTCATAATTGATGACTTCTTCTGTAATGGTGTGCTCTACTTGAATACGCGTATTCATCTCCATGAAGAAGAAATCACGGTGCTTATCTACGAGGAATTCAACGGTTCCAACACCTTCGTATTTCACTGCTTCTGCAGCGCGAATGGCAGCTTGTCCCATTTGCTCACGCAGCTCATCGGTCATAAATGGCGAAGGAGTTTCTTCGACCAATTTTTGATGACGACGTTGAATAGAGCAATCACGTTCAGACAGGTGGCATGCATGGCCGTTCTTATCGCTGGCGATTTGGATTTCGATGTGACGAGGATCTTCGATGAATTTCTCCATGTACATCCCGTCATTTCCAAATGCAGCGCCTGCTTCACGACGGGTAGTGTTCCACCCATCTTCCAATTCTTCATCGTTGTGACAAACACGCATCCCTTTACCACCACCACCGGCAGTAGCTTTCATCATGATAGGATACTTGATTTTTGCCGCAACTTCTTTGGCGTGTTCCAGGCTCTTTAGCAAACCTGGTGAGCCAGGAATGGTAGGTACACCTGCTGCTTCCATTGTTTGTTTCGCAGAAGCTTTGTCGCCCATAGACTCAATGTTCTCAGGAGAGGCTCCAATGAACTTGATGCTGTTTTCTTTGCAGATACGAGAGAAGTTCGCGTTTTCTGAAAGGAATCCGTATCCGGGGTGGATTGCATCGGCGTTGGTAATCTCAGCCGCGGCAATGATGTTTG
>CAYGUR010000152.1:0-8226 GCA_964353035.1 uncultured Comamonadaceae bacterium | reverse complement strand
AGCTGCAACAATGTAATTTCAGGAGGCATCCCAACTCTTCCAGGGAAGGCCAATACTCCGAAACCTCTGTTTACATGAATGTGTTGGTGGTTGTCTGTGTACAAACCGCCCCAACGCTTGTAGCGCAACCTTGCCGGACTTAATTTGATACCTAGCCATGGAATTTCGATTCCCATTTGCATACCGTGTGTATGTCCGCTCAAGGTTAAATCAATGTTTTTCTTGCCCAGAACCTGTTCTTCGTAATGCGTTGGATCATGAGAAAGCAAGATGTTCGGCAGTGTTTCGTCTAAGCCTTGAGTTGCTTTTTCCAAGTCGCCGTGTTGCACGAACCCTTTCCCCCAGTTTTCGACACCAATTACATCCAATCGTTCACCATTGATGGTGAGTTGTCTGTTCTGGTTTAAGAGCAGATCAAATCCCATTTCGCCATGAATTTCTCTGACACGTTTTCGCGAAGCTTCCCTTTGTTCTTCAGTCATGTCGCCGTAGTCAGCATAATCATGGTTTCCTAGGATGGAGAACTTTCCGTACTTCGCTTTGAGCTCTTTGAAGATTGGAATCCAGGGCTCAGCTTCGCTGGCTTCAACATTTACAAGGTCACCGGTGAACATGATTAAATCTGGTTTCAAATCGTTGATAATTTGAATGGCTTCTTTCACCGGGTCATAACTGTCCATAAAACTTCCCAAGTGTGCATCACTGATTTGCACAACACGCAATCCTTCAAGCGCAGACGGAAGGTTTTTGAAGGCCACTTTGTGCTCAAGCACGCGGAAAGCAAACTTCCCTCGGGTAACACCATAGAGGAAACTCACCAATGCCAATCCAGCTAAAACTTGTCCTGTACTGGTAATGAAGGTTGTTCTTGAGATTGGATTCCCAACAATTTCTGCATTGTCTGCTTTGGGCGAAAGCGATTTTCCGACCCACGTGAAAAGCCATCGAATGTCATCAATCAAATGGAAGGATGCTAGTACCAATTTCGGCACCCACATCACAAAGAAGAACGCCATGACGAACATTAACAGGTTCGGGTGTTCTCCTCGCCAAGAGCGGAAATTCGTCATGGCTACAATGAGGAGTCCGAACGCGAGAATGGTCACAACCCAGTATCCCCAATGGATGATAGAGCGGTAAATACTGTTCCATTGAACAGTTGAAGAATAAATGCCCTTGAAAGCATAAACTTCTACCAAGGCCATGATAAACAGGAATAAAATCATTGCGAGTGCTGCGTTTAAAATTGAATTTCGCATGTGTGTGCAAAGGTACTGTCTTTGAATATCTCAAGGACATTGTTTAGAAAGATTCCAAAATTACATCTAACAATTTTTAGGCAGACGAATTGGAACGTTAAAAGAGTACAATCGGTTCGGATTAATTGTTCTGTTGCAACGAAGAATAATCCCCCACAAAAAACTGTAAGTTTGAATGATTGATCAACGCTTTGGAAGAAAAGCTATGAAATTTAGAGTTGCCCTGAACGGATTTTTACACGCGCTTAAACATGAACTGCACATGAAAGTGCATCTGGCAGCTGCTGCGCTGGTTTGCAGTGCGGGTTGGTATTTCGAAATTTCCAAATGTGAGTGGTTGGCCATCATTATCTGCATTGCAAGTGTATTTGCTGCAGAGGTTTTCAATTCTGCCATTGAGCAATTGTGCAATACGTTGCATCCTGCGCAGGACAAGGGCATTGGTTTGGTCAAGGACATGGCAGCCGGTGCGGTGCTGGTGACGGCTGTTGGAGCAGCTATTGTAGGAGTAATTGTATTCTTACCACACGTCCTAGCGTTGTTCCATTAAGGTTTGAAGTTGCGCCAATGGCAATGGAGCTGGCAGCGCATGAATGTTCCCTTCAGAAAACACCCAATACGTATCAATGGCTTGCAGCTCGCTCAAGGTGGCTAAGTCATGACTGCTGACAATGACTGTTCGTCCTTCATTCTTCAAAAGTTCGATTCCTTTCCACAACTCAAGCTTCGATGGGTAGTCTAGAAAAGCACTAGGCTCATCCATCAAAATGATTTGGGTGTCTTGCAGCAGCGCTCGCACAATCATGGTCTTTTGTCGCTCTCCATCGCTGATCTGTTCGATTTTTGCGTCCAATACTTCCGTCAGATTGAAACGTGCTGCAGCGGCCATTATTTTTTCGTCATCGGGCGAAGGATTGTTGACCGAAGCGCCCAGTTCAAGGACTTCAAGCACAGTTAAGTCTGTCCAAACGCTGGTAGAAGTCTGAACAATGCTCAACACGTTAGCTCTTTCTGAGATGCTCAAGGAGAAGAGGTTTTCGTTGTTGATGGCGATGGTTCCCGAAATTGGTTTTAGAAAACCGGCAATGCTTCGAATGAGTGTACTTTTCCCTGCACCATTTCGTCCGGCTAGAATGATCAGCCTTCCTGGTTTTGCTACAGCCGAGAAGCCACTGTGTAAAGGTGTTCCATTGTATCCGGTGGTAAGTTCTTTCAGTTCGAGCATCAGAAAACCTTTCGTCCTTTAATCAAGATATAAATTACCACTGGCGCGCCAATGAGCGATGTGATGGCGTTCAGAGGCAATCCGTTCGTACCAATCGGAATGCGCAGAAGGAGATCGCAGACCAAACCAGTAATCATTCCTGTGAGCACCACAGCAGGTACAATGATGTTGTGCTTTCCGCTTTGCCAAATACCTCGCGCTAAATGTGGGACAGCCAGTCCGATAAACGCAATGGGGCCGCAATAGGCCGTGATAATTCCAGTGAGAATACCAGTGACAATGAGCAAGAGGAACCGAAAGCGTTTGACGTCAAGTCCCATTGAAAGTGCATACTCATTCCCCAGCGAAAAAAGGTCCAACTTTCGTGTGTTGAATGCCATCAGAAGAATAGAAAATACGAAGATGCTTCCGAGTAACAAGACCTCCTTGGATTGCAAATCTGAGAAGGTGCCCATGCCCCAAAAAACAAAGGAACGCAGCGCATCTTTGTTCGCCCCAGCTTGCAAAATGGTCACTCCAGCAGAGACCATGTAGCCCACCATCAATCCTAAAATGAGTAGAGTGACAGCACTTTTAATTCGGGTCGAAGCGAGAAGGATGAGGAGCAAAACACCCATTGCTCCTGAAAACGCGGCCAATGGAATCCCCAACTGTGCGCCAACGGCACCTCCTGTTAGCATTACCACCAGCGCGACACCGAAACTTGCACCAGATGTGATTCCAAGTACCGACGGTCCTGCAAGCGGATTGTGAAAGAAGCGCTGCATGAGCATACCACAAAGTGCTAGTCCGCCTCCAGCAAACATAGCGGTAAATGCTCGTGGAATGCGTGATTCCAAAACGATAATGTCATGAATGGGGTTTGATTTCTTCCCTGTCAGACTTGCGAACACATCTGACACCTCAATGTAAACTGAACCTAGAAAAAGCTCAGCGAAAAAGAGAATGAAGATGGCTAGGCCACTCAGGATGAACGTCCAACGCGATTTACTCACGTCGCAAAGGTTGGAAATAATGGGGGATATACTCAGCCTCTGCGCTAAAAAACTCGGGATGAACAAGGTGCATTAAATCTGAAAGAATGTATTGGGGTTCCAGTAAAGCATCGCCGAAATAGTCAGTTCTTGAAGCGTTGCAATAGAAGATTCCTTCATTCTTGAATGCGTTGAGGGCTGTGTAGCGCTGATCTTCTTCTTGAATGTTGTTATACGTTAGTGCATGGTCTTCATAAACCACTTTTCCCCAAAAATCAGCTTCGGCAGCTTTTGAGATAAACACTTCAAAATCCATTTCGATGTTTTCTCCTTCGCGCAGCGATTCATCCCACTGCGGTTCGTCGAATAAATAATGTGCACCAGCGTCTTTGATAAATTGTGCAATGAAGCTTGAGCGTGCCGGAGCATACCACTTTCCATTGCTGTGACTTCCAGTGAATACTTCTGGTAATTCAAGGTTTTCGCGCGTATTTTTTAAGGCTAGAAGGACATTGTATTCCTGTTCAATTTGCTTGAATAAGGTGTCTGCTTCGTCTTCTTTGCCCGATAAAAAACCCATCACTTTAATCCATTCAGCTCTTCCAAGCGGATGTTTTTCGAGGTATTCAGAAAAAGGGACAATGTCAATGCCTGCAGCTTCAATTGCTCCATAATCATTGTCGCCATAAGGATAGGTAAGCAATGCACTTGGATTTAAGCTGACTAACTTTTCAAAGTCGATGTCTTTTTCGCCTGAAATATCTTGAATCGCACCCTTGTCGATTTCGTTCTTGATGACTTCATTTTGAATCCATTTCGCGTAAGCAGTACCTTTTACCTTATCTAAGGCATCGATTTTCAAAAAGTAGGCTAGATGAGTGGTAGAAAGTGTGGCGAAATGAGGTTTTGTCCCCAGAAAAATCACTTTTCCTTCCGCATTCGGCGTGGTTGTTGAATCAGAGAGAAAGAGGGTATGTGATACAACAGGAGTGTCTTTGACCAGGTCGAACAACTGCAGACAACGTTGGTTGTTGATGGTAGCAAATTGAAAGCCCTTCGCATAGGAGGGTAGGATGATGTGCTGTTTTTCTTGCACAGCTTCTTCACTGGGCTTGCTGGGAGTGCAAGCGAAGAAGGCAATGAAAAGAATTCCTATCCAACGAAATTTCATTCAGAGTCTTTTTTGACGTTTCGAATACGTGTAAACTCTTTGAAATCTTTCGCTGATTTGGTGTAGCTGACTGTTTTTTGAAGAATGATGTTGTTCGGCACAGTCACACGCTCTTCGTCAACAGTAACGATGTGAATGAAGAACATGGAAATATCGTCTACACGTCCCAAAACGCTCAATTCTTTGTCTTTGATTTCAATGAAATCTCCAATTTTTAAGGGGTGACTGAAGAAGAGAATCAATCCTGCTGAAAGATTAGAAAGAATGGACCATTGGGCGAAAAATGCCACACCAATAACAGTAACGACAGAGGTAGCAAAAACGAAAAGGTCTCTTCCTTTCAGCCCCCAAATCCCTAGCGAAATAACCACGGCAATGGTCACCAAGAGCATATTGATAATCTTGAGTGTCATTCGCTTACGCTGGAAACCAAACTCCAGCCTGCTCATCACCTTTCGCACCGCCTGGGCGCTGATCATACGCACAATGAACAATGCGAGGACCAAGAAGAAGGTCTTGATGATCTCAGAACTAAGATGATCTACAATTTCTGGCATTTCCTTTTTTTCGCAAAGGTAGAGAAGAAGCACATGAAATCAGAAGAGAGATTCGAGCGCGTGTGTGTGTTTTGTAACTTTCGGTTCCTTAAAAGACATCCATGAGCAAGACGTACGAGAAACAAGACCTTGAATTCAATAAAAATGAAGATCACAATAAGACGTTACTTTCTGATCTTCGCTACAAACTGGAGCACGCAGCAAAAGGTGGAGGCGAGAAGAAAATAGCGAAACAACATGCACAGGGGAAACTTACTGCAAGGGAGCGCATAGCGTATCTTTTGGACGAAGGAAAGCCTCAAATTGAGATTGGTGCATTGGCAGCAAACGACATGTACGAGGAGTACGGAGGATGTCCGTCTGCAGGTGTTGTGGTGGTGATAGGTTACGTTAGCGGACGACAGTGCATAGTAGTGGCGAATGACGCTACAGTGAAAGCTGGGGCGTGGTTTCCGATGACTGGAAAGAAAAACCTGCGTGCGCAAGAAATAGCCATGGAAAACAGAATTCCGATTATCTATTTGGTAGATAGTGCGGGAGTTTTCTTGCCATTGCAAGATGAAATTTTTCCTGACAAGGAGCATTTCGGACGAATTTTCAGGAACAACGCTGTGATGTCGTCACGCGGCATTCCTCAAATTGCTGCTATCATGGGCTCATGCGTGGCGGGGGGAGCATACCTTGCCATCATGTCTGATGAAGCGTTGATTGTAGAGAAGACCGGAACCATTTTCTTGGCTGGATCTTATTTGGTGAAAGCGGCCATTGGCGAAGATATTGACAATGAAACACTTGGTGGCGCAACGACGCATTGCGAAATTTCAGGTGTAACAGACTACAAATCGAAGGATGATAAGGACTGCTTGGATACCATCAAAGATTTGGTAGACAAGATGGGACGTACCAATGAGGATGCTGGGTTCAACAGAGCAAAGCCGGCATTGCCAAAAATGAAGCAGGAAGAGCTCTTTGGTATTGTGCCTGATTCTCGCAGTAAGCCTTACAATGGTATGGACATCATTCACCGTTTGGTAGACAATAGTGAGTTTACGGAATACAAAGCGGGCATTGGGAAAACCATTATTTGTGGCTATGCCCGAATTGATGGCTGGAGCGTTGGAATTGTGGCGAACCAGAGAGAGCTTGTGAAGTCCAAAAAAGATGGCATGCAGTTCGGTGGGGTTATTTACAGCGATAGTGCTGATAAAGCTGCTCGGTTCATCATGAATTGCAACCAGAAAAACATTCCATTGGTTTTCCTGACGGATGTGACTGGATTCATGGTCGGAAGTCGGTCTGAACACGGTGGCATCATCAAAGACGGCGCGAAGATGGTGAACGCCATGAGCAATAGCATCGTTCCAAAATTTTCTGTGATCACGGGCAATAGCTACGGTGCTGGAAACTACGCCATGTGTGGAAAGGCATATGATCCGCGATTGATTGTAGCATGGCCAAGTGCAGAGATTGCTGTCATGGGCGGATCACAAGCGGCGAAGGTGTTGATGCAGATTGAAGTTGCATCGCGCAAATCTCGTGGTGAAGAGATTACCGAAGAGAAGAAGAAGGAAATGTTTGACAAGATCAAGGACCGGTATGATGCGCAAACTTCGCCTTACTATGCCGCCTCACGCATGTGGGTAGATGCCATCATCAATCCGCTTGATACACGCACATGGATTTCAATGGGTATTGAAGCTGCTAGCAATGCACCTGCAGAGCGCAAATACAACGTTGGGGTATTGCAAACCTGATTTCAGCACTTATTCTTCAAAGCCTGAAAGCACTTCATACATGCTCAGGGCAATTTGAAAATTTTGATTTTCGGTGTCTTTGTGTTCAAGTAAGAATGCGCGCACATCGATTAAGCCTTGGGAGAGGCTCGCTTCGTTGACAGGACCATTGAGACTTTCGAGCAGTGTCAATCCTTCCACGGCGCACATAAAGTCACCTTCGAGGCCTTTGTTGACGATGAGTTCGATTTTATGGTCGGGTTGGAATCCGCTGTTCCAGAGAAACGACATGATTTCTCCTGCAATGGGGGCAAACTCCTCATTTTCAAGCGCTTCAATCAGAACGTCTTCCCCTTTCGAAACTTTCAACGTTTCAAGCAGTTTTTTAATTTCAGTACGAATAGCGCCTTCCTCAGCATCTCTGAAAGCGATAAGCAAGGGTTGAACCAATGATTCGTCTCCATTCTTTTCGCATTTTTTGACTGCTGCAAGCACCACTTTTTCGTCGCCCGAGAAAAGGTCCTTTTTGATTGCTTCTCTCTTCTTTTGAATTGCTTTTTCTTCTGCCATGGCGCAAAGATAATTTGTTGGTTTGATTCTGTTGGGGTTGGAAGGATAAAATGAGCAAATGGCCGGGCGCGAATGATTTTTTGATCAAAAGGGAATACAATTACCATTTGGCCGGGCGCGGCCCGACCCTACTGTTCGTGCCAAATTGTTTATGGGCAGACGCGGTCTGCCATTTGATGGATTCTTTGTGAAAGGATTATTGAACGATTATTGATTGTGGTGCGGCTGCGGGGGAGATGTGAGTTATTTGGAATTCATTTTAATCCATTCTTTGATGGGGTTGGCCTGTATGTATGCAATTGCGTTTGTAAGGTCTTTTTCATAGAATAGAATCCGATCGTGATATCCTTTCTGCCATTGGAAATATGAGGATATCGATTTTATATTTGAAGTAGCTGAACTTTTAAAACCTCTTATCAGAGAGGCTAGATTATTTTGTTGTGGGCCGAATGTATTTGTTTTGGTTCGAGGAGCATCTTCAATTTGTGAAAAATGGATTATTGCATGAAAATGATCGGGCATGATTACATAAGCATAGACTTTAATATTACGCTTTTGGATTAAGAATCTTAATCCATCAGTTATAATCGAGTTAATCTTTTGATCTGTGAATAAAGGTAGCTTACCTACTAAACTTGAAGTTATAAAGTACGGATAGTGTTCATCAAGGATTTTATATCTGCTTCTTCCCATAATTGGTTAGACCAGATCGGGACAGATTCCTTACAGTATTTTAT
>CAYGUR010000151.1:0-8249 GCA_964353035.1 uncultured Comamonadaceae bacterium | reverse complement strand
GGATTGACAAGTGCGGACATGCGCCCATGATGGAGCATCCAGAGGAGTTCAATTCAATCCTCGAGGGATGGCTCAAAGAAAAAGGACTCTGATGGCTGCAGATATCGTCACCGCAGAATTCGTCAAAAGTAGTTCTACCGTTACTCAATGTCCTGAGCCAGACTTGCCAGAATACGCCTTCATCGGAAGATCGAATGTGGGGAAGTCAAGCCTCATTAACATGCTCACAGGACAAAAAAAGCTGGCGAAGATTTCGGGAACTCCAGGCAAAACGCAATTGGTCAACCATTTTAAAATCAATGGCGCTGGAAAGAAACCTTGGTTGTTGGCAGATTTGCCTGGCTACGGCTACGCGAAGGTTTCCAAAAAAGACCGCGCCACGTTCGATAAAATGATTCGTGAATACCTCAAAAACAGGCCGAACTTAATGTGTGCACTGGTTTTGTTGGACGGAAGACATGAACCCCAGAAAATCGACTTAGATTTTATGGAATGGCTCGGGCGAAATGGTTTGCCCTTCGTGATGGTCTTCACGAAAGCAGACAAACTATCTGTAACTGAGCAGGCCGAAAACCTGAAAGCATATCAAGAAGAAATGCTCAAAGTTTGGGAAGCTTTACCCGCTATTTACACTACCTCTAGTGCTAAGGGGACTGGCAGACAAGAAGTGATTGACTTTATTGATCAGACCAACGAGCTCTGGGAAGCCTACGAAGAAGATTGACCTCACTTTTTATCTAACTCCATTTTCTCAGCAAAATACTCGCAGAAGTCGCGCATGGTAGCAGCCATTCGGTCTTCGCCTGTGGCGCGTTCGAAGCTGTCTGCCATGGTAAGAATGGTCTGGTGAACGAAAAACTTCATTTCCTCCACTTCCATTTCCTTGTCCCATAAGTCCATACGAAATGTATTGCGGTCGTCGTTGTCCCACATAGCCAGCATCATGGCTTTTGCTCTGCGCTCATGCACGTCTCCATCTGTGGCAGACCATTCAATGTGCGTAGGAACTTTATTCTCGTCTGTTTCTACTGAGATAGTAATGTTTGATTTTGACATAATTAATCTGGTCGGTAGGCATTTAACATGGCAAGATAATTCTCGCTTTCTAACAATTGTTCAATCGTCATTTCCGGATTGCGCGCCATGTAGTCATTCACAATCTGCCAAGCAATCCAAACGCCAATTCGCGGAGGCGTTTCTTGTGGGAGTCCATCTACTCGGGTGAAAGGTCCGTCTACAATCCATCGATTGATTTCAAATCTGCGCGTTTCGTACAATACATCTTGTTGCGAAAATTCGACCCATAGATTGCGCTCACTCGCTTCGCACCAAGCCAATTGCTCTGGAGTGTAATCCATCAAATAGGCTTTGTTGGTTTCTGGAAGCATCAATTCTAAGATGTACATTATTTTGCCCCAGTACATCAAGTTCGAAATGAGGTTTTCCTCATGGTAGTATTGGTCTTGGTAATGCACCAAAAGCCATCCGCGTAAAGCGTCAGGAACCATAAATTGCGGCTCCATTTTGGCGCGCATGTACTGAGGGAATACTTGTGGATCAAGTGATTGGCTAATGATGTGGTTCTGTCCTAAGAAGAATTCCAGTCCAATGCCTAGATGTTTTTGAGTGGGGAATACCGCGAAATTGTGTCCGCTGTTCATGTACACGACCTCTGGCAACTCTTCCTTCGGAAAGAAAAAACGGTATCTGCGAAAGGCCAAGTCAAGCTGATTGGTATACTCCTCAAGTTTAGGAGTCAACATCTCGTCTATGGCTTTGTTGGAAAGTTCAATGTCGGGATAGGTCAGAAAATCATGCATCGACTGAAGCGTTTGAGGTTCTTTGCCACTGCCTATTTGCAAGATGTCTTCCGTGTAATTGATCCAGAAGTCTCCAAAGGTTTGGTACAGTCTTTGGTATTCACGTTCTGGTTGCGAAAAGTCAATTTGACTGAGACTGTCTTGTAAGTTCAAGAATTTCACTTCCTTCTCAATAGAAGAGATATCTGCCTCCTTTTTGTTCGGTCCGCAAGAAATGAACAAAAGAGCAATAATAACAGGGGTGATGATGAGTCTGCGCAACATTCGAAAAATTGGTAGCTTTGGAGCATTCCAAAGGCTTTAGTCCGAAACGGATTTGAAACAGCAATATTATGAAAAAGACGCTTTCAGCTTTAATTGTTCTTGTGACCTTTTCACTAAGTGGATCTGCACAAGAAGATTTTCAGAAATTTAGAATGGGATTCAAAGGTGATTTAAACACTTCTTGGCTCCAGCCACAAGAAAAACATTTTGTGAATGAAGGAGCAGTTTTTCGTGCTGGATTCGGATTTATCGCTGACATTCATTTTACAGAAAACTACGCTTTCGGCACAGGCCTAAATATCATTCGAAACGGAGGTGAAATGTCTTACTTCGCTGAAGATAATTTTGAAGGAACTCCAGTTGTGACGAAAGTTACAAGAGACTATTCAATCCAATACTTACAAGTGCCTTTGACATTCAAACTGCGTACCAATGAAATTGGATATATGACCTATTTCGGTCAATTCGGTATTGGTCTTGGTTTCAACACGAAGGCTACTGGAACTGAGCGCAAAGATTACATCTTAGAGTTTGTTGAGACCGAAATGAGTCAGTTTTGGCAAGAGTCTGAAATTCCTCCGTACGAAGAAGACAAAGAGGTGTTTACAGATGATATCAACTTGCTTCGAATGAGCATGATTTTCTCTGCGGGTCTTGAGTACAACATTTCAGGAAGTACGTCCATCGTTGCTGCAATCTTTTTCGACAATGGATTTACCAATTCAATGCGTAAAACAGACGCTGTTGAAACTGAAAAAGATGTGCCGATTTTTGAAGATAACCAACCGAAGTCGGTTAAGTTAAAAGCCAATTCAAGCACTGTAGGCCTTTCAGTAGGATTGCTTTTCTAAGGAACAATCGCATAGCGTATGAAGACGAAATTAGTTGTTGACCACATCGTTGGTTGGCTGAAAGCATATTCAGAAAACTCACGTACCAATGGATTCGTAATTGGAGTGTCTGGTGGAATTGATTCAGCGGTAACCTCAACGCTTGTTGCGCTCACTGGAAAACCTGTTCTCTGTGTCGAAATGCCCATTCACCAGGCGCCTTCTCAAGTTTCAAGAGCCGCCAATCACATCGAATGGCTGATTCAAAAATTCCCAAATGTACAGCGCGTTTCGGTTGAACTAACAGATGTGTTTGAAGGATTTATAGCTGCTTTTCCAAAGACGGAAGGCGCACAGTCTGACATGGCATTGGTCAATACAAGAGCGCGCATTAGAATGACGACCTTGTATTATTTCGCCGGCGTCCATAGTTACCTCGTCGCTGGAACTGGAAACAAAGTGGAAGATTTTGGTGTAGGTTTCTACACAAAATACGGCGATGGTGGTGTTGATTTAAGTCCCATTGCAGACTTGAACAAAACCGAAGTGTATGCCATCGGCGCCGAGGTAGGTGTGAGCAGTGAAATCATGGCGGCAGCTCCTACAGATGGTTTGTGGGGTGATGACCGAACAGATGAAGATCAAATTGGTGCGTCTTACCCAGAGCTCGAATGGGCCATGGATTTTATCGCTGACAACGGTGATCCTTCTTCGTTGACGGGGCGTAAAAAAGAAGTCTTCGAAATCTATTCGAGACTGCACAAAGCCAATTTGCACAAGATGATTCCGATTCCTGTGTGTGAAATACCTTCTGACCTAAAGTGATTTTATTCGATCACTAGGGTTGATGTTTCTTCTTTCCCGTTACTTGACACCACTATTTCGTAATTGCCCGGCGGCAAGTAGTAAGCGCCATTGTCTGCTTCAGAACTTCCCGCGGCTTCACTTTCAAGTTGTTTCGCATTGAATTGTTCTACTTGATCCTTGCGTATCTCCAGGCTGTACGGAATGGTGTTGATTCCCTTCATCAGCTCAATGTCTGAATTCCAGACTAACAAATCCCCAGACTTGATAGAGATGGTTCCTGATTGTGCCACAGGAGAGTATACTGCAAGGCCAATCTCAGGTTCCCAGCTGTCAAACCATTTGCTCCAAGAAGAGCCCCAAGATTCAGAATGCTTTACGGTTTCTAATTCGAAGAGGTGAAGTGCATTGATGTCTTCGGCAATGACTTTGTGAAAATAAGTCATATTCGCCACATAGATTGATCTTCCATGGGTTCCTACCACTAAATCTTCTACCTGCTGTTGCATCACCAAATCGTGCACGGCCACATTGGGTATGTCATCTCCAAATGCTTCGAAATGAATCCCTGCATTGGTTGATGCGTAAAGACCATTGTCTGTTCCCACGAAAAGTACATCTTCAACAAGGGGGTCTTCAAGTACTACATTGATGGGCTCATTAGGCAAGTCGTTTCCAATACGTGTCCATGTTTCCCCAGCGTTTGTGCTGACGTAAATCAGCGAAGTGAAATCGTCAGTGCGGTAGCCGTTTAAGGTGGCATAGATGGTGTTTACCTGGTGGTTGGAACATTCAATGCGTGAAACCCAATAGTTGTTTGGGAGTGATTTGCCAATTTCTTTCCAAGAAGTACCTACGTCAGTGCTCTTCCAGATCCTTCCGTCATCTGTTCCAATAACCACAAAGCCAAATTGCAAAGGCGATTCATCTATTGATGTACAAGACCCATAGGGCACATCTCCTTCTTTGGGCCCGTTGGTGAGGTCTTCGGAAAGTGTTTCCCACGTCTCGCCAGCATCAAGTGAACGGTGAAAGCGATTGGAAGCCATGTAAAGCACATCTTGGTTGTGCCGTGAAAGATGGATAGGCGTTTGCCAATTCCACCTCAATGGAAATTCACCTAAATCATGTTTTGGGTGAATGTAAAGCTGCTCCTCTGTTTCGCGATTGATTCGGTAGTAGTTTCCAAATTGATATCCAGTATATACAGTTTGGTTATTACGCGTGTCTACTTGCACCTGCATGCCGTCGCCACCCATTATAGCTTCGTACGGATAGTGACCGCTTTGATGCCATTCTGAACTGGCTTCATAAGTGCTAGGTCCCACCCAAACGCCGTTGTCTTGTAAACCGCCATAAATATGGTAAGGCTCTGCCTCATCTACTTGAACGGTGTAAAACTGTCCTACTGCAGGTGAGTTACATTTTATATACGTTTCGCCATCGTCATATGAAATGTTGATGCCGCCATCGTTGCCATTGATGAGGTGTCCTTCGCGAAGCGGGTCAATCCAAAGCGCATGGTGGTCAGCGTGTACGTTGTCTTGTTGAATACTTCGCCAAGTGGCTCCTCCATCATCTGAAGTGATAATTGGAACACCGGCGATGTAGAGCTTTTTAGGGTTTTTGGGATGAACCCGAAGCATTCCGAAATAGTAGCCATATGAGTAGCATACATCGTCTAAATACGCCTCATGCGTGCGTTTCCATTCGCCAAAAACAGCTTCGTATTTGTACACTTCTGGACCAATTACGGGCGTGTCAAATAAGTTTGCATTGGCATCATAGAGGTAGGTGTAGAGCGCGTTTGGCGTGATCTCTTCATCGTTTACAAGTCTGAACACTTCTTCGGCAGTATACTTTTCGTCAAAGTTGTTGCTGCTCAAAAAAGTTTGAAGCTGTGCTGTGTCTAACTTCGAAAATTCCATTTTCGACATGTCTTTGAACTGCAGTTTGGTCAGCACGGTGTCTGGCTTGTCTTCTTTTTCTTCAGGACGAAGTTCTTGATTGTCAACCATAGCGTACAACGACATTCCCTTGGGTCCGTTGTACATCGAAAGTCCAATTCGTCCGCAAAGGGGACCTTCTGGAAAGTCAGAATTGGAAGAAATGCGTGTCCATGTTTGACCATTGTCGGTACTTTCCCAGATGCCTGATCCTTTCCCTCCCTCTACAAAATTCCATGCAGCTCTACTTTTGTCCCAGGTTGAAGCAAAGAGGTGATTTGGGTCTAGAGGGTCGCGCACTAAGTCGATGGCGCCTGTAGTGTTATTCACGAATAGCGTTTGTTTCCACGTAGCTCCAGCGTCGGTTGAGATATAGATACCGCGTTCTTTGTTAGGGGTGTACAAATGTCCCATGACTGCCACACAAATGTTGTTGGACTCAGAGGGGTCAACCGAAATTCTTCCAATGTGATGGCTTTCTTCAAGTCCTTTGTAGTGCCAGTTTTCACCTCCGTCGGGTGAGAAATAAAGTCCCATTCCTGAGTAAGAGCTTCGCGAAGAGTTGTTCTCACCTGTTCCAATCCAAATTTGCTCTGGCGAAGACCATGTCACATCAATATCGCCAATGGTCAATGTGGGGAGATTATCACCCACTGGGCTGAAGGAAGTACCGTTGTTGCGCGTGAGCCAGAGTCCGCCGCTGGCATATGCCACATAAAAATGCGTGGGGTCATTCGGGTTCACGGCAATATCAGTGACCCTCCCGCTCATAATGGTTGGCCCCACGTTGCGAAATTCAATGCCGTTCAGCGAAGAACTTTGTCTCATGTTCTGCTTCAAAAGCACATTCTCAGCTCTTGATGCAGCTGTGGTCTTTGGGGTGAAGGATTTGTTTTTCTGTGCCGTTAGGGAGGTTCCTGCGCACACCGAAAAAACAAGGAAAAGGATGAAGGTGATTCTCATTTCAATTTCGGATTGTTGTGGTGCCTTTCGCTATCGCGAAGGGTTTTTTTGTCAAGGTTTTTTTCGAAGGCTTCTTCAAGATTGATGTCGCATTGGTTCGCAAGGCACATTAGCACCCACATCACATCGGCCATTTCATCTCCCAGGTCTTTGGTGGCGTCTGATGGTTTTTCAGATTGTTCGCCATACCTGCGCGCAATGATACGAGCTACTTCGCCAACTTCTTCAGACAAAATAGCCATGTTGGTTGTTTGATGGAAATAGCGCACGCCGTATTTTTTAATCCAGTCATCAATACGCTGTTGAGCCTCTGAGATTCTCATGCTGACAAATTGTAATTAAATTGAAAGGTAAGAACTTCAAGTATAGAACTTCAAAACCTAATCATCTTGAACTTGAATTTCATTCGATAAACGGGATAAATCGTAAAAAATCAGTAACTTGTGAGAGCCCAGAAGCACCTAGGTGCTTTGTGACCATAACTAACTATTGCATGAGCGCAAACTCACTGTACGTTTTCTGTAGTGCCTGTTTTTTGCTGTTTTTCGGCTCCTATAGCGCGTTGTCTCAATGTGGATATGGTGGGTTTAACTATGGAGATGTCACGCCCACTGCTGAAGGACAAACCGTTGAGCTGCTCAATTTCGTGTGGGGAGGAGATCAATACACGCTGAATGCAACCGCTGGATGTGTCTATACCATTTCCATGTGTGGAACCTCATGGGATACTCAAATCACAGTTTTTGACCCTTCATTGTCATCCGTCGCATACAATGACGACGCGTGCGGATATCAGTCTATAGTGACGTTCACCGCTGCTCAATCCGGAGCGTATACCATTCAAGTAAATCAATATTTCTGTGGGACAAATTCCATTGGAGCTGAGTATTTCGGTGTGACGTTGGTGAGTTGTTTGTCTGCAGGAGGTTGCAATAACCCCACAGCATGCAATTACAGTCCTTCAGATACAGATGCTACCAATTGTTGTTTTGACGAGTGCGTGTCACTTTCTGCGGGTGGCGGCACATGGGATAGTGAAATTTCATGGTCCATAACTGATGAGTATGGTGCTCAGGTCTCAGGAGGAGTAGCTACGGCAGGGGTAGATTTATGCATTCCAGAAGGGTGTTACACCTTGAATATGTTTGACAGCTTTGGTGATGGCTGGAATGGAGCTGTTTATGTTTTAACAGACGCCTCAGGTACTGTCATCGGACAAGGAACACTGCCTAATGGAGCAAGTGGCACAGCAACACTTGAAATAGGAGATGCCGATTGTGGCGTTGATGAGGTTTTTGGATCTATCATCGTTGATGCTTCAACTTATTCTGCTGAACAACTCATAACGGAAGTGTTTTTAGGGGAATGTTTGAATGCGTCGAATATCACATTTACAGGCGCGCCCAATGCTGTTGGCACGTTTACCAATGGGGAAGGAATTGGCATTGATGAAGGAATTATTCTTTCTACTGGTTCGGTCATCGATGCCGAAGGCCCTAATTCTTCGGGGTCAATAACAACTGACCACGGAAGCGGTAGCTCATTGCTCTTGGAAAATTTAACGGGTGATTGGACCTATGATGCAGTAGAGTTCACGTTTGATTTCGAGGCAAGTACGACAC
>CAYGUR010000150.1:0-8272 GCA_964353035.1 uncultured Comamonadaceae bacterium | reverse complement strand
GAACTGTAATCAAGAAAGAAGGAAACCAAGCCGTTGTGGCACTTCCTTATGGTGTTGAGGGCTACTGCAGCTCAAAGCAACTTAAGAAAGAAGATGGTTCTACAGTCGAACTTGATGAAGCTGCTGACTTCATGGTACTTGAGTTTAACAAGAGCGCAAAGCGCATCACTGTTTCTCACTCTCGTACGTACGAAGAAGGTCCTGCTCCTAAGAAATCAGACGCTCCTGCTTCTAAGAAGAAGTCTTCTGGTTCAAGAGGCGGAGGCAACATGTCTAAAGCTGTAAATAGCTTGAATAGCCAATCAGAGCGTACTACGCTTGGTGATTTGAGCGTGCTTTCTCAATTGAAAGAGCAGATGGAAGACGAAGCGCCAGCTACTGAGAAAAAAGAAAAAGCTCCTAAAGCGAAAGCTGAAAAGAAGGAAGCTACTGAAGCGAAAGCTGAAGAAGAGGCTCCTGAAGCAGAAGCGGAAGAAACCGATGCTCCTGAAGCAGACGGTGAAAGCAAAGAATAAGCTTTTCTAATCCATATTTTAAAACCCCGAACAATTTGTTCGGGGTTTTTTTAGGCCCATTTTTTAAACAAGCAATTCCAACTCCCTGCTGACAAACTAGATTCGCATCACTTCAGATCAGTTTCTTGTTAAAAACCTTAGGGAGAGAAGAGATATATTGTATGCAATCAGTTTATATTTGCCCTGTATGAGACCAACTGTCCTCATTGATGAGAAGCAACTTCAATTGATCATTAACAGACTGAGTCACCAACTCGTTGAAAATCATCGCGATTTTTCAAATACGGTGATCATCGGACTGCAACCACGTGGTGTTTACCTCGCAACCCGTATTCAGGCGAAGATTAAGGAAATTACCAAAACGAATGTACCCGTTGGAAATCTAGATGTGACATTCTTTAGAGATGATTTTCGAAGAAGAGAAAAGCCCATCCAAGCTAACACCACAGAAGTAGACTTCTTAATTGAAGATAAACATGTCGTACTGGTAGACGATGTGCTGTATACTGGAAGAACCATTCGTGCTGGCTTAGACGCCATGCTCGCTTATGGCAGACCAGCCACAGTTGAATTGTGTGTACTCATTGACCGTCGGTTCAGCAGACAATTACCTGTTGAACCCAATTACGTCGGCAAAGCAATAGATAGTATTGATTCTCAACGAGTAACCGTCTCTTGGAAAGAAACAAGTGCCAAAGACTCTGTTGAACTTCATTCGCAAAAGTAATGAACGGACTAAGTGTAAAACACCTTACAGGAATCAAGGACCTTAAACGGGAAGACATTGAACTCATCTTTCAAACAGCAGATGAATTCAAAGATGTGATCAATCGTCCCATCAAAAAAGTCCCTTCGCTTAGAGATACAACTATTGCAAATCTGTTTTTCGAGAACTCAACCAGAACAAGACTGTCTTTTGAACTGGCTGAAAAACGACTTTCGGCAGATGTCGTGAATTTTTCCGCTTCTTCTTCGTCAGTGAAAAAAGGGGAGACCTTAATTGATACCGTGAACAACATCCTCGCGATGAAAGTAGACATGGTAGTCATGCGTCATCCTCATCCAGGTGCAGCAAAGTTCCTTTCCGAACATGTAAACACTACCATTGTGAACGCCGGTGACGGAACCCACGAACATCCAACGCAAGCATTGTTAGACGCCTTTTCTATTCGTGAAAAACTTGGACCTGATTTTAAAGGAAAAAAAATTGCCATTGTTGGAGACATTCTGCACTCTCGTGTGGCACTTTCGAATATTTTCTGCCTTCAGAAACTGGGGGCTGAGATTACTGTATGCGGACCAACAACGCTGATTCCTAAGCACATTGAAAAGTTAGGAGTCAAGGTGTCGAATTCGCTCGAAGAAACGCTCCAATGGTGCGATGCCGCCAATATGCTGCGTATTCAATTGGAACGACAAGGTGGAGATCAGGACGTGGCTTTCTTTCCTAGCTTGCGCGAATATTCCATGCAGTTTGGCCTCAACAAACAAAAACTAGAGAGCTTAGACAAGCCCATTCTTGTCATGCACCCCGGACCAATCAACCGGGGAGTAGAAATCACTTCAGATGTTGCAGATTCAAATCAAGCGATTATCTTAGACCAAGTAGAAAATGGCGTAGCTATTCGAATGGCCGTTTTATACCTTTTGGCAAGTGGTATGGAACGGAAATAAAAAAATGTATCTTTGTTTAAACGGCCAAGAACAGAATGAAATACGAAGTAGAACAGAAAGACAAACTTGTAGTTGTCAAAACGAAAGTTGAAAAACTTGATGCATTGCACGCACCAGAACTGAAATCTGAGCTTGTAATGTTGAATAAAGGTGGAGCCAAAAACATTGTGCTTGACATGACTGAAACACGTTATTGTGATTCTTCCGGTCTGAGCGCTGTATTGGTTGCCAATAGATTGTGCAGAGATAGCAAAGGTTCTTTTGTCCTTTGTGGACTGCAGCCTGCTGTTCAGAAATTGATCTCAATTTCACAGCTGGATTCAGTATTAAAAATTACGCCTACCCCAAGCGAAGCAGTTGATCTCGTGTACATGGAGGAAGTAGAGCGTAACATCGAAGAATAAGATTATGAAAAGAATTCTACTCCTTACCTTAAGTATATTAGCAGTAAATGCAATGTCGGCACAATGCACAGCCGACTATGACTTCGGCACTGAACCGTTTGGTGTTTCACCAGACCCAGTTGCAGGTGAGTCATTTGAAGTGGCAGCAGTGAACATGCCGTATGTAGACGTTATCCACATACTTGTTCCAACGCAAGCAAACGACATTGATGAAACGATTCCCGCAGGTGTACCTATTGATTCGGTCATTCTTTTAGGGGTTTCAATGGAATTAGCTGGCGTGATCTATACCCCAGAGGAAATCGGATTGACTGTTAACTGTAACAACAACGATGACAGTCCGAATGCATGCACCTTCATGGGAGGGCAGCAATACTGTGCTAGCCTTGAAGGGACACCAAATCAACTTGGCGTTTACAATCTTGTAATCAATGCCCAAGGATGGACAACCATCTTTGGTAACCCGATTGCTCAAGATATTTCCTTTGATCAGTATGTATTTATTGTGAACGAAGACGGAGTTTCAGTAAGTGAAGTTTCTGGAGACAATGTAACACTCGGTCAAAACGTACCAAACCCAGCCGATGGATTGACATCAATCCCTTTTACAATGGAATCACCAGGAGTTGTGAAATTGACTGTTGTGAACCTTTTGGGCGAAGTATTGATCAATGACCAAGTGCAAGGAAAAAGAGGACAAAACACTGTGAAACTTGATGTTGGTCAATTGGATTCAGGAATCTACCTTTACAGCATTGAGACGAAAGGAAAAAAATTGACAAAGCGTTTGGTAATCAACCGCTAGCCTATCACACTAACGAATTTAAACCGCTCTCAAAAGGAGCGGTTTTTTTATGACCTTCGAAGTTCAAATACTCGGCTGTGGAGCTGCAACTCCAACATTGAAACATATGCCTACTTCACAAATCGTGAATGTGCATGACAAACTGTTTCTGTTAGACTGTGGCGAAGGAACACAAGTTCAAATCAGAAAGTACCGTGTGAAATTTCAGAAGATTGACCACATCTTCATCTCACATTTACATGGTGACCATTTTTTCGGTTTGATCGGACTACTCTCTAGCATGCACCTGCTAGGTCGAACGAAAGACCTTAAGATTTTCGCGCCTAGCGCACTCCAAAAAATCTTAGAAATACAGTTCGAAGCATCTGAAACACGACTGAGTTTTAACATTCAGTTCATTGATTCTAAAACGAATGTCCGCAAACTGCTCTATGAAGATAAAACACTTGAGGTTTACGGCTTCCCCCTGAAACACCGCATTGCCTGCACAGGATACCTTTTTGTAGAGAAACCACGAAAAGCAAAAATCAGAAAGAGTTTTATCAAAAAGTACAACCTGCTCATTGAAGAAATGGTGCAAATAAAAAACAGAAAAGATGTTCTTCGTCCAAATGGCGAACTCATTTCTTGGCAAGAATGCACCTTTCCACTAGAACTTGTAAAAAGCTATGCCTACTGCTCTGACACAGCTGTCTGCGAAAGCGTGCGAGAAAATGCAAAAGGCGTGTCACTATTGTACCATGAAGCTACATTCCATTCAACGCTAAAAGATCGCGCCAAAACCACATTTCATTCGACGAGTGAAGACGCAGGTAAAATTGCCGCAGAGGCGAAGGTCGGACAACTTGTAATCGGACATTTTTCTTCACGATATATGGATGAAACTATATTGTTGGACGAAGCAAAATTGTACTTCGAACACACAGAATTGGCGTTTGAAGGAATGAAACTGATCATTACTGATAAAGAAAATAAAGTCAAATTCGTGGACTTGAACAGTTGATTGTCGAAATGTGGATAAATCAACCTTGACTCTGAACCTTCTAGACACTACCTTTGTTATTTAGAATAAGTTTAAATAAAATAGTATGTCAATTCAAGTCATCATCGCAGACGGAAACCACATCATCAGATGCGGCTTGTCAACTATTTTTGGCAACTATGATCAAATAGAGGTTTCTGCAGAAGCAGAGAATGAGGCTGAATTGATTGAAGGCGTGAAAAACTTTTCACCAGATGTTGTGCTGGTTGATTACCTCTCAGCCGGATTTTCAATAGACTCTATTATCAATCTTAAAAGACTTTTTCCAAACCAGCGCGTGGTGGCAATTACACCAGAACAAAGCGCAGTTACCATCGTCAATGCCTTGCGAGCTGGCGTTGATAGCTATATCAAAAAAGACTGTGATGTTTCTGAAATTGTAGATTCCGTGGTGGAGACGGGGAGAGGAGCCAAGTTTTTTTGCGGAAAAATTCTTGAGTCCATTAAAAAAGAATCTATCGATGTAGAAGATTTGGACCTCAAAGAGTTCAGTTGTGAACCAGTGAGTTTAAGCGCAAGAGAGTTGGAAGTCATTACGCTCATTGCTGAAGGACACACAAACAATCAAATTGCAGAGAAACTATTTCTGAGCGCGCATACTGTCAATACCCACAGAAAAAATATCATGCAGAAACTGGGGGTAAATAATACCGCCGCAATTGTGATGTATGCAGTTAAGGCTCAGCTTGTCAGCCCGAATAAATTTTTATTTTCCCCTTTTAATTCTGCGTTGGCTTAACGTAGTTTTTCAAATTAGATATTGCGAAGACCGCTACTGATGCGTATTTTCGCGCTGGTGATTAAAGATCACTAGCTGACGGGAATAGTCCCACATCATGCCTAAATGAAAGGAAGATGTTAGCCACTGAAAATATGTTTGACATAACACCTACTGAGAACTCTCGGATTTCAGAAACTGATTTTGATAACATTCCATTTGGAAGAGTCTTTTCTGACCACATGTTCTCAATGGAATACCGAGACGGTAAATGGGAGAAAGGAAAAATACTTCCATTCCAGAACCTATCAATGAACCCCGCATCTTCTGTAATTCACTACGGACAGTCAATTTTTGAGGGAATGAAAGCCTTCCGTCAAGCGGATGGAAACATTTCGTTGTTCCGCCCAATGAAAAATGTAGAGCGTTTTAATTTGAGTGCTGAACGCATGTGTATGCCTAAAGTTGATGAATCAACGTTTATGAAAGCCTTGCATCAACTTATTCACTTAGATGCTGGATGGGTACCGAATGATCCGCAAGGTGCATTGTATGTGCGCCCCTTCATGTATGCCATTGATGAATACATTGGAGTAAAACCTTCTGAATCGTATCGTTTTATGATCTTCACCTGTCCAGTAGGAAAATACTACACAGGTGATGTGAAAGTTAAGATTGAAACCAAATACGCACGCTCTATGCAAGGTGGTACTGGATTTGCGAAATCTGCGGGAAACTATGCAGGAGCGCTTTACCCAGCGAAATTAGCCCAAGAGCAAGGATATCAACAACTCATATGGACTGATGCCAAAGAGCACAAGTACATTGAAGAGTCGGGTACCATGAACGTAATGTTTAAGTCAGGAAACACTTTGATCACTCCTCCTGCAAGTGAAACCATCTTAAAAGGAATTACACGCGACAGTGTTCTTACCCTGGCTAGAAAATGGGGATACGACGTGCAAGAGCGTCCAGTTGAGTTCAGAGAAATACTAGGGCTTGCTCAAGAAGGTAAACTCGATGAAGCCTTTGGTGTGGGAACTGCTGCAACAATTGCTCCGATTACCGTTATCGGTTATGATGGAAAAGATTACAACCTCCCAGGTGCTGAACACAGAGAGTTTGGTCCACGTGTGGCAAAAGCCTTGGACGATATCAAACGTGGTAACATAGAAGACACCTTCGATTGGAACTATATCATTCACTAAACATGTGAATGATGAGAGTCTGAGAAAATAAAAAAACAAAAGAGGCTTCATTGCCTCTTTTTTTATGGAATAAAACTTCAACTTGCATCAAGATAGAAAGCAAACGCATGCTGAAATCATTTCTAAATCTGTTTTTGTGCCTCGTTTTCGCACTTGGTGCTGTTTTGGCTAAAGCGCAGCAGCCAGCAGAAATTACTGTTTCGCTCATCAATGCTTCAACACAAGAAGCCATTCCTGGTGCATACCTGAGTATCCTGCCGTCTCAAACGAAAGGAGAAATCTCCAACTCTAAAGGAAAATGCACGTTTAAAGTGTCAACAGATGAGCTTTGTCTCCGCATTTCGAACATCCAATTCAATGACACTACCGTTTGTGTTTCAAATATTGTGAAGGGCGAAAAAAGAAGCATCACCATAAAACTTACAGAAAGTCAAGTCAACCTTCCTGATGCTGAAGTCTTCGCCGGACCAGATACTGTTTTCGGACATGATTTGTACCATGTGGCAGATTATATGTTGGGACGAAATCAGCTCTACCTGCTGGTCTATGAACATGAGAAAATGCTTAAAAAAGCCAGTGAACAAAAGGAAGATCAATACAATGGTTGCAGAGTAATTCTTCAAAAAGAGGGTAAAACGAAAAGTGTTGTTACACGTTCTGTTTGCTATGGATTTTATGATCAGTTCCCAGGACAATGCATTCTGAATACACAGGAGGGGAAGTTTTGGGTGTTAGAAACCGAAGAAGACCTGGTGCTTCAGCCGATTGATCCGCAGGAGTTTAAAACGAACATCGCACCCATCGTTGATACGCTAGGGTCCAAAATCTTTGCTTCCACCTTCTTCGAAAACTATCCGGCCTTTGATTACCTCCATTTTTCAATGACCGATACCGCTTCCCAAATCTTGGTGAGCATCGAAAATGAGTGGATGATGGAACAGTTTCGCTCTGAATACAAATGGCTGAGTGGGAGAGGTAAACTTGAAGCTTTTCGCACTGAGCAGCGCACGGGAATTGACAAAGAAGTAGTTGGCGGATTTATGTCGGGATTCAGTGAAACCGTTTACTACGAACCGCTATACGCCCCTTTGTTCGCCAGTCAAGACCAAGTGTACATCTTTGATCACTACAGGGATGTCCTCTACCGTGTTGATCAAAATGCGGTCATTCAAGACAGCATTCCGATCTCGTATCACAAAGAAAGAGAGTCTCGGTTTTGGCAAGAACAAATTATTTTCGACCCCATACAAGAAAGGTGTTTCGCTGTTTATGAGCGACTTGGAAATGCCTATTTAAAACAAATAAACCTAGAGACGGGTGCGCTGGGTGAAGCCATCCAACTTACATATCGTTATCCAGAGCGCATCAACGTTTACAACGGCGAAGTGTATTATTTATACCGTCCGTTTGAATCGCCACAGAAGAAATTCCTTTACCGCGAAGTGCTAGATACTTCTCGTTAAAAAAGGTGAAGCATGTACCTAACTAGCTGTTTCACACGTATATTCATCCTATGGCAGCATCTATTCATGATCTCACTACCGATGAAGTAAGAGCCGATTTGGCTTTAAACGCAACATCGCCATGGCAAAAACTATTGCTTTGTGATGTTTTGCTGTCGCGTCAAGAAGAAATTCGTGAGTTGACGTATTCATTTGATGATCTGTTGGGAACACTTCGCAGAGAGCAGCTGAATCGAATTTTGTTTACCGCACATGAGTTCACGCTGACAACGATTACACGTACCATTCAAGAATGTCAACGTAGACGAATGGCCGAGGTGCAATGGTTTGCTTCATCAGCCGAAGGACAACTTGGCCCTTTGTCGTTTGAACAAATGGTTCACTGGCTCCTTGAAAACCAAACAGATGAAATCTTCTTTTGGCGCGAGGAATGGGAGGAATGG
>CAYGUR010000149.1:1238-8292 GCA_964353035.1 uncultured Comamonadaceae bacterium | reverse complement strand
CCAGCACTTCTTGAGATGCTGCGCGTTTTTTGATGGACTCTCGATCTTCCGACATCATCTTTTCGATGTTGTTTTCTGTAAGTCGGTGGTATTTTTCGAGGTGCCAAAAAATGAGCTCCATCTTCTTTTCGAAGTGTGCCATGTCTTCAGGGGAACCTACCACTTTGATGACATTACCTCGCGCAACTATCTTAAGCTTAGGGAAGTATGATCGAATTAATTTGAACTTGGCATTGTTCGCTCCGAACAATTCCAAAGGGTCCACATAGGGGATGGAAATATCTTTTTCCTGCACCAATAGCGAATGTTTTAAAATTAGGTTGAAATTTCACCAAATCGATGACTGCAAAGTACGTAAAACAGCGTGGATTTTGCACCTTTGCACGAGCAGATAAAACGATGGCGATATTAACATTGACAACAGATTATGGTACAGCGGATCACTACATCGCCTCTGTAAAGGCGGCTGTATATAAGCAATTGCCTGAAGCACGCATTGTGGATATCTCACATGCCATCGCTCCATTTGATATCTCTGAGGCTGCATTTCAGCTCAGACAATGCTACATGCACTTCGCCAAAGGCACCGTACACCTCATTGGTGTGAATGCTAGCTACAGCGATTATTCTCCGCATCGGATTGCCTATTACGACGGACATTTCTTCATTGCTGCAGATACAGGAGTTTTTTCCTTGATTTTTGATCGGGAGCCTGATGCGGTCTATGATTTGAACCTTCCATCAGACAGCGACATCCTTACCTTTCCCGTTCTGCACATCTTGGTGAAAGCGGCATGTCACCTCTTGAGAGGAGGAACCCCAGAAGTGATTTCCAAACGCGTAGACGCCATCCAAGTGTCGCACAGATTACGTCCGCTCTTGGAGGAAGATGCCATTCGCGGCCATGTGGTTTACGTAGATCGTTTTGGGAATTTGATTACCGACATTACTCAATCTCTTTTTCGCGAAGTGCGAAAGGAACGCGATTTCACCATTCAGCTTCGAACAGGGAAAACACGTATTTCAAAACTCTCAACCCATTACAATGATGTTTCCGAAGGAGAGCGGGTAGCACTTTTTAACACCAACGGTCACCTCGAAATTGCCATCAATAAAGGAGCTCCGGGCAATGGGGGAGGCGCATCGCAATTGTTCGGTCTGCGCAAAGGAGACTTAATCTTGATATTGTTCCATGGTCGTTCGCATCGTCAAAATGACATTCAAAGCTGATCAGGTAGATCAGTTCAAAGAGACATTCGAAAAATACAAAGTGGAAATTCGGAACCAACCGGGGTGCACCCATTTGAAATTGATTCAAGACGTGCACAATCCGACCGTTTTTTGCACTTATTCACATTGGGAAAGCGAAGAAGACCTAAATAACTACCGCTTTTCTTCAACCTTTCAAGAAGTTTGGCCGCTAACAAAAGAGCGTTTCGCTGCGAAGCCAGAGGCCTGGACAAGCGCCATTATAGACGAACAAGTGTAAGAAGAGCGCTTACTTTTACACGGCTTTGCAATGTTATGCCGTTAGAAGTGTGAAAAAATGCTCCATTTTAGAATCAAAAGCCTACTTGCTTTGTTCTACTTTTGCTTGAACCCGTAAGGATATGTTAGCACTTTTAAAGAAAGAAATTCGATCATTCCTGAGTTCGCTGATTGGCTACATCGTGATGGCTGTATTCCTGTTACTTGTGAGCCTCTTCATGTGGGTGTTCCCGGGCGACTGGAATACGCTTGATGCAGAATTGGCCAACCTTGACACGCTTTTTTACATCGCACCCTGGGTGTTCATGTTTTTGGTGCCCGCAATCACCATGCGTTCACTTTCAGAAGAAAAACGAACAGGAACTATTGAGTTGTTGCTGACAAAACCGCTGAGCGACATGCAAATCATCTTGGCTAAGTATGCGGGTGGTGTGTTGCTGGTGCTCATTAGCTTGCTGCCCACCTTGGTGTATTTTGCTTCTGTTTATCTCATTGGAAAACCCGTGGGGAATATAGACACAGGAGGGACGTGGGGAAGCTACATTGGTTTGTTGCTTTTAGGAAGCGCCTTTGTTAGTATTGGGATTTTCACCTCTAGCATTACCCCAAACCAGATTGTATCGTTCCTTGTTTCAGCCATTTTGTGCTTTTTCATTTTTATTGGGTTCGAATCATTGGGCTCCTTTGATTTGTTCGGTCCGGCAGATGAATTCATCATTGGCCTCGGAATGTATGACCATTACAAAAGTCTTTCAAGAGGATTGATTGATTCACGTGATGTGGTGTACTTCGCCAGCATCTCAGCTTTTTTCCTTCTTATGTCACGAACCGTACTTCAAAGCAGAAAATGGTAATGAAAGTCAGTTCAACACACCGTAAAAACGATCTTATACAGCTCATTCTGTCAGTAGCTATCTTGGCTATTCTGGTGGCGGTTTCAACCTTCGCCTTTTTCAAAATTGATTTGACGGAAGAAAAGCGCCATTCCTTGACAGACTCCACAAAAGCGATGCTCTCTGAGCTTGACGATGTGGTCTATGTAAGGTGTTACCTCCATGGCGATTTCCCTGCGAAGTTCAAGCGATTGGAACGCGCTTTCCGCGAACGATTGGATGAGTTTGATGACCTCAGCGGCGGATTGGTCGAGTATGAGTTTATTGACATTTACGAAGATTCAGACGACAAAACCATTGGGGAGTCTGAACAGACCTTGTACGAAGAAGGACTGCGTTTTTCACGCATAGGGTACGAAGAGAATGGGGTGAAGAAATTCCAGAACATCTGGCCAGCCGCTGTTTTGACCTACAAAGGGAAGTCGTTGCCCATTCAGTTGTTTCAATCGGAAAATCCGGATCCTTCGGCAGAAAAAATCAATGCTAGCGTCAATAACTTAGAATACCTCCTGGCTTCGAACTTGCGGATTCTAACACGAAAATCAGTTCCAGCCATTGCCATTTTGGAAGGACACCGAGAGTTGGTTCCGCTTGAAACGGCAGATTTGGAGCTGACCTTAAAAGAAAATTACGATGTAGAGCGCGTTGAAATCAATGGGAAACTCAACGCATTGGCAGATAAGATTGATGGCATAGGACAGCGCATCAATAAATATGACTTATTAATAGTGGCGAAACCTGACAGCGCCTTTTCAAACGAAGACAAGCTCATTATTGATCAGTTTGTGATGAATGGCGGAAGGGTTTTGTGGATGATTGATCCCATCAGAACAGATTTGGACAGCCTGAAGACCAATCAGCAAACGCTGGCCACCACCAATGAGATGGGATTGTACGACATGCTGTTTGACTACGGTGTGCGTTTGAATCGAAACCTCATTATTGATTACCAGTGTGCGCCCATTGTCTACGACGCAGGCCCCATGGGAGACCGAAGAAACATGCAAGTCTTCAATTGGTATTTTGCTCCCGTGGTCATTCCTTCAGATTCAGCGCACCCGATTTGCACGAACATTGATCCACTGCACTTCGACTTTGCTTCCTCACTGGACTTGGTTGGGGAGAATGAAAATGTGCGGAAACGAGTGTTGCTAGAAAGTTCGAATCTTTCTTTGGAACGAAAAGCGCCTATTCGGGTCACAACCGCCGTTTCGAACCTAGAAAAAGAGTATTTTGAAAACGGAACCGATGATCCTTTCGCGCTAGCAGTTTTGTTAGAAGGAGAGTTCACGTCGAATTTCGTGGGGCGAATCAATAGCAAACAATTGCTGGAAGATCCTGATTTCGCCTTTAGAGAAAAAAGTAGGCCCACCAAGATGATTGTGATTGGAGATGGTGATTTCGGACGAAATAAATTTATGGCTACAGAAGGTGGTTTTACACCACTTCCGTTGGGCTATGATAGGTATGCAGGAAGGGTGGTGTACGACAATAAAGAGTTTTTACTCAATGCGATTAACTATTTGTTGGATGACGCTGATTTGATATCGATTCGTTCTAGAAACATCATTCTTCGCACGCTAGACAAAGAGATTGTAAAAGACCATAAAGGGCTTATTCAGTTGTTAAACGTGACCATCCCATTCATTCTGATTGGACTGATGGGCGTGGTTTTGATGTGGTTGAGAAAACGGAAATACGGAAAGGAAGCATGAACAAGAATCTAAGATTATTCTACGTTTTGGTAGTTCTAGCCATCGGCGCTGGAATTTTATGGTATGTGAACACTTCCGATGAAGGGAGTATGAAACCCTTAGCCAATTTTGCGATCGAAGACACCGCTGCAATAGATAAAATTGTTATTTCTGACGCAGATCAAAATGTGATTACGCTGGAACGAAGTGAAACGAGTCGATTTTGGGATTTAAATCGAACTTACAAAGCGCGTGAAGATGCCGTGAATTTGATTTTGAAGACAGTAAAGCTCATTCAGGTGAAATCTACGGTTCCTGCTACACAGAAAGAAAACGTAATTCGTCTGATGTCGACCGGAAACAGAGTTGATTTCTATCAAGGCGGGGAGAAGCCAGTGAAAACTTATTTCATAGGCACTTCCACCCAAGATCACACCGGAACTTACATGGTTCTTGAAACGCCTGAGGAAGGAAGGTCTTCGGAACCGTTTATCATGCAGATGCAAGGATTTTCAGGATTTTTGACCACACGCTTTTTCACTGATTTAGAGGAATGGCGCTACACAGGGATTTTCGATTATCCTTCATTGGAAATTGCGAAGTTGGAAGTGTTACATCATGAGCATCCTGAACGTTCATTTGAAATTGATTACGAAGGCGGAAACAATCTAAAGTTGAAGAGTAAGCTGTTAGACAAGGACATTCCTGTGTTTGACACCTTGAAAGTGAAAGATTACTTATTGAAGTACAAGAAGATTCACTTGGAAACACATAAGTCGTATTTGAATGAGGCACAAGAAGACAGTTTGTTGAATTCCAATCCGGCCTACACCATCCGCGTAACAGGGAACGATGGCGTGACGAAGAAAGTAGATTTGTTTTGGAAGAAGCCCATCAAGGTCATTTTGGATGCGAATGGAGAACCCGAAAAGTGGGACATGGCGCGAATCTTTGGTGTGGTAAATGGTGATGATGTGGTACTTTGTCAGCGCGCCCTTTTCGACCAGCTCACCCTGGGAATTTCATATTTCAGTCCGTCAATCACTACTCCAATCGAATGAAAAACACAAGCAAAGCAGACATCGCGGCATTGATTTTACGACTAGGCTTTGGTCTAGCGATGCTTCCCCACGGTGTAAAAAAGTTAGATCTTTTTTCAGACGGATTTTCGGCCGTAAAATTTGCAGACCCGTTGGGTATTGGTCCGGGCGCCACATTGATTCTCACACTTTTCGCAGAGCTGTTGTGTTCTGTATTGATTGTGTTGGGCATTCGGGCGAAGGAGGCCACCATTCCTTTGATGATCACTATGCTTGTGGCCATATTCATTGTTCACGGCGGCGACCCTTGGGCGAAAAAAGAGATGGCGACACTGTTCTTAACCGGCTACCTCGGCATTTTCTTTTTGGGGAGCGGTAAGTATGCGATTCGGAAGTTGGGGTAATGGATTATTATCCGTTTGGGATGCAGATGCCAGGGAGGGAATTCTCAGATGAAGAGTATAGGTATGGGTTTAACGGTCAAGAACGAGATGACGAAATAAGTGGAGAAGGAAACTCTTACACAGCAGAGTATTGGCAGTATGATAGTCGTTTAGGGCGCAGGTGGAACACCGACCCAGTTGTAAAACACTTTGAAAGTCCATACGCAACATTTAGAGGAAGCCCGATTTGGTATGTTGACCCAAATGGAGATGACCCATCAACACATATTGATGAGAACGGAGATGTAATTGCAGAATATGACGATGGTGATGATGGCGTATATGTACACGAAACAGGAACAACAAAAGAAACTATTGATAATAACAGGGATAATTGTGATGGACAATGCGGGATAACAAATACGGATGGTGGTGGTTACTACATAGGTGAACTGGGAGGTTCTTTAGATTTACAGGCCAAAGGTATATTCTCAAACAAGCTGGTTCAAAGTGCTAATATGACTTTAGCTGAAGATTTTACATTTGGAGATTGGTACAACAATGTGGGAAGTGGAATATGGGATTTGAAAAACAATAGGAGCACAATTTGGGGAGTTGCTTGGGCATATAGTGAAGCTAATAAAGCAGCAACTGGACAGGTTAAAAACACCCAATTTGTAACACCTTATTTAACCTTTGAGGATGCCTCTGATTTTGGAAACTATCATGCAGGTTTTACGGGTTCAATGTTCGGTGTTCCTGTTGTTTTTCAGCAAATAGGTGCAGGGGCCGTAGAACAACTAAAAGACCTCACAGCTGCTGAATTTATGCAGGTAGCAAGTCAATACTGGCAAATGGGCAAGTTTTGGGAACGTAATGCTTTTATGGATGAGACTGATGACCATTATTGGAATACCGAAGGGATGGCTTATGCACGTTACCTTAAAAAGGAACTAAATTTAGGACCAAACAACCCTTTAAGAGTTGTAAAACAATAGACCAGTTATGTGGAACAGTTTTTCAATTGTTAACTTGATTATTTGCATTGTCTTGATGGGCACTCTTTATAGTTGCGACTCTGCTGATGATTGGGAGCATATAGGAACCAGACAAATTTCTAATCACAAAGTATTCGTTGAGATGTTTGTGAAAAGAGGAGGTGTTTATGCTGGCAATGTAGAAAACTATTTTGTTACTGATTCCTCAACCTATCGCTTTTCAGTTGGGATATGTGATGATAAGCAGTATTTTACTATGAAAGTAGATGGTTCCGAGTTAATCGTTGAAAAACATACCCGTAGAAATTTGAAGAATGGCGAAACGAAAATAATAGGAACTAAAACTTACGATTTGGAATAATACTATCAATTGCCATGAATAAAATAGGCGGTGTTCCAAAAGTGTTGATACCCACAATTTAGGATTTTACTACTTTGCTAGTCAATTGTTCAAATTCAAAACAGCTCCGCACCTTTACACCTTCCCAAATCCCCCTCAACACCCTCCACCATACCTTCAAGTTCTTCTCACATTCTGCATACTGCTGCCAAACAAGC
>CAYGUR010000149.1:0-1228 GCA_964353035.1 uncultured Comamonadaceae bacterium | reverse complement strand
AGAAGAGAAACTCAAATATTGATGTGTGTATGAAGTGATTTGCGGTGGTGAATGAGTGAATGCGAAAGCAGAGAATTTTGAACCCTAAGTTTTCTGCTTCAGGAGGTGATTTTTATGATCCTTGAAATGGACAGATCACGAAGATCACGAAATTGACGGTGATTATTTTTGAACGACTTTTTTTCGAACCTTTGTTGAGCTGGTCCAACGATTTAAGCGGTTAGGGACATCTAAAACCTCTCAAGTTTTTAAAGATGATAAGAAAAAACGTAATCTACTTAGCTCTAGTTTTGTTAATAACAAGTTGTGGTTCTGATTTTGGCGAAAATCTACATTCGAATAGTTTGGAGAAAAGTATCAAGACCCAAAATGGAATTAGTTTGATTTTCAATGAATTAGGGACTCCTAGCGCTTTGGAGGTTAGTGACCCTTATGAATTTTCGAGACTATACTTTTATGAGAATTCGGGGAATTTAGACCGCAGAGAGTGGAGACATAAAGGAATACCATATTTGGTGCTAGAAGACATACAGGAAAGATCTCGCTTTACTTTCGATTTGAATTATTTCCCAAAAGATTTAGAAAACCCTCTTGTTGACGTTATGTTTATTGAAGATTCAATTCTTAAAATCGAAACAGCTTTTTTACCAATTGAAATATTTACATTCACTTTCAACTGTGATTGTGCTTTCGAACCAATCAATTATCCCCGAGGACTTTTCAAGAAGCTCTTTTCCAAGTCTGATGAATTTAACATCTCCTTTTCAGTCATCAACGATTTGAAAGATACTGTATACAAGCAAGTTGTTCCAGTTTCAGAAAATTGATGGGTGATTTTTCGGCGTTATTCCAAAAGCATTGATACCCACATTATAGAATTTCACCACCATGATCATCAGTTGTTAGAACAAATTCAGCACCTCCATGAATCCCCTCAACACCCTCCACTATCCCTCCAAGTTCTTACTACATCCTGCATTCTGATACCAGAGTATAAGAGAAAATGGAAATTTGACGTGTGATTGAAGTGAAATGCGGTGAAAGGAGAGGAGAGGATTGAGTTGAAAGTTCTAATTTAGGATTGCACTAAAAATGGGATGGGTACACTTGACCTTGACTGAAATTCCTAAATGGAAAAATCCTATGACGATGATTATGAATAGTTTTAAGACTGTTTAAAAATGCTTCTGAAAAAGACGTATACATTTATTTCAGAGAGGGATATAAA
>CAYGUR010000148.1:0-8292 GCA_964353035.1 uncultured Comamonadaceae bacterium | reverse complement strand
GCACCTGAGGCTTCCTATGAATTCGCTACGCTTTGGAACGAAGTGCAAGGCGCCAACCAAACCTTGAAGAATCAAGCCATCAATTCAATGTTGGCGGCTCAACAAACCAAATTGGCGAAATCATCAATGTATCCGGTGGTGGCCTTCAATGCGGGGATCAATCAAAGCCAGAATCAGTTTGAAGTGGGTGACCTTTCAGGGGACGGACAAACACTTGCGTACTTTGGGAACTTCGCACTGAACTTCAACTTGTTCAATGGTGGTAAAACACGTCGCAACCTACAGAATGCGCGAATCAATGAAGAGATTGCGCTTTTGAACAGCACAGACATTGAACGCCAAGTGCAGGTAGAACTGGTAAACCGAATTGACCTCTACAACGCACAGCTTTCAATCTTCAAACTGATTGATAGCAACATTGAAAATCAGAAAACAGCGTTGGACATTGCCGCTGATCGTTTTCAGAATGGCGTGGTAAACTCATTCGATTACCGAACGGCGCAATTGAACTATTTGAACAGCAACCTGACCCAAATAGAAGCGCTCACAAATCTGCTCAACAGTCACGTGAATTTGGTGCGCTTGCGAGGTGGAATTTTAGAGATCAATCAAAGCCAGCCTTGATGTGCGGCTGAAGTGAGTGACTTTCTTATCTTTCGGGCATGCACAAAACGGTGATTACACAGGGAAAAGCATGGTTCGATTTCGGACTCAAGGAACTGTACCGTTACCGTGAACTCCTATGGATTCTCACTTGGCGTGATCTCAAAGTCAGATATGCCCAAACCATTGTAGGCGTGCTGTGGGCGGTAATCAATCCGCTTTTTACCTTAGTGGTACTCACTTTCGTCTTTAAAACAGTTGCAAATGTAGACACAGGCGGCTATCCTCACTTGTTATTTACCTTGTCAGGCATGGCGGGTTGGACCTACTTTTCATCAGTTGTGGCTGGCGCTGGAGGCTCCATTATTTCGGCACAACAGATGGTGAGCAAAGTGTACTTTCCGAGGTTGCTTTTGCCGCTATCCAAAGCAGTAGGTTCGTTGGTTGACCTGGCGGTAGTGCTGGTGATTTTGACCCTTATGTTGTTCTGGTACGGACATGTTCCTTCCACAACAATCATATGGTTACCGCTTTTCATCGCTCTTGCCATTTTAGCGGGCGTTGGAATCGGATTGTGGATTTCAGCCATGAGCATACGCTTCAGAGACTTCATGTACGTGACGCCGTTGTTGTTGCGTTTGGGTATGTTCGTCACACCCATTGCCTATCCCGTGAGTAGTGTGGGCGAAAAGTGGGAACAATGGATGTACTTGAATCCAATGACGGGCATTATCGAAGGCATGAGGTGGAGTATTTTGGGCATCCATCCTCCCGGAAATGAACTGTGGATTACCGTGGCGGTTGTGCTAGTTGTATTCCTAACCGGACTTGTTGTTTTTAATCGCATTGAACGAAAAATAGCCGACATCATTTGAGCAACGCCATCGAAATAGAACAGCTGTCTAAGCAATTTCAACTGGGCTCCATTGGAACTCAGAACTTACGTCATTGGCTTCAAAAAGCATTGAGGCGCGCAGGTGGATTGGAGGCGGCCGAAAAGGAACTCTTTTGGGCGCTCAGAGACATTTCATTTGATGTGAAGCAGGGCGAAGTGATAGGTCTGATTGGTCGAAATGGCGCCGGAAAAAGCACTCTGCTGAAAATTATCTCACGCATTTCTGAACCTTCGTCAGGAAAAATTACCCTAAACGGAAGGGTTTCGAGTTTGTTGGAAGTAGGGACGGGTTTTCATCCTGAGTTAACAGGACGGGAGAACATCTTTTTAAACGGTTCCATCCTTGGAATGACGCGAAAGGAAATCAAGTCGAAGTTTGATGAAATTGTAGATTTTTCTGGAGTAGAGCAGTTCATTGATACGCCCGTGAAACGCTACAGCAGCGGAATGTATGTGCGTCTGGCGTTTTCAGTAGCAGCGCATTTGGAACCAGAGATTTTATTGGTAGATGAAGTGCTGGCTGTGGGAGATCATGAATTCCAAAAGAAATGTTTGGGGAAGATGGAAGATATTTCGTCTAGCGGACGAACCATCATTTTCGTCAGTCACAACATGGGAGCGGTATCAGAGCTTTGCTCACGTGCCATTTTGTTCGAACAAGGTGAACTCATTGCAGATGGAACTGTAGATCAAACCATTTCACGCTACATTGAAGGCAGTGGAGCAAATGTGGGGGGTATTTTCGAACCCCAACCCAATGGAAAAGCGTGGTTCACTAAGCTTCAATTGCTTCGCGAAGAGCAAATTGTGCACACCTTGGACCTGAACCAAAAATTCACCCTGCGTATGTCGTTTGAAGTGGCTGAAGCAACCGAAGACCTCGACCTGGCGGTGATTCTCATGAAAGGAACACAGCGGGTGTTCTTCAGCATCCATCGAGATCAGTTGCCTACATCTGCCTTCGCCTCAGGACAGCACACATTTGAGATGGAACTGCCTGAAATGTACTTGACGGGCGGTGATTACCATTTCGACCTGTATCTGCGCAGACCAAGTGATGGTTCGCATTATGATGCGCAGACCCAAAGTGTGCATTTCAACATTGACGAATTGAGTTTAAATACGCACCACAAAGGATTTGCGCAAAAACGTGGTGGACTAACAATATTCCCCGGAGCATGGAAGAGAATCACAGAAGGATAATAGGAAGATTGCTCTGCGTTGCGGCTTCAGAGATGTTTCCGTATGTGCTGATTGATGCAGGTGCACGCGGAAATTTACCCGAGCCTTGGTCGCTCCTTGCGGCTCAAAATATGCGCGTTCACGGCTTCGAACCCGAGCCAGAGGCGTTTGAAGAACTGGAAAAGCTGCATACGTTAAATCGGTTGTACCATCCCTTCGCCCTGTGGAATAAACAAGGAAACATTCAGCTGCACTTGAACATGTCAAGAGCTACTTCTTCGGTTTATCCTCCCAATCAAGAAGTGCTTGCGTTTTTTCCAAAGAAAAATACCGACGACCGGGAAATTGAGCGAATCATTGAAGTTCCCGCAAACAGACTTGATCAGATGATTGAAGAGCCGTGGGTAGATCATCTAAAAATCGACGTGCACAGCGCTGAAATGGAAGTGCTGGAAGGGGCTGAAAAATTGCTCCCAAGGGTCTTTTCAGTGCTAATAGAAACGTGGTGTTTGGAGGTGCATAAAGGACAGCGCCTTTTGGGAGATGTGTTGGTGTATATGGATAAACAGGGCTTCGAACCCTACGCTTTCGACAATGAATACATGGCTTGGGACGAAGCGAAGCCAGCTGGACTAACAACTTCTGGACGAAAACGTCAAGTGGCATCTATTGTCCTGTTCGTGCGAAAGAATTTTAAAAGGATTCCTGAAAATCATAGATTGAAATCAGCGGCTATTCTTGATATTTATGGTTATCCAGAAGCGGCTCACCGCATGCTACAGCTTACGAATGCAGACGCTTCTACCTTAAAAAGCCACATCGAGACATGGAATAATAGGCCCAAGCTTCGTGGACCAATTCTGCGTCGTATCTTAGGGCAGAAGGAAGACTTATACATTGCACCGTTGAGCTAGTGGAACGAATTAACTACTTCAAACACGAACTGAAAAACTTGCTGAAAGAGCAAAGTCCGAACTACAAGGGGCTGCCTTCGGCGAAGAAATCTTTGCTTGAATCAGTCAACAAGCACGGGGTCATTGTAGTAGAAAATTTTTGGACTGAGGAAGAATGCGCAGCTTCGCGAAGCACACTAGATCAGCTGTTTGAAACCTATCATACCCAAGCATGGAAATCTGAAGACGGTGCTGACATGCGCTTGTTTGGAGCAGAAAAACTAGATGCATCTTTGGCTGCATTTTGGGAAGACGAAGAACTTCAAGTCTTGGCCTCTGCGTACGAACCTCGTCCGAAAGGCATGGGTTTTCTCATGGCGAATCGCATTGAAGCCACAACTTCCAACCTTGGATCAGGAGGAGGGTGGCACAGGGATAGCGCTGCAAATCATCAGTTCAAAGCCATTTTATACCTCTCAGATGTAGACGAAAAATCTGGTCCGTTTCAATACGTCACAGGAAGTCACCGGGCCAAATCGTTAGTGACAGATGAAGTAAAGTTCAATTTCGACCAGCATCAAAATCGTTTTACGGAAGAAGAACTGGCGCCTAAATTGGCAAAACATCCACCCAAAAGCTTTTGTGGAAAGGCGGGTACCCTGATTTTAGCAGACACCCGTGGCATTCATCGCGGCAAGCCCATTGAGGAGGGGAGGCGATATGCACTGACCAATTATTACCTTCCCCACATCAATTCGAATTTTCAAACTCTTTTAGTTCAACCATAGATGCGCGAGGCGAAAGACTTAATGCAGCTGTTGAAAGGGGTTGAAGACTTGACTCCGTTAAAAGACCTCACAGTAGATGGTATCTGTGTGTGGCCTATTCTTCGCATCTACACCGCCTATCGTTTGCGTGAGATCAATCCAGAATCAATGACTCCTTCGCGTCAGCCCCGCTGGTTCAAGCGGTGGATGTCAAAACGCGCCATTCCGCGCATGCAGGTGGCTGAAGGGAACATGAACCGACTGGAAAAAGTTGATTTCTTGACCTTGGCCCACCCTTCACATCGAACAGATACTGTGAAAGGAAAGGCCTTCAATCGCTACTTAGATCCCTTGCATCACTTCCTTGCACCAAAAAAAGGGATTCACTTAGAAGCCTTGTTCAGCGAAGAGCGATTGCAAAAGTCGTACTTCAGCCCTACCTACTCGCTACTGAGCAGACTTGAAGAAGCACGTTTGGCGAGTGGTTCAAGTCGAAAGAAGTGGTCTGATGGACTGTATACCTGGTGCAAAGAGATGCAAGCATTGTTCAATGACACCTACTTCCATCCAGAGAATGTGGCTTACTGGCTAGACATTGTAGAAGCTTCAGTGCCTATGTTCAAAGAAATTTTGCTGGACACTGGGGCGAAGGTGCTCTTCGTCAGTGCTTTTTATGACCCCGTGTTGTTTGGAGCCCTTCGCGCAGCAAATGAAATGGACATTCCTGTTGTAGATGTGCAGCACGGTGTGCAAGGAGCTTACCATTTCGCCTACAATGGATACAGGGAGATTCCGAAATCAGCGTATGCCTATTTACCTTCAGATTTTTGGCATTACACCCAAGACGACATAGAGCAAACGGCGCAGAGTTTTACGCCCGGACTGACATCGCACAAGCTGATGGGCAACCAATGGATGCAGTTTTGGAAGGACGAAATTCAAGAAGCGAAAGCGGAAACACATCCTTTTACGGTGCTGTACACCTTGGGGATCTCAGAGTCCTTGCTTGATGAACAGGTGCTATTTGCCATGAAATCCAATCCTGAATACCGCTGGTTGGTGCGAATGCATCCCCGAGCCATGCATCGTTTGCAGGAAGTTGAAGCTGAGTTGAAGGCAGCAGGCATTTCAGATTACGACGTGAAAGACGCCAATTCCGTACCCATTTTTGAGTTGCTTTCGCAAGCAGATGTGCACATTACGCGTCAATCTACGGTAGCATTGGAAGCTTTAGATTTTCAGGTTCCCACATTGCTCACGAGCACCAACGGTTTTGATTACTACAACACTTACTTAGACAAAGGGTGGATGCGGGTTTTCTTAGGCAAGGAGCAGTGGCCAGGGGTCTTGGGCGAAGGGTTTTTGGAGGTAGATACTCAAATGCACTATGTGGCTGGGGGTGCGGTTGATTGGGCGAAGTTGTTCAAAGAAACGGTTTCATAACACTTGGAAGGTCAAGTAAGTAAAACTCGATTTTGACGAACATTCAGTTTTGAGAAGATAGTTTGTGACGTCAGAGTGTATTCTCCTTACGTTCTTCATTTTGATTAACTTAGGACAATCCTTAACGATGTAACATGCTGAGACGATTCCCTTTGTTCGTGCTTTTTCTTGTATTATTCTTATCCTCGGGACTTTCCTATAGCCAAGTTGAAGGTATATCTGTTTATGACGTTTTGAGCCATCCTCTTGATGGTGTGAGTTATACAGATGCTGTTGATTTAACAGGTTACAAAACCTACCTGATTCAAGTTGATTTCAACGAACCAGGCCAACAACTCGTATCCATCTTTGGAACGAATGAACCTGGTGATGATGGGAATCCTCGTCCGCTATTCATAACCTATGAAGAAGATTGCTATGACCATTCAATTTTTGGCACCGATGTAGGAATGACATTCACTCCCGAGACGGCTAAACTGTTTTTTCAGGATGCCTGTTTCGACACCTTCTTGACCCTTGGGTTTATTCCGAAATGCAATGAGCCTTATGGAACCGAGAATTATTTCGACTATGTGTTTTCCGTATCTGAACCTGCAGCCCTCGCTAGCAACACATGTGATATTTTTATTGCTGAAGGAATTCTAGCGGCCATACCACCTTCTGTTTTCCAGATCTATAATGGGGAGTACCCCATTTTTATTCTTCAAATTACCACGAATGGTAAATTTAGTTTTTGTACCAATGTACAATACCGACCGAATTCGAATTTGAATGTGACGATTGATGATTATTTCTGCCTTACAGATGTGCTCGCTGGATGTCTAAATCCAGAATTTCCAAACTACAATCCCGAAGCAAACGTATCAGATGGTTCTTGTCCTGATCCCATTGGTTGCACCGATCCTAACGCAACAAATTACAATCCACTGGCTGTAGATGATGACGGGATGTGTTTGTATTCTGATTGTACGGACCCAGAAGCCTGTAATTTTAATGAATTGGCCCAAGATGACGATGGTTCTTGTGTTTATCCTGGTTGCAATGACGTGTTAGCTTGTAACTATGAGGTGGATGCCGCTTGTGATGATGGTAGTTGCCTTTATCCTGGCTGTCAAGATGAAGAGGCGTGTAATTTTAATGCACTGGCAGGCTGTGATGACGGAAGCTGCGCATATCCTGGGTGTATAAATCTTCTGGCATGTAATTTCAACGAAGAGGCTGGTTGTGATGATGGTAGTTGCTCATTCCCTGGGTGTACAGATGCGCTAGCGTGTAACTATGAAGCCGAAGCCGGTTGCCCCAACGAGAGCTGCGTATATCCGGGTTGCACAGATGCTACGGCATGCAATTTCAATTCGCTAGCTGGTTGCGACGATGGTAATTGTACTTATCCGGGCTGTAACGATCCTCAAGCCTGTAATTATCTGAAGAGTGCAGGTTGTCCTGATGGAAGTTGTGTTTATCCTGGTTGTACTGATCAACTCGCTTGTAACTACAGTGAAGAAGCAGGTTGTGATGATGACAGTTGCACCTATCCAGGCTGCACAGATAGTTCGGCGTGTAATTATGAGGCTGATGCAGCGTGTGAAGACGACAGTTGCACTTATCCAGGCTGTTTAGATACAACGGCATGCAATTACAATGAACTTGCGGGTTGCGAAGATAATTCGATTTGTGAGTATTTGATTGCGGGTGAAATTGAAGGGCCAGCTATTGTGAGCGATGGTGTGTTCTACAGCTACACCTATATTTCAGACACCTCTGGAGAGCTGGAGTGGTTTGTAGTAAACGGCGGTATAGTTGGTGGGCAAGGTACAAGTGAGGTGAGTATTTTATGGTACGAAACGGGAGCTGGAGAGTTGAGTGTTGTAGAAACGAGCCAAAGGGATTGTTCTGCCACAGCGGTTTTCAACGTTGAAATAAACGTGAGTATAAGTGAGCTGAATGATGAAATAATTACCATTTATCCGAACCCGTCTAACGGGGTGGTTACTCTTGAAATTCCAACAGATTGGATAGGATCATCGTTAGACTTATTTACAGAAGCAGGTAGACTCATTCGTTCTGAGTCGAATCTTGTTCAATCCATTGTTACCATTGATCTTTCTGATCTTCCAAAAGGTATTTACGTATTTGTAATTCGTAATAAAGGAGCAACAGCCCATCGCAAAATTACATTGAGGTAAGATTCATTCCAGACAGACTTGGAATGATTAGTTTGTATTGATTTGGGAAAGGCAGGTGTTGCAATTTGGTCTTAAACTACTTGTAATTGGTTCTGAGAGTTTGCCGAAATTTGGGTGATTTTAAGGTCAAGTTGTGAGGAGAATACAGGAGGCTCGGTTCACAAATCGACCTCCATTCAATGAGATTGGACCATAAATCGCGAAAATTTAAGTGGAGTGGGAGGCCGAATTCCTAGTGCATTAGAAGTTCGCTCCACATCTTCATTAAGTTCTTCATTTTAATTAACTTAGGACGGTCCTTAACGATGTAACATGCTGAGACG
>CAYGUR010000147.1:0-8301 GCA_964353035.1 uncultured Comamonadaceae bacterium | reverse complement strand
CAACCGGAACCCCTGAGGCTCCAGCACCACAAATGCCAGAGTCACCAGAAATGCCTTCTTTCCCTGCTGAGGGTGCTTCAGCTGAGTCAATACGAAGCACCTTTGTGACACCACAAGTGAACCATGTTGATACTTCAATGGTCATGCAAACGGTAGAAGACATTAAAAAAGAAATAGGTAAAATTGTGATTGGTCAAGTCAACATGGTTGACCAATTGCTGGCGGGTGTGCTTGTAGGCGGACACGTACTTTTGGAGGGGTATCCAGGAATTGCAAAAACCCTCACTGCTCGTATGCTTGCAAAGACCTTAAGTGCAGATTACAGCAGAATACAGTTCACACCTGACTTGATGCCTACAGACATCACAGGAACTTCTGTTTTCAACCTCAAAGAGAGCGAGTTTTCTTTTCGTAAAGGTCCCATTTTCTCAAACATCATCTTGATTGATGAGATCAACCGCGCCCCAGCGAAAACGCAAGCTTCGTTGATGGAGGTAATGGAAGAAAAACAAATTACCTACGATGGTGAAACCTACGAGTTGGACTTTCCTTTCTTCGTCATTGCTACACAGAACCCCATTGAGCAAGAAGGAACGTATTCTTTGCCCGAAGCACAGCTTGACCGCTTCGTTTTCAAGATTCGAGTTCCTTATCCTTCTGCCACAGAAGAAGGCGAGATTTTAACACTCTTCCAATCTGACTTTTCCAAACGACAAGAATCTGAAGTTCATCCCATCGTTTCGAAGTCCAAATTGAAAGAAATCAGAGAGACCATTGAGAAGGTGTACATCAAAAAAGAATTGATAGACTACATCGCTGCCATAGTTCACAACACTAGAAACAACGGAGATTTGTTCCTCGGTGCTTCACCAAGAGCTTCATTGGCCATTTTACGCACATCCAAAGCAGTGGCTGCTATGCGCGGAAGAGGATTTGTCACGCCTGACGACATTCGTTATGTGAGCTACCCGGTGCTCAATCACCGTGTGATTTTGAGCCATGAACGAGAAATGGAAGGAACAACAGTAGAAGATGTCATCAAAGACATCCTTCAAACGATAGATGTGCCGCGTTAATGGAAAAATCCAATTCCATATTGAACTTCATGCGCTCTCTGCACCTTAAATCGCGGTTCTTCTTGGCTTTGGGCGCTTGTGTAGTGCTCTTCGCCATTAGCTTTGGCTTGCCTTTGCTTTTCCCATTAGCACAAACATTGCTTGTAGCGCTTGTTGCACTCACACTTACAGATACTATCTTGTTATTTGGATCGAAGGGGCAACTTGTGGCGAAACGTAGAACAGGCAAGATGCTGTCATTGGGAGACAGTAACAACCTTTCGCTTTTGGTCCGCAACGAAATGCCCTTGGCCCTCAACCTTTCGATTTATGACGAACTCCCCATCAAGCTGCAGCGCAGGGATTTTACCATAGAAATCGACCTTAAACCCAACGAAGAGCATGTTCTGAGTTACTCAGTGAAGCCCCTTTCTAGAGGAGAGTACCATTGGGGCAAGACCAACTTGCTAGCTTCCACACAAATTGGAATGGTGGCACGGCAGTTCAAAGTATCGAATGAAGAAATGGTCCCCTCTTTTCCTTCCATCATCCAAATGAAAAAGTATGAGTTATTGGCCTTCGCCAAGACGAGCACGTTTGATGGCATTAAGAAGGTAAGGCGACTTGGACATAGCTACGAATTCGAACAAATTAAAAACTACGTTCAGGGAGATGACATCAGGAGCATCAACTGGAAGGCTACCAGCAGGCGAAACACCTTGATGGTCAACCAATACGAAGATGAGCGCTCCCAGCAGATGTACAGCATCATTGATAAATCACGTGCCATGCACATGCCATTCAACGGGCTTAGTTTATTGGATTATGCCGTGAACACCTCTCTTGTCATTTCGAACATTGCCTTGAAGAAGTATGACAAAGCTGGGTTGATTTCCTTTTCAGACACCATTGGCTCAACCTTGAAAGCCGAACGCAGTCCGGTTCAGATCAAGAAGATCCTGAATGCCCTCTACAATGAAAAGGCCTACGTAAAGGAAGCCAATTACGACCTCCTTTATCGCTCTGCGAAAAACATCATCAGAAGTAGAAGCTTGGTTTTTCTCTATACCAATTTCGAATCCATCTATGCCATGGAACGGGCATTACCTGTCTTGCAAAAGATCAATCGCCATCACGTATTGGTTGTGATGATCTTTGAAAACACAGAGCTCATGGACCACAGCAGGAAGCAGGTAGAATTTTTAACTGATATCTACACGCAGACGATTTCTGACAAACTTATTTTAGAGAAAAAACACATGGTCTTGAAGTTGAAAAAACACGGGATACACACCATTCTGTCCAGACCAGAAGACCTATCAATCAATACCGTTAATAAGTACCTAGAACTCAAGTCCAAAGGGCTTATCTGAATAATCAATGTAGTTTTTCACGTGAAAATCATCCACAATCACCTTATAAGGGTTGATTATTTTTACTTTTGCGACGATGGAATTTTCTGCCCAGCAGATAGCTGACATACTGGAAGGAGTAATTGAGGGCAACTCAGACTCTAAAGTCAATAGGCTTGCAAAGATTGAAGAGGGTACTCCAGGTAGCCTCACCTTCTTGGCAAACCCTAAATATTCGGCATTCATTTATGAAACGAAGGCCTCTGTTGCAATCGTGAATAATGATTTCCAACCTGAAAGCAGTCTCCCCGACTCATTGACGCTCATTCGTGTTGAGGATGCCTACGCTTGCTTCGCGAAGCTGCTGGACTTTTACAACAGTTACCGCCATCAAAAAACAGGGATAGACCCGAACGCCTTTGTAGAAGAAGGCGCACAAATTGGTGAAGGCTGTTATGTTGGACCAGGTGCTGTTATTTCTGCTAGCGCGAAGGTGGGTGCGAACTGTAAAATTTATCCAGGCACCTTCATTGGTGACCGCGCAGTCTTAGGTGACAATTGCGTTATGTACTCCGGTTCTCGCATTCTTGACGGATGTGAGGTTGGGAACCACTGTACCTTTCATGCGGGGGCTATTATTGGCAGCGACGGCTTTGGATTTGCTCCTGATGCGGCCAACAACTACAAGAAAGTAGCGCAAATTGGCAACGTCATCATTGAAGACCATGTAGAAATTGGCGCCAACACCACAATTGACCGGGCAACACTCGGATCAACGGTGATTCGTAAAGGGGTTAAACTTGACAACCTCATCCAGATTGCTCACAATGTGGAAATCGGCGAAAACACAGTTATTGCTGCTCAAACAGGAATAGCCGGCTCTACGAAGATTGGTAAAAACTGTATGATTGGCGGACAAGTGGGGATTGTTGGTCACATTAGCATTGCTGACGAAGTTAAAATTGCGGCGCAATCAGGCATCAGTGCTTCCATCATTAAAGAGGGCGAAATCGTTCAAGGCTCGCCCGCATTCAATATCAAGAGCTATAAAATGTCTTATATCAACTTCAGAAGACTTCCTCAAATTGAAGATCGTCTGAGAGCTTTGGAGAAGGCAAACCAGAATCTTACTGACAACTCTGCCCATGAGTGATATGCAACGGACGCTAAAGGGTCCTATTGAATTCCACGGAATTGGACTCCACACCGGTGAAAAAGTAAATTTAACGGTGCTACCGGCACCCGCAAATCACGGTTACAAATTTCAACGCGTTGACCTTGAAGGTCAGCCCACTATTGATGCCAACTGCGATCTAGTTGTTGGTACGCAACGGGGAACTACCCTCGAGCAAAACGGGGCACGCATCTATACAACTGAGCACATTTTAGCTGCGCTTTACGGCAGTGAAATAGACAATGCGCTCATCCAATCAGACGGACCAGAGATTCCCATTATGGATGGTAGCTCGTGGATGTTCGTTCAAAAAATCCAAGAAGTAGGTATTGAAGAGTTAGATGTTGAAAGAGAGTACATTGAACTCACTGAGAACATCGCCTTCGAAGACACTGAAAAGCACGTTGAAATGTTGGCCGTACCTACCAATGGCGGCGAATTCAGATTGACTGTCATGGTTGATTACAACTCTCCCGTACTTGGCACACAGCACGCCAGTATGTACCACATGGGTGAGTTCGTTCCAGAAATTTCGCGTTGCAGAACCTTCGTCTTTTTGAAAGAAGTTGAGGCACTCGCTAAAGCAGGCCTTATTAAAGGTGGTGATCTTGACAACGCCATTGTACTGGTTGAAAGACAATACTCTGAAGAAGAGTTGGATATGATCGCCAAGTTGGTCGGCAAAGAGCGTCTAGACGTAAAGGTAGAAAGCATGGGAGTGCTGAACACCGTTAAAATGCATTACGAGAATGAACCAGCACGACATAAACTCTTAGACATTGTAGGTGACCTTGCCCTCACAGGGAAGTTCATCAAAGGACATATTCTTGCTGCACGTCCGGGACACGCCGGAAATGTTGAATTCGCAAAAGTGATCAAGACATGGGCGAAAAAGCAAAAAGGTGAAGTTCACTTCGACCTAAGTAAAAAGCCTGTTTACGATATTAACGACATCTCAAAAATTCTACCTCACCGCTATCCTTTCCTCCTTGTAGACAAGGTCATGGAAATGAATGATGAAGGAATTGTAGGTGTTAAGAACATTACACTGAACGAACCATTCTTCCAAGGACACTTTCCTGATAACCCCGTATTCCCTGGGGTACTTCAAGTGGAGGCCATGGCACAAGTGGGTGGGATTTTCGCACTTTCAACCGTTCCTGATCCAGAGAATTATTCGACCTATTTCTTGAAGATTGACAAAGTTCGTTTTAAGCAAAAGGTACTCCCAGGAGATGTCTTGGTGTTTGACTTGAAACTGGAATCTCCAATTCGTCGTGGTTTAGTTCACATGAGCGGAAAAGCTTATGTAAATGGGAAGATGGTGTCAGAAGCGGAAATGATGGCACAAATTGTGAAGGACAAAGGAAACTGATAGAAAACGAATGATATCACCAAATGCGTCTGTTGATCCCAATGCTAAAATTGGAGAGAATGTTGAGATTGGTCCATTTACAACCATCTACGGAAATGTAGAAATAGGTGAAGGAACTTGGATTGGCCCGAACGTAACTATCATGGATGGTGCGCGGATCGGTAAGCATTGTAAAATTTTTCCAGGAGCAGTCATCTCTGCCATTCCTCAAGATTTGAAGTTTGATGGCGAAGAAACAACAGTTGAAATTGGTGACCATACAACCGTTCGCGAATGCGTAACAATCAATAGAGGCACATCAGATAAATTGACTACCAAAGTAGGAAGTCACTGCCTCCTGATGGCGTACGTGCACCTTGCTCATGATGTGTTTGTAGGAGATTACTGCATCTTGGCAAATACAGCCAACATTGCAGGACATGTGCACATAGAAAACAACGTGATCATTGAAGGCGTAGTGGCTGTGCAACAATTTGTTCGCATAGGTCAACACAGCTTCATTGCTGGTGGCTCTTTGGTGCGAAAGAACGTTCCCCCTTTTGTGAAAGCAGCTCGTGAACCTCTTACGTATGCCGGAGTCAACACAATTGGACTGAGAAGAAGAGGTTTCACTGATCAAGCTATTGCCCACATTGAAGACGTATACAGAACTTTGTATGTGCACAATAGTAACATGACCACGGCAGTGAGAGTTGCAGATGTTGAATTGCCGAAGTCGGAAGAAAAAGATGTCATTCTCAACTTCATCAGAGAATCTACGAAAGGCATCATAAGAGGGCCGGTATAGGCATGAACGTTCAGCTCCAACAACTCGGACGTCGCTTTGGACGCGATTGGATTTTTCGCGGAATCAACCTCGAATTGGAGGCCGGTTCCCATTCCATCATTGTTGGAAATAATGGCTCTGGTAAGTCGACCTTGCTTCAACTTATTTCAGGATTTCTTTCTCAAAGCGAAGGCCAACTTATCTGGTCTGAACAAGGAGCTCAACTCAAACATGAGCAACTTTTCAAGCACGTTTCCATTGCAGCGCCTTACCTCGATGTCTTCGATGATCTAAGCCTCAAGGAAATGATTGAATTTCAACATCGGTTCAGACCTTGGCTGAACAATTTGAGACCAGAAGAGGTCATTTTGAAGATGGGACTCGCTGAACATTCGAACAAATCCATACGTCATTTCTCTTCCGGCATGCGCCAACGTGTGAAGCTCGGATTGGCTATTATGACCAATAGCACACTCCTCTGCTTGGATGAGCCGAGCAGCAATTTAGATACCACAGCTGTGCAATGGTACCGAAATCTACTTTCAGAATTTCAAGGTACCCGAACCATCGTCATCAGCACCAACGACTTGAAAGACGAGTACCTCAGAGCTGATCATACCATCAAAATCGCCGACTACAAGTCGTAGTTCAGCGGATTCCCACAACGAGCGTGGGCTATCCACCGACAAACTTCCGTCGCTGACAAGAGTAATTATGCACTAGAATATAACCCTAGACATAATGACCTCATTTTACCTATCAATTCAATTTCAGTTCAAGGCACTTTTACTTTTCGCGCTGGGGCTCTCATCGAGCATCTTGGTAAGCGCAGAAGACAATAGTGCTGGGTGCCTCATTCTGCAGACCAATAACACACAAAAACTTCGTGTAGAGAACAACGCTGTTGGACAAACAATGGTTCCATGCACAGGAGGCTCTTTGGATTACATGACCTTTTTTGTAGAAAGTACTTCAGATGAAACGTTCACGGCTCAGTTGCGCGTTTGGGATCACGCTACTTTGTTAACGAAACAACAAATGGTCATTCCTTCCATCGGACACAACGAAGCAATCGTATGGTTCGTTGAACCTCCCTTAGTAACCGAAGGAAAAGAGTACACCATAGAAATTGAAGCTCCTTCTGGTAAATCCTTCTTTGCTTACTACTCTGAACAAGATTTGTATGGCGAAGGTAACATGCGCATCAATGACCTACTCACGTCTGGCGATTTAGCTTTTGAAGCAGGTATTCGCTTAACGAAGAAGCAGAAAAAAGATCTGTTTTCCATCAAAGTAAAAAATACATGTAATCCCCTTCAAAATTTAGCAGAAGGAAGCATTTCAGCCAACAACGTTGCGCAACAATCGTTTCAGTTGTGTGAAGATTATTTTGTGCAAGGACTCACACTGCAGTATCAAAGTAGCGAAAGCCAATTGGGCATGTGTTACATCTATGAGGTAGCTGATGTAAGTGGTGCTGCTCTACTTGGCGCACCGTTCGAAATTTCTGCTGCTAATCCCATGACACCCATATACATTCCCTTTCCAGAAGGGTTTTCGCTTCAAGCGGATACCGAATATGCATTCAAACTCATCACACCCAGCGGCGCTCCATTTACAGAGACTTTCGCACTCTTCATGACTGAGGAAAGCAATTACGCTAGTGGAAGCTTGGTCACCACTGACGCCCAAGCTGGAGAAGACTTAACATTCGAGCTGCATCTAGGAGACCCAACTGAATTCAATGAAGAAGTTCAATACCTTGTATTCGAAGCGTATCCTGATCACGATTGCTCCATCAGTCAACCCTACGCAAGTCAAAAAGAGGTACTACCTTCAGGACTCATTGAATTCGATCTGAAAATTTGTGATGATGGAGCACTTGAAGCCATCTACTTCATGGGAACACAAAGCACAACTGGTGGTCCAATTCAATTCGAACTAAAAGACGAACGCAATCAAACCATTCATTCAGGTTCGCTTGAACAGTTAGACGGATATGACCAAACTCTTGCTGCCAACATGGGGTCTACATCTGTGTTCTATTACTTGAATTACACGTTGACATTGACCATTCCTGACGGAAGTGAACTGCAATTGTACAGCAGCACCAACGAAAAGCATGCACATTTTGATTGTCGCATCAATGGTGAAGCTCTCGCCTCAAATCTAGTGATGGTAAACGCCATGAAACCCTATGTTGTTGAGTTCTTGCAAGCAAACGAAGACCAACAAGACCTCAGACTTGTTGCCTACCCTAATCCGTTCATCTCTGACTTCACGTTGGAAGTTGAAGGTGTTAAAACCGGAACAGCAAAGGCCAGCTTGTATGACTTTCAAGGAAATTTGGTGTTTGAAGAAGTGCTGGAAGGATCTATTGAGCCCATCACGGTCAAGGTGATACCAGAAATAGCATTGCAACGTGGCTACTATACCCTTCGAATTGATTACAAGGATCAAGTACTCTTGGAGACCGTAATGAAACAATGATTTTCCCACAAATACGTTTCACAACCCCTAAAGACCCGTATAATTCACGTTATCGGCTCTTTTTGTTTTTTATCGGTGTGCTTCGCGAA
>CAYGUR010000146.1:6288-8340 GCA_964353035.1 uncultured Comamonadaceae bacterium | reverse complement strand
GGCTACACCTGCAGAAGGAATGGCTTGCATGCCTGTAGCAGAGCTCTGGTGAGGGATTTTAGGAAAGTCAGGGCGATTCAAACTTGGGTGGCTGTAGTAGGTTCTTCCGCCAGAGAAAGGATCATCAGCTTTGGCGAAAAGTTGAAGCATGAGGTCGTAGGGCGAAAGTCCAATTCCAAGAAGAATGCTATCATCTCTGTAATAGGCACTTAAAAAATCTTGTTTTTTCAACTGCATTCCCACCGCCAATTGAATGGCTTCATGTCCACGTGATGTAGCGTGCACATATTTGGAAGTCAGCTTCGCGTTGTCTTCGTAGATGTCAGACATTGCTCTGGCGGTTGTCATCAGACGGTATGCCTTGAGGAATGTGTCAGCAGATAAATTTTTCTTTTTCGTGGTTTCGGATTGCACGCTCATGCCTAGATTGATTGAATGCGCAAGTTACGAAGGAAGGAGCGAAAGCCTAGTATGATGCCGCCATAAATCCTGCTCCAATGGTATGGTAGGTGCTGGGGTCAATTAAGATGAATCCGCCGTGTTCCCCCTCACCTGAAAAGGGTTCCGTTGGAATGGCCGCCGCTGCTTTGAATGAAACTGAGCCAATATCGTTCAAGTTTAGTTGTGCGGCAGACTCCTTCTGCGAGTTTTCCATGTTCAGCACATTGTGGATTTGATTTACAAGTACTTGGGTAGAGCGTGTTCCCTGTTGCAAAATGAGTTTTTGACGTTCATTCATTTGCTTTGCACTCATCCAGCAGACGTTCGCCGTGAACGTTCGCTGCAATTCAAGTGTGTTTTCAGCTGCAATTAAAAAGTCTCCTCTGCTTAGGTCGATGTGTTCTTCTAGGAGGAGCGTCACGGCTTGGTCTTTTCCGCTTTGAGCTAGTTCGGTGCCCCATTTCTCAATTTTCGCAACGGTAGCCATTTGATCTGTTTGAGCCACTTTGATCTTCATTCCTTTTCGCACTTCACCCGAAAGCACACTGCCAGCGTAGGCTCTGTAATCTTTGAATTCACCTGATTTCGGACGAATGACCGTTTGCACGTTGAATCTAAATGGATGTTCCTGGAGCGAAGAAAAGTCTAGGTTGTCTAGTAGTTGCAGGAGGGGGAGTCCGTTGTGCCAACTCATTTTGCCCGTCCATTCTGTAATCCCTTCGCCCTCCAATGCAGAAATAGGGATGAATTGCAGCGGAATTTTGATGTTGAGCTCTTGTGCGAGTTTTTCTACCTCTGATTGGAGCTCAATAAACCTCTGTTCGCTGTATGACATAAGATCCATCTTGTTGATGGCAATGATGGCTGTTTTTAGTTGCAACAGATTGGCAATAGAGAGGTGTCTTTTAGTTTGAGGGAGAATTCCTTTTCGGGCGTCAATGAGCACAATGGCTACATCAGATTGCGATGCGCCTGTGACCATGTTACGAGTGTATTCTTCGTGTCCGGGTGTGTCAGCAATGATGTATTTGCGTTTTGCTGTCGCGAAGTAGACATGCGCCACATCGATTGTGATGCCTTGTTCCCGCTCTGAAATCAGTCCATCAGTGAGCAAGGAAAGGTCGGTGAAATCAAGGCCACGACGTTTTGAATCAATCTTCAGTTGTTCTAGTTTATCTTGCGGAACGTGTTTTGTTTCGAACAACAATCGTCCGATAAGGGTGCTCTTTCCGTCGTCTACGCTTCCTGAAGTAGCTATTCTGAGAATGTCCATTAGAAGTATCCATTGAGTTTACGAAGCTCCATTGCAGCTTCAGATCGTTTGTCGTCCATACGGGCGCCGCGCTCAGAGATTTTAGCTTCTTCAATCTCTTGCATGACGGAGGCCATGGTGTTGGCGTCAGATTTCACGCAGGCCGTGCAGGTCATGTCACCTACTGTTCTAAAGCGGATGTTTTCAATGAAGGGAATTTCCGAAGTATCGTTCTGAATGAATTCTGAGGCGGGCCAGAGCTGTCCATCCCGAAGGAAAACCTGACGCTGATGTGCGAAATAGAGGGAAGGGATTTCGATTTGGTCTTCATTGATGTAGCGCCACACATCCATTTCGGT
>CAYGUR010000146.1:1758-6278 GCA_964353035.1 uncultured Comamonadaceae bacterium | reverse complement strand
AATTCGTCCATTCAACATGGAGAAAATTTCAGGACGCTGCCTTTTAGTGTCCCATTCACCGAAGTCGTTTCGCACCGAAAAGATACGTTCCTTCGCGCGTGCTTTTTCTTCATCTCTTCGTGCGCCGCCAATACATGCATCAAATTTGAACTCTTCAATGGCCTCTAGTAGCGTTACCGATTGGAGACTGTTTCTGCTTGCGTATTTGCCTGTTTCTTCTGTGAGTCCTTTTGATTGGATGCTGTCTTCCACCTTTCGAACGATGAGTTTGAGCTTGTATTTTTCAACCAAGGCATCTCTAAATTCCAGCGCCTCTGGAAAGTTATGTCCGGTATCTATGTGCAGCAGCGGCACGTGTGGCGGGAGCGGGTAACAAGCTTTGATCAGCAAATGCACCAGTGTGATGCTGTCTTTTCCGCCACTGAACATCAGCACGGGGTTGTTGAATTGCGCAATGGTTTCTCTTAAGATATAAATCGCCTCATTTTCGAGGGATCTTGGAAAAGTCTGTGTCATGAATGTTCAATATGTAGTCCGCATTCTTTTTTAGAAGATTCCCACCACCATCTTCCAGCTCTAGGGTGTTCGCCTTCGGTGATGGCTCTTGTGCACGGTGCGCATCCGATGCTCACAAATCCTTTCTGATGCAGAGGGTTCACAGGAACGTTGTAGCCGTTGATGTAGTCATCCAATTGCTGATCTGTCCAGTCAATGAGCGGATTGTATTTGATGATTTGCTCAGCGTTCTCAAATCGTCTCATAGATTGACGATGGTCAGATTGTGCGTTTCTCAGTCCGGTAATCCAGATTTTCTTTCCTGCCAGCGCTCGCTGTAGCGGTTCCACTTTGCGAATATAGCAGCAGCTTTTTCGAGCGTCAATGGAATCATAAAATCCGTTGATTCCATTTTGGCGCACGTATTTCTCTAGGTCGCCAGCGTTGGGGTTAAAGCTCCGAATGGTAATGCCTAGTTTATGTTCTGTGCGTTGCCAGAGGTCATAGAATTCAGGGAAATGCCTCCCTGTGTCGAGGGTCACAACTTTAATGGGCAGAAGCTCAGTGGCAATTATGTGGGTGATTACTTGATCTTCTTTGCTGAGTGAACTGGTGAACACGATGTCTTTTCCAAAACGCATGTTCAATTCTCGCAAACAGAGATCTATTTCGTGTGGTAGTTTCCTTAATTCTCTGATCATTGCTGTTTTCGTGTTTTAAAGAAAAAGCGCTCCCAAAGTCGTTCATGTACATAGTAGAGGAACATTTTCGTCACCACCTCCACCGCTCCTATACTAATGGCTAAAGTCACTTCTCCTGTGATGATCCACGAAATGAACATGGTGTCTAGCGTTCCTACGATGCGCCATGAAATAGATTTAGCCAGGCTCACTAGGGGGCTGCCGGCATGGGTTTTTTCTATTCTATTCTTTACAACTCTGTCTAGAAGCATGCGACAAAAGTATATAAACCCTATCAAAATACTAGGGTAATAGTGTGAAAAAGATTTCGTTATGACTTAGTGATTTGGTAGCCAGTTGATTATCCTCTTGCTATACTAGCAATGGTTTTGTTTTCTAGGATTTTCAGGGTAGCATCACGCACTTCGGCCATAACGCTATTGAGACCACAATTTTCACCATTGCAATTCTCACAGGGTTCGTAAAAGTTGAGCGAAATACAGGGAAGAAGAGCTATAGGACCGTCAATAAGACGAATGACTTTGGCGAGGGGGATGTCTTCAGGCGGCTTGATAAAATAGTATCCACCACCTTTGCCTTTTTTCGATCCAAGGACGCCTCCTTTCTTGAGTTCCAGAAGAATTTGTTCTAGAAATTTCAGCGAGATTTTCTTTTCTGCTGCAATTTCTGCGATGAGTACTGGTCCCCGATCTTGGTTTTCCACAAGGTACGTGAGGGCATGAAAAGCGTATTGAGCCTTTTTCGACAACATGCGTAAATGTATCAATTCAGGCAATGATTTTAACCATTGCGACTATTGTATTCCATAAATGTGGTAAAATATCCACAAATTCACCCTAAAGGGGGATGTAAAACATAGTCCTTTCGGAAAAATTTCTATCTTAGTCTTGTCTAAGCAATTAGGCTTGACCACATGTAGTTAGTTATATTGTAGTTAAGATTTACGTAAAATTTGGTTAAGTTGAGACGACTCTGGATTCAGGGTCGTTTCGCTTTTTTAAGTGGTTTCTACTTCCTTACTTTTGTTTCCAAACCTGAGTGATATGCTGAATTTCTCTAAATACCACGGAACGGGAAATGATTTTGTGATGATCAATAACCTCAAAGGAGAGATTTCTCTCACTACCGGGCAGATTCAGCACTTGTGTGACAGGCATTTTGGAGTGGGTGCAGATGGCGTTATTCTGATTGAAGAAGCTGAAGACGCTGATTTCACAATGAACTATTACAACAGCGATGGTTCACAATCATTTTGCGGAAATGGGAGTCGGTGTGCTGTTCATTTTGCGCAAACTATTGGAATTCAAGGACCCAACATCACCTTCAGAGCCATTGACGGATTGCACGAGGCAACTTATTCTTCAGATGCAGTTCACATTCATATGGGAGACACTTCGCTTCCAACACCTGAAGGAGCGGATTATTTTTTGCATACAGGTTCACCTCATGTCGTTTCTTATCGCCATGCACTTGACTCACTTTTGGTGGTGGACGAAGGAAGAGCGATTCGCTACAATGACAAGTGGAAGTTGGAAGGCACCAATGTGAATTTCGTGCTTCGCGAAGCAACGCACTTGAACGTTCGCACCTATGAGCGGGGAGTTGAAGACGAAACCTTATCTTGTGGCACTGGAGTAACTGCCGTGGCATTGGTTGATGCCTATTTACACGGGGGCAATTCAAGACAAATTCAAACTTTAGGCGGCACGCTGACCTTGAGGTTTGAGCAAACGGAACACGGATTTACATCTGTGTGGATGAGTGGTCCTGCGACGCACGTTTTTAGCGGAAAGATTAACATAAGCGAATGATTCTAATAGCTGATAGCGGATCAACAAAAACAGATTGGAGAATCATTGATCGCGACAATGAGATTCATCAATTTCAAACGATAGGAGTTCATCCCTTCTTTGTGAGCGATGAGGAAATATTAGCGGCGATGCAGCAGGCCTTCCTCAAGGAGTTTTCTGCGGCTTTGATTCGCCACGTTTATTTTTACGGTTCTGGTTTGGGATCTCAGCAAGAGGTCAAGCGCTTTCATCAGTTATTCCAAGACCTTTTTCAATTGGCGAAGGTGGAGGTGCACCACGATTTGCTTGGTGCAGCAAGAGCCGTTTGCGGCAATGAATCAGGCATTGCTCTCATCTTAGGCACTGGAGCGAACACATGCACCTATTCAGCGGGCGAAATCATTGAGAACATTTCTAGCACAGGATACATTTTGGGCGACGAAGGAAGTGGAGCAGATTTAGGCAAACGTTGGGTTCATGCCTACATCACAGAGTCGGCACCTGCCCATTTGAGAAAAGCTTTTTACGCAGCCTACGGCGCCAACAAGGAGCTCATCTTGGAACGTGTTTACAAAGGTGAACGTCCGAACAGGTTTTTAGCTTCATTCTGTCCTTTCCTCAAAACCCACATTGAAGATCCATTTGTACTGAACTTAGTGACACAGGCTTTTGAAGAGTTGATTCAGAATTACTTACTTCGCTATGAGCGCAATCCGGACTGGAAGGTACACGCTACAGGGTCCATTGCTTACAGCTTTTCGCAGGTACTTTCAGCATGTTTAGAAAAACATGGCTTGGCACTCGGGAACCTGGTTCAAAAACCAATTTCGGCCTTGGCCTTATACCATTTACCAGAATGATAAAGCACATTTTCTTGTTCCTTTTCGCGCTTGGCGCACTTACTAGTTCAGCGATTGAGCAGTTGACCGAACAGGCGAAAGTAAGTTTGATTACCTGTTCTGAAGGTGATGAACTGTATTCTGTTTTTGGGCACAGTGCCATTCGAATTGTTGAGCCGAACACCTTCGATATTGTCTATAACTATGGGACCTTTGAGTTTACAGATGATTTCTACCTGCTTTTCGCCCAAGGAAAACTCAATTACAAGTTGTCACGTACTGGTTTTGAGTATTTTAACTATGAGTACGTTGTGACGGGTAGAGGCGTCAAAGAGCAAATCTTGAACCTGTCATTGGAACAGAAGCAAGCCGTTTTTGATTTCCTCGAAACCAACTACCAACCGGAAAATCGTGAATATCTGTACGATTTCTTTTACGACAATTGTGCCACACGTATTCGGGACTTGTTCAAAGAAGTGCTCGGTCCTTCGCTCACCTTTCACAGCGATTTTGTCCCTGAATCGGTGACGTTCAGAGACATGATTGATGAAAAGCTGGAGCCCATGGATTGGAGCGATTTTGGGATTGACATTGCTTTGGGAATTCCGTGTGATCAACCCGTAGAAGTTGAAGAAAACATGTTTTTGCCAGACCAGTTGTTTGCTGAGTTTGCTTGCAGTGCTGCGATCCTTGTC
>CAYGUR010000146.1:0-1748 GCA_964353035.1 uncultured Comamonadaceae bacterium | reverse complement strand
TATCGGTTGTTATTTCGTTTTGTCTGTAGTAGTCCTTTTTGCGATGGAGTTGCAAATTGAAAATCCGACTGTTGATTTGCCCCTAATTCTCTGTTTGTTTTTGCTATTGCTGGCCTGCGTTGATTTGGGATTGTTTTTGCGCAGAAAAAAATGGTCGAATGTCATTCCCGGAGTACTTTTTCTTGTTTCCACGTTGATAGGCATTGGAGTGTTCCTGCTTTGGTTCGCCACTGACCACGTGACTACGAAATGGAATATGAACTTGATTTGGGCCTTCCCGCTGCATTTCTTTGTTTTCCTGAAAGCGCGAAAAAATCCAAGCAAAACAAGCAATTACTTTCGCTTTGTGTGCATTGCATTGGTGTTTTTCGTGGCATTTGGGTGGACATTTCCGCAAACATTTCATCCGGGCTTCTACTTGATAGCTGCCGCTTTGGCAATAGTGACTTATAAATATGCGGGCTTCGGGAAAAAGCCATTAAACTTGTACTCTAAGTAACTAACAAACAAAACTTGGATTTGAACAAAATTTTAGGATGCGTCTTCGTGCTTCTTTTGGGGTTGATTTCGTGTAAACGAGAAGGTCCTACATCGTGGGACATTGCAGGTAGAGCTCCTGTTGCCAAAGGAGTTATTGGTTGGTCTGACCTCATTGCAGATAGTTTGCTGGAAGTAGACGAAGCCGGAATTCTTCACCTCATTTACGAGCAGTCATTGGTAGACTTAGGTGTAGATACCCTTGTTGAAATTGCAGATACTACCGTTTCGAAAAAGTTTGATCCAGGATTCACTGGAGGTCCCATCGAAATTACCCAAGGAGCTTCAATCATTAGCCTCGAAGAAAACATTAACTTAAACGTCAATACGGCTGAGCTACGCGAAATTATTGTGGAGTCAGGAGAGCTGACCTATGTGCTTAAAAGTTATGTGGGCGGACAGTTGGATGTGAATTACAGTCTTCCCGGTGTGAATGTTGATGGAAGTGGACTTGAAATCAATGTTACAAGTGAGAGTGCCGAAGGGATTGTGCCATGGGAGTATTCGAACACGGTTGATTTAACAGGCGCATCGATTGACTTGCAGGGCATCAACGGAAATCAATTCAACAGAGTAGCTAGCTTTTTAAGTGTGAATGCTGCGGCAAGCTCATTAACAACAGTACCTGTGTATGGAGATGACTCTGTGACGGTTGAACTCAGTTTTCAAAATGTGCGTATTGCGTATGCTAGAGGATTTTTCGGGCAAATTGAGGGAGAAATCTCAGAAGAAATTGATTTATCGCCTTTGGCGAACATTGCTGGAGGCTCCTTGGACTTAGAGTCGCTCAGTTTCGAACTCGAACTAAAAAATTACATCGGTGCTGATGCTCAAGTGACGTTTGAGGAAATGAAAGGTGTTCGAGGAGGTACTGAAGTTGCGCTGGACCACGCCATCATCAACGATCAAATCAACATTACAAGGGCGATTGACAACAATGGTACTATTTTATCAAACGCTTATGCATTCGTCATTGATGAAACCAATTCGAACATCGTTGACGTTTTTGAAATGTTGCCTACACAGTTGAATGTGCAAGGAAACATCAGCATCAATCCGCTTGGGGATGTTTCCGGAGGGAATGACTTTATTTACACATCCCAGCCGATGGAGGCTTTTTTCAAAGCTGACGTGCCATTGTGCATGGGCATGAACGGGGTGTTTTTCCGTGACACGCTCAATTTGAACTCGGCAGATGAGCAGATTGTGGG
>CAYGUR010000145.1:0-8340 GCA_964353035.1 uncultured Comamonadaceae bacterium | reverse complement strand
CTACCAAGAACACTATACGCTTAAGACCACCAGCGTTGACAATCCGTGGGATGCCCTCATTCAAACGTGCGATGTGCTTGAAAACACCCCGCTGGACCAGTTGGCAGAAGAGTTACCGAATGTACTTGACGTTGATCGAACACTCTGGTTTCTTGCTTCAGAAATTCTGTTCTCTGATGACGATGGTTACTGTTACAAGGGCGAAATGGATTACTTCCTTTATTGGGAGCCTGAAACTGGACGAATGGTTCCTTTGGAATACGACGGAAACACAGTGATGGAAGACGAGTTCGTGAATTGGAGCGTGTTTTACAACGCCAGCAACGAAAACTATCCACTTCTTTACCGCATGCTGCAAGTTGATGAATACAAACAACGTTATTTAGCGCATGTGCGCACGCTTTTGGAAGACACAATGAATCGAGGTTACATCAACGTATTCCTCATCGATTGGTCTGCTATAATTGTTCAAAGCGTTCTAGAAGACCCGAAAAAAATCTACTCATACAACCAATTCGTCAACGAGGTTAGTGCACTCGAAGAGTGGGCAGAAGAGCGTTATGAGTTCCTATTATCTGACGTTGAAGTGGCACAAGCGGGTGTTGATTTCATGAATTTAACAATGGTCACTCCGCAAGGTGATTGGACCAATCCGCTAGCGTTTGAACCAGCAACACTTTTGGTCAGTTTACTTGACAATTCGGCAGACGTAAACCTGTATTGGAGCAATGAATTGGTGGGGAACTTCAATGTGATTCCAATGGAGTTCATTGATGGACTCTTTCAAGCAGAGATTCCCGGACAAGCGCCCGGAAGTGTAGTGCGCTACTACTTCGAGTCCATTGCAACGAACGACTTCGGCTCACGTGTATATGAACCTGCCGGAGCAGAGCATGAAACATATTATTATGTCACAGATGCTGTTTGGGCAGCCGATTCAGAAGTGGTGATCAACGAACTGATGGCCAAAAATGAGGTCGCAGTATTTGACGAAACGAATGAAGCCGATGATTGGATTGAACTGTACAACAACGGCAATGAAGCAATTGATTTAACGGGGTATCATTTGACTGACAACTTGTGGAACCTCAACAAATGGCCTATTCCTGATGGCTTCGTGCTTGGCGCAAATGAGTACCTCGTAATTTGGGCTGATGAAGACGGGTCTGATGGCGAGTTCCATGCGAATTTCAAGCTTGACGGCTCAGGCGAAACCGTTTTACTGTTGAACGCAAACGGAGAAATCGTTGATTCCGTTGAATACGGCCAGCAAGAAACCGATGTGGCCTACGCAAGGGTGCCCAATGGAACAGGAAGTTTTAGTCAACAAGGACAAACAGCTGGGTCGAGCAACGACGGTGTTGACGTAGAAGAGCGTTCGACCCAATTGTTGAACATTTATCCAAATCCTGCTTCGTCATTCATCACCATAGCACTCACTGCATCCAACAATGAACCTGCTTTCATTTTCTCAAGCCAAGGACAACTGGTTTGGAGCGGTTCCATTTCAGGAAGCAAAAGAATTGATATCAACGCTTTCGCAAATGGCATGTATGTGTTCAAAACAGAAGAGCGTACGCAACGATTCATAATAAATCACTAGAGTAACGGTGTGTGGTACTTAGTGTATTTAAGGGAAGCGGTCGAAGTATTCAATCGCTTCCTTTATTTTTGTACCTAAGTGGAAACCCCCAAACACATCGCTCAAATCTTACAGCGCCTGCCCAACAAGCCCGGCGTGTACCAGCACTACGACAGTGAAGGTGCTTTGCTGTACGTGGGAAAGGCGAAGGACATTAAGAAACGCGTGTCTTCGTACTTCAACAAGAACAAGTACGAAAATGGGAAAACGAGGCTGTTGGTGCGCAAGATCAACGACATCAAATTCATTGTTGTAGAGACCGAATTTGATGCGCTGCTACTGGAAAACAGTCTCATCAAAAAATACCAGCCGAAGTACAACATTGCACTCAAAGACGATAAAACCTATCCGTCTATTGTCATCAAAAATGAACGCTTTCCGCGTATCTACCCCACCCGCCAAATCATCAAAGACGGATCTGAATACTTTGGTCCGTATGCGAATGTAAAAGCCATGCATACGCTGCTGGACCTGATCAAGCGGCTGTACCCCCTTCGCACTTGCAAATACAATTTAAGTGAGGAAAACATCAATGAAGGGAAGTTCAAAGTGTGCCTAGAATACCATTTGGGGAATTGTTTGGGTCCGTGCGAAGGGCTGATGAACGAAGACGACTACAATCAGAATGTAGATGCCATTCGAAACATCATCAAAGGAGATTATGCCGAGGCGGTCAAGACCCTGAAAAACCGCATGCACAAAATGGCTGAAGACATGCAGTTTGAACTGGCAGCAGATTTGAAAAAAAAGATTGACATCCTCGAATTCTTCCAAGCGAAAAGCACCATTGTGCACGCCAGCATTCACAACACCGAAGTGTTTAGTGTGGTTTCTGACCAGAAAAGCGGTTATGTGAACTACATGAAAGTCATGAACGGTTCCATTGTGCAAGGACATACCATTGAGGTGAAAAAACGTTTGGACGAAAGCGATACCGAGCTGTTGGAACACGTGATTGTTTCGGTACGCGATCAATTCCAAAGCAACGCGAAGACGGTGTTTGTTTCGACGGAAGTAGACCTCGAAATTCCCGATGTGAAGTTTCATGTGCCACAGCGGGGCGACAAGCGAAAGTTGCTTGATCTTTCCATTCGGAATGCCAAGTATTTTATGCGTGACAAGCACAAGATGCAGGAAATGGTAGATCCCGAAGCGCACACCAAACGCATTTTGACCACCCTGAAAGACGATTTACGTCTAAAGGAAATGCCCGTTCACATAGAGTGTTTCGACAACTCAAACATCCAAGGCACCAATCCGGCTTCAGCCTGCGTGGTCTTTAAAAACGCCAAGCCCTCGAAAGGCGATTACCGCAAATTCAACATCAAAACGGTGGTAGGACCAGATGATTTCGCCAGCATGGAAGAGGTCGTATTCCGCAGGTACAAGCGCTTGAGGGACGAAGGAGAACCGCTCCCTCAGTTGGTAATCATTGACGGAGGAAAAGGACAGTTGAGCTCAGCTATGAAAGCCATTGACGTTCTTGGCCTACGCGGAAAACTAGCGGTCATAGGCATTGCGAAGCGCTTGGAAGAAATCTTCTTTCCTGGAGACAGTATTCCCATTTACATCGACAAACGCTCGGAATCGCTCAAGCTGATTCAGCAACTGCGAAACGAAGCCCACCGCTTCTCACTGAGTCACCACCGCAACAAGCGCAGCAAGGAAGCCTTGAAAACATCACTTACCGATGTGGAAGGCGTTGGTCTTGCCACCGCGCGAAAACTGCTAGATCATTTCAAAACAGTCGAAAAGATCAAGAAAGCAAGCGTAGAAGAATTGCAGGCGATAACCAACTTAAAAGTTGCACAGAAAATTCACCAATACTATCGAATCTAATTGTTAGAACTGATATTTATAGTCCAGTTTTTCTCCGGATTCAACTGAAATCAATTTCTTTTTGTCTAGTTTAGTTACGTTCCCATTGGAATACTACTAAGATTCTAGGCCTATGTCGAATATCACTTCTACCCATTTACACGAACTCATTCAATCACTCACCAAGCCCGAGAAACGTTACTTCAAAGTGTTCTCTTCGCGACATGTAATTGGTGATGAAAACAACTACGAAAAGCTTTTCGACGCCATTGCGGCACAAGAAGAGTACGATGAAGAGGCGATCATAGAGCAATTTAAAGATGAGCCGCTGACGCATCGGTTTAGCATCACGAAAAACCGTTTGTACAACACTATTCTACGTTGTTTAGATTCCTATTATTCGAACAACTCAGCTGAAGCGCAAATCAAGCGTCAGGTTCACTCCGCAGAAATTCTGTATAAAAAAGGCCTGTACTTGCAATCAAAGCGGGTGTTGCGTTCTGCCAAACGACAAGCAATCAAGCACAACAAGATTACCAGTCAGATGGACATTTCCCGCTGGGAGAAGAAGTTGATTGAGCAAGGTCAGTACCAGGAATTAGGGAAAAAAGAATTGAAGTTCATGCTGCAGCAAGACCTGCTGGCTACTTCCCGCTTAGACACGTTCAACAAGCTGTGGAATGTGAAGAGTAAAATCTTCAGCAACCTCTATTTACATGGAAAAGCGCGGAGCAAAAAAGAACTGGTCAAGTACAAAAAGATCTTGGATGAGTTGGCTGTGAAACAAGAGAACGAAGAGATCTACGTTGAGAATGCCTACATGCTGAATCACTTGTACAGCGCCTACTACTTTGGAGTGGGCGACGAGAAATCTTCGTACCCCTATCTTTTGAAAAACCTAGAGCTCATTGAGAGCAATGCAGAGCATTTCAAAGACGATCGCACCCTTGTGCTTCCTACCTTAAGCAATGCCATTTACATCGGCAATAAATTGGGCTTTGAAAAAGAAGCGTTCAAGAATTTAGCGAAGCTTCGCAGGCTTCCTAAAACCATGGAAGCTACCAGTGATCCAGATTTACTCATCAAGGTCTTCGGTCTTTCGAACAGCTTGGAACTCGCCATACTAACAGAGAATGGAAATTATAAAAAAGCCATTGCGCTGGTGAGCACCATTGAAGACGGACTGATACAATACGACCGTCAGTTGAGCAGTGTTCGAAAGGCGTCATTCTACTTCAACATTGGCGTGCTCTTCTTCAAAGCCGGACATCCGAATGAGGCCTTGAAGTGGGTAAATCAGCTACTGAACCACATTGAAACAGACAAGATCCAAGACCTCTATTGCATGGGACAGGTGTTAAACCTCATCATTCACATGGACCTCGGGAACCGCAGTCTGATGCCGTATGCGATGCGCAGCACCAAGCGCTATTTGGAGACCCGTGAACGCGTTTACAAATTTGAAAGTGTGATGTTGAGATTCGTCAATAGCATGCTACGCGCTGAGACTACGGTCACAGAACTGAAGCTCATTCGCAGTTTGGTGGAAGAGCTCACAGAACTGAAAAAAGATGCGTTCGAACGCACAGTCTTTGAGTACTTCGACTTTCTAGAATGGGCTATTGGTAAAGAAAAAGAGTTGGCGAAGGAAAAGGGAGATCGCTAAACGTTGATCTATCTTCTCCTATGCTTCAGGCCCCTGCTCATCGCCCAACAGCGCATCCCATCCTTGTGCATGAATAGGCACTTCCCCGCCGTTTTTCAAGACCATGGAATGTCCTTCACTGACGTCAGTCATGTACCCAATAATGGCAAAATGAGGGTCGTTCTTGATCTTGTCAAAATCGGCCTGCTTCACGGTAAAGAGCAGCTCATAATCTTCGCCCCCACTCAAGGCACACAAGGTAGGATCTAGGTTAAAATCCAACGCTGTGTCGAAGGTTTGCTGATCAATCGGAATCTTATTTTCGTGCAGTTTACAGCCGAGGTTAGATTCTGTGCAGAGGTGTAGAATTTCAGACGCCAATCCGTCAGACACATCAATCATTGAAGTCGGCTGAACGTCGATTTTATCAAGCAGTTCAATGATGTCTCTTCGGGCTTCAGGCTTTAACTGTCGTTCCAGGATGTAGTCAAATCCTTCCAACTCAGGTTGCGCTGTGGGAGCTGACGCGAAAACTGTTTTTTCGCGTTCCAACACTTGGAGTCCCATGTAGGCGCCACCGAGGTCGCCTGACACCACAATGAGGTCTTTGTCTTGAGCCGTAGAACGACGAACAATTTTATCTTTCTTCGTCGTGCCGATGGCCGTGATCGAAAGGGTCAATCCACTCTTAGATGAAGTAGTATCTCCACCCACGAGGTCCACCTTGTAGATCTCACAAGCTTTACGGATTCCCACATAGAGTTCTTCCACGGCTTCCACTGAGAAGCGATTTGAGATCGCGAGCGCCACGGTAATTTGTTTCGGCGTGGCGTTCATGGCGTAGATGTCAGACAAGTTCACCACCACTGCTTTGTATCCGAGGTGCTTGAGGGGCGTATAACTCAGATCGAAATGCACGCCTTCAGTGAGGAGGTCAGTAGTGACTACCACCATTTCGTCTTTGGGGTCAATAACTGCGGCATCATCGCCTACTCCCAGAAGGGTTGACGCTTGCACATGCGCTAGATCTTTGGTGATGGCTTTGATCAAGCCAAATTCACCCTATTGGCCTATTTCAGTTCTTTGTTCAGACATGGTACAAAGGTAGCAGTTTCAGAAATTGGAAACGTTATTTCACCAGTTAAACCGACTTTAAAAAGTGATGAGAAATGGGTAAATTGGGAAAGCGTTTCGAATAGCATTAATATAAAGGTGTTGTCTAAATTTCTATTCCCTCTAGGTATACTTATCTGTTCCATCTCTGGATATGGACAAGACACCATTCAAACTAGCTATCAACAATTTCAGGAGGCTGAAGCTACGTCTGGCATCTATATGGTCAATGATATTTTTCATGAAGGTTACAAAATTTCAACGGTGAATCATTTGATGGAGGCGTATGTATTGATTGAGGGTGAAAAAATGAAACTCGACACGTCTATTTATGTCGGCGAATGGTCTTCCGATCAACCTAAAAACATAGAGCAAGCTTTTAGTTATTACAGCAAGCATATTCACTCGCCACCCCACAGCGGCGAGTCTAATTTTGCGGTTGTGTCTTTTGTCGTCAATAAAAACGGTGAATTGGTTTCCATTCGGATATTGGAGGATCTTAAAAATAGATTGTGCGAAGGAGAATGGGAGGTCACGCTCCAAAAAGATTATGGCTTTGACCCCTTCGTGATTGATGGCAAAGCTTATGTAGTTGAATACATTGTGAAGATACTTGATATCGGCTATTGTGTTCCAACACTTGAACGGTCTGGAGGAGTGAAAAACCATTGATAAATCAATCCGCCACTACATCCGATTACACTGGACTATGGCGTAAAATGAAAGTCATTTTAATTTCTCGTACAGCGCTGCTGACTGCTAGATTTTTCTGAAATTCACCCACATCACTTTCAAAACAACAACAATGCGCCATAGTTACCTTCTCATGCTGTTTTCGCTTGTACTATTTGGATGCACTGAGCGCTCGAATGAAATCCAATCGAACAATGAGGCTGGTCAGGTTGAAGTTTTTTGGAGTAGTGAGAAGGAACATGAACACTTGCAACACTTGAACGATTCAACTACTTGGGATCAAGCTCAATTCGCAACCGATTTAGAAGCGCGGAATTTGTTGCCCCCTGGCCAACCCTTCGAAGTGGGTGTCTTTCCAACTCCCCACTACGATTTGTTAGGCGAAAAGAGTTTCGGTGGTGTGGGCACTTTTGGAATCAACGGAGATGGCGATGAGAAGAAGATTCAAGACAAAACCATCCTGTACACTTCGTTCTACGTGGGTTCAAGTGCCATTACCAAGCCTTTTGTTGGCGAAGAAAAGGAACGTGTCTTTTTCCAAATCATTGTGCTCACAGACTTTGTAGATACGGTCAATTACGCCCATCAACAAAAACTTGCTTTCTCTCGAAATCATCCCAATTACGTGGGTGAAGGTTTTTACAAAACCCAGAACAACACGATTCAGTACGTGGCATTTTTAGGGGCGAACCAAGATTCGTACGCCATTGTGAATATGAGGTTGTTCAATTTGAACAACGGACGTACACTTCTCATCGCACCTCAAAAAGATGGATCACTTAGGTCGAAACAAATTGATGCTCCACCTCTCACGAGCGTGGAAATTGATCCGTTTACAGATGCGCTTTTGAAGCGACCAGAGGTGGTTGAATTTTTTACTGCTTCGGGGAATATTTAAGGTGATGAATGTGATTCATTCGAAAAGGTACACGATTAACATGGCCTGTAAATTCATCTTCGACCCTCATTGAAAATGCATTCTTAGTCAGCGTTCTATTGCTCTTTTACTTTGCTCTCTTGACCATACTGCTTATCAACATCCGAATACCAGTATCCGTCATCAAATTCTTCCTTCGGCGCAATGCCAGATTTCAAAACTTTGTAGACCAAATAAAGCAACAAGAAGTTCCCTAGTAGGAAAAGAGGAAACATCAGATTGTATCTGGCCCCAGCATGCGGCATTACTGCATAGATTAGCAGAAACACCGTTACAGCAATAACTAAAGACTTAATTGGTCTCATACCAATAAGAACAGCCAACTCCTCAAATCGTTTAATTCAAAAGAATAAAAAATTAGTCGCCAACCATGGCCAAGGAACTTGAGTCCGAAGAAAACCTGCTGCTTAGGCTTGACCAACCGCTCACAGATTTTTTCTATCTTTTCAAATCACCATCCAAGTCTGACACTAAAATGACCCTTCCAAAAGC
>CAYGUR010000144.1:0-8426 GCA_964353035.1 uncultured Comamonadaceae bacterium | reverse complement strand
AACCTGTTAAACGCCAGAACAGTAGGGTCAGGCTGCGCCTGGCCATTGGGAAGGCTGCACATGGCCGTTGGGGAAGGCTGCGCATGGCCGTTGGGAAGGCTGCGCCTGGCCATTAGGGAAGGCCGCGCCTGGCCGTTGGGTCATGCCGCGCTTGGAGGCGTAACAATAACTTTAATCGCGAGCCCTTACTGGTCAATCAGCGACTTTCATTAATTCATCAAATCCTCAATCTCATCTGCTTCCAGTGGAATGTGTCCCATCAAATCACGGTACCCATCTTTCTGAATCACAATGTCATTCTCCAAGCGGATGCCTAAATTCTCTTCGCGAATGTAAATGCCCGGTTCTACCGTGAATACATTTCCTTCTTGAATCGGCTCATGCCACGGACCAACATCGTGCACATCCAAGCCAATGAAGTGACTTGTTCCGTGCATGAAATACTTTTTGTATGCGGGCCAATCTGGATTTTGCTTCGCGATGTCATGCTGATCAATCAACTTGAGTTTCAATAACTGTTCGGTCATCAACTCACCCACTTGCGCGTGGTATTCGTGCAAAGACACTCCCGGACGAAGCAGGTTGCTCGCATCTTTCATCACTGAAAGCACACTGTTGTATACGTCTTTCTGCCTAGCAGTGAATTTTCCGCTTACAGGAATGCAGCGTGTCATATCAGCTGCGTAATTACCATATTCAGCGCCTACATCCATCAAGATCACATCCCCTGCTTTGCACTCGGCGTCGTTTTCAATGTAGTGCAACACACAAGCATTAAAACCACTGGCAATAATGGGTGTGTAGGCAAATCCACGTGATCCTTGACGAAGGAATTCATGGGTAAATTCAGCCTCAATCTCATACTCCATTACGCCTGGCTTCACAAACTTCAACACACGCTCAAAACCATCTTTGGTGATGTCGCACGCGCGCTGCATTTGCTCAATTTCCTCTGGCGATTTCACAGAGCGGATGCGGTGCATGATAGGAGCACTACGCTCGTACTCGTAATGCGGATACTTTTCGCGCAAACTTTTCGAAAAGCGCATTTCGCGTGTTTCCACATCTAGGTTGGCGCGTGTTTGCTCATTGCTATTCAGGTACACACAAGATGCTTCGGCCATAAGTGCGTGTAAAATGCGCTCAAACTGACCCGTCCAATAAACAGTACGTACTCCAGATACTTCGTACGCCTGCTCTTTATCAAGCTTCGCTCCTTCCCAAATGGCAATCTCTTCATTCGTCTCTTTGAGGAACAAGATCTCGCGGTGCTTCGCCAAATGGCTATCGGGAAACATCACCAGTACGCTTTCTTCCTGATCAACTCCGGTCAAGTGAAAAATGTCTGCAGCCTGTTTGAACGGCATCGTTCCATCTGCACTCGTTGGCATGGTATCATTCGAAACGAAAATGGCCAGTCCTCCCGGCTTCATTTGCTTCGCGAAATTCGCGCGGTTACGTATGTAAAGATCTTTTGAAAGCTGTTGGTATCGCATGTAAAAAAGTTTGAGGCAAGATACAAAAGAAGGCTCAGGACGAAGACAAACTTGGGAAGGAATTCACACGATTGGTCGCCTAGTGAGGCGACCCTGCCAGCGTCCCGTTGAAAAAAGATTTCTTAGTTCTGCCAACGATGGGTTGGTCGACAGTAGCCACGAATACCATTCGTGGTCAGGCGGCGAGTAGGATTTGAAGAGGTCGCGCGCATTGCGCGCGAACACCAACAAGCTGAAAGGGGCACCGCTACCACGAGCTAGGCTCGTGGCTACTGTCGTATTAATTGACGCAGTTGAATCATCAACGCTACTACCATCCCTCGATTCTCCAGGTCGATTTCGATTCCCCCTCCTCTAATTTCTATTTCTAACGTCTATACCTATTTTCTCTCTTCCGTCGTACATTTGTACCATGGAAAAGCAACAAAAAGTAATGCTCGGATTGAAACTTCCAACAGACCCAAGATGGGTAGATGTGGTGAAGATGAACATGGACGAAATTCTGACCGATCACGCGTGGTGCGAACAAAAAGCAGCCTCAAACGCCATCTCTACCATCGTGCGCTTTTCCGAACACGCTGATCTGGTAGACGAAATGACGCGCATCGCCCTCGAAGAAATGGAACACTTTCAGATGGTCACGCAAAAGATTGCTGAGCGCGGATTAGATTTGGGCCCGGAACGCGCAGATGCCTACGTGAGAGACCTGCTCCAATTTACCCACAGAGGCGGAAGCAAAACAAGTCAACTGGTTGAAAAAATGCTCTTCTCTGCCATGATTGAAGCCCGAAGCTGCGAACGTTTCCGAATCCTTAGCGAAGAACTGGAAGACGAAGACCTGAAGAAATTCTACTATGAACTCATGGTCTCTGAAGCCAACCATTACACCACCTTTATCGGATTTGCGCGTAAGTATGGTGGCGACATCGATGTGGACAAACGCTGGAAAGAATTTCTGGAGTTTGAAGGCACGCTGATGGACAAATACGGCAAGAGTGAAACCATGCACGGTTAAGCTCTTCCTCTACACATCGGTTTTGTGCGCGTAGTTGATTAACCTGCGGTAGTGTTCATTCTCCAACAGGAGCTCTTCGTTTCCAATCAACGTAAAATGCTTTCGAGCACGTGTAAACGCCACATTCAATTTTCGGTCTACCTCAACATCATCTACGCCGAGGTGTATGCTCTGCGCTAGAAATCCCAATTGCGCCAACGAACTCACCGTGGCACTGTACACAATAAAGTTGCGCTGACTTCCTTGAAAGCGTTCTACCGTGTCTACCATGATGCTACTCGCCCCAGCAACCGTGCTTTTCCGCAACAAAGATTTAATCAACGCGTTTTGACTTCGGTAGGGCGAAATAACCCCAATCTCTTCTGCCGGATCCCCTGACGGAAGGTGGGCAAGGATGGATTCTACCACCTCTACTACTTTCTTCGCTTCGGGTAAATTGCTCTTCGGACGAAGTCCACCTCCCCTGTCAACATTGATAAACGCAACACGGGAATCGAATACCTTCGATTGAGGTGCCTCAAATACTACTCGCTCATTCTGGTGTGGAAGTGCCGCTATCCGAAGCTTTCCGTTGTACCAATGTTGGTTGATGAACTCAGACAATTCAGGGTGCATGCGTCCTTGATGGGTCAAGGTGCCCCAAAGCTCTTCCTTCCGCACATTCGCAGCAATTAAACGCTCAAACAAACTGTGTCGGAAATCTGTAATCCCAATGTAGCGCAACTCTTCACTGATCAAGGTGCTTGGCATTTCTTGTTGCATCACAACCGCTGGAAGTTGCTTCTGGTCGCCAATCAACACAAATCGCTTAGCCCTATTCAGAATGCTAATCAGCATAGGTTCCAACACTTGTGAGGCTTCATCTACCACAATGCGGTCAAAATTCTTCAGCTTGAAAATGTCGGGACGATTCAAGATGGAAGCCACAGTGGCCACTACCACATTCTTTGCAGAAATAAGCTCGCTCAAATGCTGCCGGTTCTTGGCTTTCTTCGCAATTTCTTGCAGCAAATTTCCGTGAAACGCAGGGTCGCATCCGTTGCTATTGCCAATGCGTAAAAATTGATTGTCTTGGTGTAGTGCTTGACTCACAGCCCCGCAAATTTCATCCACAGCACGATTGGTATACGCCAACACTAAAATGGTCTCTTTCTCTTCTCTTGACTGCGTGGCCGCCACAAAATGTTTGAGAAACAAGTTCGTTTTTCCCGTCCCTGGCGGACCCACCAGCAAAAAGAAGTCGGGAGCGGCCAAGGCCTTCATCAATAAGGACTGAAGCTCTTTCTCGCTGCTGTCCAACAGGGGGCCTTCCACTTCAATGGGTAGCGCTGGAACCTCTGTAGGCACTTGCGGATAAACTTCGCCCAGCAACAACTTCTTCATGTGGGTGTCTGACATACAAAACGCGAAGACCTCCCGGTGCATGCCTTGAAAAAGCTGATCCATGTAGTCATGTTCCAAGGCCCAGTGGGTCACCCCATCAAAGAGCTGCTTGTTCTTTTGCGCGTAGCGAAACCCCAATCGAATCTGACCGGTGTCATCCAACTCCTCCAAGACAAAACACTTCAACACTTGGAAGTCCGTGGCCTTCGCCCCAACCTCATCAGCCGGATAAAGCACAACAATATCGCCCTTGCGGAAGTTAAACAGTCCTGGCTCTCCTTCTGTGAGTTGCAAGTCAATGTGGGGCGAAACAGTGTCAATCGCATTGTGAACCAACCTCAACGGAAACAAGCGGTCACTGCTTATTCGATCGTCTTCACTTTTATTCCAAAGCCCTGCATGCCCTTGGCGTGTGTCACCATCACCAATGCGCGCCTCCCACTGTTCCCTCGAAATAAAAGCTGTTGCCGCTAAAAAGTAGTCGCGTGAAACCGGACTCATCTTCCGAAGCTCAGATTGAAAATGGTCAAACTGTTCTTTGAAGAAGTCAGGGATTCTGGCATCCGAAGGCAAGTTGCAAGAGGCCAAGGACCACTGCTGCATAGCCGCATGAATGGCTGGCAAGTCGGTAGCAGTAGCAAACGCCTTTTCCGTCAATGCAATGGCGTTCCGAACGTTGATGATGTGCTGCTCAAAAGAGCGCATATGGGTCACATACCGCAAGTTTGTTCCCGCTTTTTCACTGGATGAATACAGGAGGTAAACCCGAATCTGATCGTGATTAGCAGACTCAACCTGCCGAAGCAACATCCGATAAATGCGTGCCTGCGTCGCATGATTAACAGCCACGGCATCTACGTCTTCAGGTGGCCAGGGCGTCTTGCCCGATTTCAACTCAATAATGGTCGTAAAAGCTCCGTTCTGGTGCAGCAAATCCAGTCGCCCTTGAATGCCGATCTCTGGCGAAATGTAGGTCGGCTCTAGAATGGTTTCCATCGCCTTTACCGGCGGCTGCAATCGCTGTAAATCGTTCCGAACCACATGGACCAATTGCCTGAACTGCACCGCTGCCTTGGCCTTCATAAACGAAATCAGTGAACTGTCATCTGGAAAAAGCAACAGGTAGTCCATGGGGAAGATTCCGAAAGACGCTTTGAAATAGCTGGCGAAATCAGGTGCTTGCTGTTCTGTGTGAATGAGCTCGTCTAAAAAGTAGTTCGACAGGTTCCCCAGGAATAGTGCCTCTGAGCTCAACCTCGGCTTGTAGCGATTCAAGAAGTACAAAGCGTGGTTTTCAACTTTCGTCCTTGCCAGCGTTCGAAAACACTCTGCCAAAGGCGAAACATCCACCAAATAATCGGGCTCTAAAACAACCAGTCGGCTCGTCACAAAGTCCTCTTCGTCCTTCGTCCAATATTCAACATCTACAAGGCTAACGCTGGTGTTCACCTCCATCATGCGGAAGGTAGCCGCTTGGTCTGCCTCTTCATGTGGAAGTAAAATAAACACGTGCTCTTCGCCTTCCAAATCTGTGCTAACCACCACGTTTCCATGCAATTTTGACGTGACCACGCCTCTCAAGGAGCGTAGGGTATTTCGCTTTTCTGACCGTTTGAGGAACGGGGCCTCCAGCGGCACCTGTTCCACCTCTTTCGGAATGGCAACGGAAGTGATGGAATGCACCAGCTGTGCCGTTGCTGAGATCCCCTCTCGCACCATGCTTTCGTCCCAAATAACCTCCTGTCCTGCTTTGTTTTTATGTCGAAAAGCGTGCAAATGATAACGCGTCGCCACAGGAACATGGTAGGTGCGAAAAAGGTAATCTAGTCGACTAAATAGCCCTGGAAACCGCACGTTCGTTGCTGTTAGCGCATCTGCCGTGATGTACTTTACATTGCGAAAAAGGACCAACGCGGCAATGGCCGGCGAATCGCTTTCAAGTGCTTCCTGCGCCTCTAACACAAGTTTGTAATAAACTGCTTTGTTCTCTTCCTGTTGCACGGTGTGAAAGTAGCTATTCAGCAGTTCATGCGCCAAGGAATTGGAACATCATTTGGACATGAATTGATAGCTGTTCAGAATGGTTTTGTAGGCGTTCTACCTATTTGCTCTTGCTCAAACCTCCTTCCTCTTGCTCTTTTTTCATCTACAAAGTTCTTCCGCACGTCTACAAAGTTGTTGTCGGGGGTGTCGATTTCGTTCGGAGCTTTGCACAGGGAAAGGGCGACTAGTAATCCATAGGTACAGGCCTGAAAATAACGCTTGCTCGATTCGCTGAATCAAACTCCAAAATCACCACCCCTCTTCCTTAAGCCAATTTAAAATCCAACTGCCGCTTCAGCAAATTGGCCCCGTCAACAACGATTTCAATGTCGTCACCAAAGTGATACTCCTTTTTGCTACGCTGTCCAATCAAACATTTCAATTCTTCATTGTAGTGGTAGTGGTCATCATTCATAGACTCCAATGACACCATGCCTTCGCACTTGGTCTCCTTGATTTCAACATAAATGCCCCACGAAGTAATGCCCGTAATAACACCTTCGAACTGCTCTCCCACACGCGAAAGCATGAATTCAACCTGCTTGTATTTGATGCTCGCACGTTCGGCTTCAGAGGCCTTTTTCTCTTGTTCTGATGAATGTTTGCACTTCTTCTCGTACACCTCGGCGTCTACCGTTTCGCCTCCGTCCAAATAGTGTTGCAATAAGCGATGAACCATCACATCAGGATACCTTCGAATGGGCGAAGTGAAGTGTGAATAGAAGTCGAAGGAAAGTCCATAGTGCCCAATGTTTTCTGTACTATACACCGCCTTCGCCATGGTGCGAATGGCCATGGTTTTGATTACATCTTCTTCGGCTTCGCCTTCCACCGTTTTCAACAACTCCCGAATGGCAAACTCAGCGTTTTCCTTGCTCGGCTTCGGCATGTCATATCCAAAACGAGCGGCAAAATCACGCAGGCTTCTCAAACGCTCAAGGTCTGGCGAATCATGAATTCGATACACGAAAGTTGGGGCTTTCTTTTTCCCTGTTTTGCCAATGAACTCGGCCACCTTCACGTTCGCAAGCAACATGAAGTCTTCAATCAGCTTATTAGCGTCTTTCATCACCTTGATGTACACCCCAATTGGTTTGCCATCTTCGGCAAGGTCGAATTTCACCTCTTCGGTGTTGAAGTCGATACCGCCGTTTTCAAACCTGCGCTCACGCATGATCTTGGCCAAACGGTCAAGGGTCAAAACGGCCGCATGAATGGCCTGCTCTTCTTTGTCTTTCGGCTTGGTTGCTTTGCCTTCAATTACTTCTTGCGCATCTTCATAGGCGTAGCGACGGTCAGAATGAATCACTGTTCGTCCAAACCACTCTTTCACCACATGGGCATTGTTATCCAATTCGAAGACAGCTGAGAAACACAGTTTGTCTTCATTCGGACGAAGGGAGCACAATTCATTACTCAACACTTCGGGCAGCATCGGAATGGTTCGATCTACCAAGTACACACTGGTCGCTCTGCTATAAGCTTCATCATCTAGAATGGTTCCGGGCATCAAATAGTGCGAAACATCAGCGATGTGCACGCCCACTTCCCAGTTGCCGTTCTGAAGCTTTTTCAACGACAAAGCATCATCAAAATCCTTCGCGTCAGCAGGATCAATCGTAAAGGTGAGCGTTTCACGCATGTCTCTGCGCTTCTTCACTTCTTTCGCTGTAATCTCTTTCGGAATGCGGTCTGCATCATGCAGTACTTCTTCCTCAAAGTAGTAAGGGAGTCCGTACTCAATCATGATGGCGTGCATCTCCACATCGTTGTCTCCTTGCTCACCTAGTACTTGCACCACACGGCCAACCGGACTGTCTTCGCCCTCATTCCAAGAAGCAATTTCCACCACAATTTTTTGTCCTTCAAGCGCCTCTTTGATTTGATGGGGTGGAATAAAGAAGTCTACGTGAATTTTAGGGTCAGTGGGAAGGGCGAAGGCGAAGTTTTTCTGCTTTTGGAGCACACATACGTATTGATCACGTGCACGCTTGACAACACGAAGAACTTTCGCTCTTGGCTTGCGTGAGAACTTACTAAAAGCCACTTCAACCGTGTCGCCATACAAGGCGTCTGCGGTGTCGCCTTTGCTGATGGGAATATCGTTCTCTTGTCCTTCAACAATCACGAAACCACGTCCATTGCGGGTAATTTCAATGCGCCCTTCAATAACGTTCGAAGACTGTTGTGCATACACATACTTGCCTCTGCCCAGGCTCTCAAGCTTGTCTTTGTCTGCCTCTTCTTCCAAAATAGCAGCAATCAAATTGCGCAACTTATCTTCTACAATGCCCATGGAGCTGGCCACCTGTTTGTAGTTCATAGGTTTGCGAGGCTGCGACTTAAACACTTGTAAGACTTCTTTGCGCAAATTCCGCGATGAACCCGAAGCCGATTTTTTCTTACTTCCCATGGAATGCAAGTTGGGCAATCCTGACGAGAATCCTACCTTTCGGACCATGGAATCGAAGATGACCCGTTTTCAACCC
>CAYGUR010000143.1:0-8461 GCA_964353035.1 uncultured Comamonadaceae bacterium | reverse complement strand
GTATGGTGAGGTGAACTCACTGAACCAACTTCACTCTGTGCGTGGTCACTCTGACCGTTCACAATTCGTTATTGAAGAGACAATTCCTGTATATCCTGACACACTTGTTTGGGTGCACGACTTCACTTATTCATTCAATGAGCCATTGACAGAAACATATTTCTGGCACCCTGCTTATGATGACTATCCTGTTGTAGGTATTACTTGGGGACAAACAAAAGCCTTCAACGCATGGAGAACTCAAATCTTGAATGAGTGGAAGCAGTTCAACGGTGAATCTTTTGTTCAACGTTTCAGAATGCCTTCTGAAGCTGAGTGGGAGTTTGCTGCTCGTGGAGGTTTAGAATTGAGTCCTTTCCCATGGGGGGGTCCTTATGTTCGTAACATCCTAGGTTGCCCATTGGCTAACTTCAAGCCAATGCGCGGTGACTACGTGGAAGATGCTGGTTGTCATACTGTGCCAATTGAATCTTACAGTGCGAACGACTACGGTCTGTTCCAAATGGCAGGAAACGTTTCTGAGTGGACGAATACCGCTTATGATGAGTCTGTATATGACTTCACGCACGACATGAGTCCTGAGTATCAATATCACGCTAAAGCAGATGACGCACCGTCATTGAAGCGTAAAGTAATTCGCGGTGGTTCCTGGAAAGACATCGGCTATTACTGTCAAACTGGTACTCGTTCTTTTGAATACCAAGACACAGCTAAGTCATACATCGGTTTCCGTTGTGTAATGTCTTACCTAGGTCGTGGTAAAAATGTCGACCCAGAAGATTTTAATGCTCAATAATCAAAACATTGTACGCTGCTGAGCGTATCATAATCCTTTAGCCCTTATTTATTTTAAACCAATAGCAAGCAAATGAAACCAGGAAGTAAGAAATGGAAATTGTTTATGGCCAAGCTGTACGGAATAGGTGCAGCAATCGTAATCATTGGAGCCCTCTTTAAAATTCAACACTGGCCTTTCGCAGGTCTCATGTTGATCATTGGTCTGTCAACGGAAGCAGTAATCTTCTTCTTCTCAGCCTTTGAGCCTCCACATGAAGATCCAGACTGGTCACTTGTTTACCCTGAGCTCGCTACTGGTGAACATGGACATGGGGAAGTAAAAGCTGGTGGAAACCAATCGCTTACACAACAACTAGACAACATGTTGGTTGAGGCTAAAATTGAGCCTGAATTGTTACAAAGTTTAGGAGATGGTATGCGTACCCTCAGCTCTCAAGCTAGCCAGTTGACAGACATCAGTTCAGCAACTGTTGCTACTAAAGAATACTCTGACTCATTGCACAATGCGTCTTCGAAAGTTACAGAATTGGCAGATACCTATGCTTCTGCTTCTGAATCTCTAACTGGTCTTAAGGATGGTCAGGCACACGGAGCTGCAGCAGGTGAACACTTGCAAAAAATGAGTGAAAACTTGTCTTCATTGAACAACATGTATGAACTTCAACTTCAAGAGTTGGAGAAAACACGCGAGTTGTACAGTGGCATGACGAACCTTGTTTCGAATTTGAATGATTCAGTTGAAGATACACGTCTTTACAAGGAGAACATTGCAGAGCTTTCTAAAAACCTTGCTTCACTCAACACTGTATACAGCAACATGCTGAATGCAATGGGTGGCGGCAACAGAGGTTAATTCGGTCATTTTATCAACCCTAAAACTGTGATATAATGGCAGGAGGTAAAGAAACCCCAAGACAGAAAATGATCGGGATGATGTACTTGGTACTGACAGCGCTTTTGGCGTTGAACGTATCAAAGGAAATCCTAGATGCTTTTGCACTTGTTGATAGAGGTCTTCACAAAACTGAAGCTACTTTGAGTAATAAGAATGCTGCGAGTATGGCAGAATTCAGCAACAAATTGGCTTCAAACCGTGAGAAAACAAAACCTTTCTACGACAAGGCCGAAGAGGTAGACCAGAAAGCAAACGAACTCGTCAAGTACATTGAAGAACTCAAGGCAAGAACCATTGCTGTATCTCACGGAGCTAATCCGCTGAATTACGCAGAGGAAAAATACCAAGAGTTCATGATTGATGGGCATGCCGTGATGGCTGATGAAGTCAATGAAGAAGGAGATAAATACATCTCTAAATCAGATGACAATCAGAACAACACTGCTTTGCTTGTTGGTGCAAACCCTCAAGCGCCATCTACCGATAAATGGACAGCGAACGAGTTGAAAACAAAATTACTTGCTTTCAAAGACTACATCGTTGGCATTTCATTGAAAGAAAACACGGGTAAAGTCTGGAACGTTCCTGAAGCACTTGTTACAAGTGTGAATGACATCTTCAGCTATCCTGATGTGCAAGAAAAAGAAATTATGGTGACGTGGGAAGCGAAAAACTTCTATCACAACACGCTCGCTGCAGTTCTTCCGATTATGACAAAATACCAGCTGGATGTGCAAAACACAAAAGCAGATGTGCTAGCAGCTATGCTTGCAGGTATTGAAGGAAAGTCATTCAAATTCTCAACATTGGTACCTTTAGTAGTGCCTGAATCGAATTACATCCTTCGTGGAGATTCATTCAGAGCAAACGTACTTTTGGCTGCTTATGACGGAACAAACCCTCCTGATATTTTCATGAGCAATGACCGTTGGAATATGACTGACTCTTCTAGACTAGAGAATGTAACCGATGAAATGAAAATTGAAATTGGCTCTGATGGTTTGGGTAAATTAAGAATCCCAACCAACGGAATGCCGTTGGGAGATGCTTCATATAAAGGATTGATAAGATACAAAGGCCCTACAGGTATTGTAGAGTATGACGTATTCTTACCTCCCTTCAAAGTTGCTGAACCTTCATTGGTTGTATCCCCTACCAAGATGAACGTGTTCTATAGAGGACTTCCTAACCCGGTAGAGATTTCTGTACCTGGTGTTGCTCAGGAAGACCTTCAAGTGAACATTACTGGAGGACATACTTTGACAAAAGATGGAGCAGGTTGGATTGTGAAGCCTGGCAAAGGCAAAGACTGTAAAATTGCGGTCTCAGCTAAAATGCCTGATGGATCCATGCAACGCATTGGTGAAAAGGAATTCCGTGTAAAGCGTATTCCAGATCCAGTTCCAGTTTTTGCTGGAAAACGTCCTTCTGATAGCACTGTTCCAAAAGCTGAAATGGCAATTGCTGCAGGTGTAAGAGCTGAAATGGAAAACTTCGATTTCGAGGTGACCGTGAAGGTTGAAAGTTTCAACATGGTTTTCGTTCGTGACGGACAAGTGATTGAAAAGTCTTCTAATAGCAACCGTGTAACGGATGAGATGAAGGCTAACATGAGCAAAGTTGGTAAAGGACAGAAAGTTTATGTTGAGAAAATTACAGTGAAAATGCCTGATGGGACGACCCGTCAAGTAGGTAACATCACTTTGAAAGTTGTATAATTAAAAATCAGCACGCATGAAAAACGTAATTCCTATTCTTGCTGCTCTACTGCTTATCTTCAGTCAGACTGCGGATGCGCAAGTTCAGAATGTACTTGACGGTGCCTACGTGAAGGAACATAACCTGACAAAGCGCGTTATTCCATACCCACACTTGCGTGAAGCAGATGTGATGTATGCTCAACGTGTTTGGCAACGGATTGATATGCGCCAAAAAATCAACCATCCTTTTTACTATCCAATCGAGGAGATTGAAGACCGTAAGAGTTTGTTTGATGTGATTAAATTCGCCCTTCTTACAGAAGGTTCTTTGACAGCATACAGCCTTGGGGTAACAGAAGATGATGATGAGTTTCACTGGCCTATGACGACCACTGAAATTGATTCGCTTCTTCGTCCAGTCATCACTCAGTACACAGAAGATCCAGATACAGGAGAACGTATTCCGGTGACCGTGAAAAATGATGTGAAGTCTGCTGACATTACGATGTACGAAATCAAAGAAGATTGGATTTTCGACAAGCAACGTTCTGAGCGTTATGTACGTATCATTGGAATCTGCCCTATGAAGGAGGATTACGACAATGAAGGTGCAAAACGTGGATACAAGCCATTGTTTTGGCTGTACTTCCCAGAATGTAGATATGTGTTTGCGAATGCTGATGTTTACAACTTCGACAATGATTCACAACGCCGAACATTTGAGGACTTGTTCCAAAAAAGAATGTTTAGCAGCTACATAGTGAAAGAGTCAAATGTATATGACAGATCTATTCAGTCTTATGCAAGAGGCGTTGACGCGCTACTCGAGTCTGAACGAATTAAAGAAGAACTCTTTACCGTTGAGCACGATCTCTGGCACTATTAAAATATCTTGAATTTCAATTGAGCGCCCGCCTTTATTGGTGGGCGCTTTTTTATTTATACTATGCTTAACATCTCTGGACTTACGCTTCATTTCGGACAACGAACCCTGTTTAACGATGTGTCACTTTTCATCGGCGACCGGGAATGTGTTGGGTTAACGGGAAAAAATGGCGCTGGCAAGTCTACGCTCTTGCGCATTATTGCCGGACAACAAATTCCAACCGCAGGGAACATTACCCTTCCCAAAGGAGCTACCATTGGCTTTCTCCAACAAGACATGGTGCACAACGAACAACGCACCGTCTTAGAAGAAGCAAGCTCTGCATTCGATGAAATCGTACGCACCGAAGCCCGTATAGAAGAAATAACAAAAGAGATTACTGAACGGACTGATTATGAATCTGAATCCTATCACCGACTCATTGATGAACTCAGTGAGAAAAATGACCGACTAAATCTTTTAGGGGGCACAAACGTTGAAGAGAAAACACAACGTATTCTGCAAGGACTAGGCTTCACTCCAGAAGACATGGACAGAGCTCTAGCAGAATTTTCCGGTGGATGGAAAATGCGTGTCGAACTGGCCAAACTACTTCTTCAAAACCCGAACCTGTTGCTCCTAGATGAGCCTACAAACCACCTCGACATTGAATCCATAGAGTGGCTTGAAGGGTTTTTGGCGACCTACCAAGGTGCCATCATTCTGATTTCCCACGATAAGGCTTTCTTAGATGCCTTGACGAAAAGGACCATAGAAGTAACTGCTAACAAGTTGTACGATCACAAAACCAACTACAGCAAATACATGGAGTGGCGTGCTGAAGAAATGGAACGTCAACTTCAAGCATTCATGAATCAAGAGAAATACATCGAAGACACCAAAAAGCTCATCGAAAAATTTCGCGCTAAAAAGAACAAGGCTGCTTTTGCACAAACGCTCATTCGAAAACTGGAGAAAATGGACCGGATTGAAATGGACGGCGCTGAAAATGCCTCCCTTCGATTCAAGTTCCCTCCTGCCCCACGCTCCGGTAAAGTAGTCATCAAAGCTGATCATCTTTCTAAAAGCTATGGCAGCTTAGACGTATTTGACGGCGTTGACTTACTTATTGGTCGACAAGAAAAAGTGGCTTTAGTAGGGAAAAATGGAGCAGGGAAAACAACCTTGACCCGTATCATCACTGGCACAGAATCACATGGTGGTGAATTCGAACTGGGCCACAATGTGGAAATTGGCTACTACGCGCAAAATCAAGCTGATGAACTTAACCCAGAAAAATCGGTGTTTGAAACCATTGACGATGAAGCTACAGGAGATATTCGCACACAAGTGAGATCACTCCTAGGTGCGTTCCTCTTCTCTGGTGAAGACATTGAAAAAAAGGTGAAAGTGCTCTCTGGAGGTGAAAAAGCCCGTTTAGCACTCTGTAAGCTACTGCTGCATCCGTACAACCTTCTCATACTTGATGAGCCTACCAACCACCTTGACATGCGCTCTAAAGACGTTCTGAAGGACGCCTTGCGTGGCTACGACGGTACACTCATTGTTGTTTCCCACGACCGTGACTTCCTTTCTGACTTGACCGAACTTGTTTATGAAGTAACTCCTACTGGCTTAAAGCAATACATTGGAGACATCAAGGCCTTCTTAAATCAGCGAAGAGCACAATCTATTGCCGCCTACGAAGCTGATGTGCAAAAGAAGGTAGAAGTAGAGGTTAAAAAAGAAAGTTCCCATCAGCTTTCTTATGCTGAGCGAAAAGAACTGGAAAAACTGAAACGCAAGCTCAAAAACACTGTTTCCAAAAGAGAAACCCAAATTGATGAGTTGGAAACTGAACTGGCAAAACTGGACGAAGAAATTCTCAACCTCGACTATTCCGACAAAGAAAAAACAGAGGCTGTTCTAGGCAACTACCAAGAACGTAAAAAACGTCTTGAGCAACTTGTTGAAGAATGGGAAAAGGCCGAAGAAGAATTGGCCGAACTGCTAGCGCAAGAAGAAGACTAACGCTCGTTTGCAGCGTACTTTTCCCAGCGATCTAATACAATCTGCATATCTTCTGGCAGTTCCGAATCAAAAAGCAGGCGCTCACCTGTTCTCGGTTGTGTAAAGCCTAACGACTTGGCATGTAAGGCCTGACGTGGAAGGAAATTGAAGGTGTTTTCCACGAACTGTCTGTATTTGGAAAAACTTGGCCCTTTAAGGATTTTATTTCCGCCGTATTCTGGGTCATTGAACAAAGGATGTCCAATGTACTTCATGTGCACACGGATCTGATGTGTTCTTCCAGTCTCAAGCTTACACTCAACGAGCGTTACATATCCGAATCTTCTCAACACTTTGTAATGTGTGACCGCATGCTTTCCGAAGTCGGCATCAGGAAAAACATCCATGAGCTTACGGTTTTTCAAGGACCGGCTCAAGTTGCCCGTAATTGTTCCGTCTTCGGCAATGTCTCCCCATACAAGTGCATGGTAACGACGTTCAGTTGTACGATCAAAGAATTGCTTACAAAGGTGTGTCAAGGCATGGTCATTCTTCGCCAAAACCATGAGTCCCGTGGTGTTCTTATCAAGTCTGTGCACCAATCCGGGACGTGGATGCTCTTCGCCTTCTTTCACGGGGAGATTGTCGAAGTGGAACATCATGGCGTTTACCATTGTACCAGTGTAATTTGAATACCCTGGATGAACCACCATTCCAGCTTCCTTGTTCACAACCAAACAGTCTTCGTCCTCAAAAACAATGTCCAAAGGAATGTCTTCTGGAAGTAGTTCTGTCTCGCGAACCGGATGTGGCATTTCAATGGTCACAATATCTCCTGGCTTGACCTTGTAGTTCGATTTCACAGGCGCTTCATTCACCAAGACATAACCAGACTTAGCGGCATCTTGAATGCGATTTCTTGACGTATTCGGGAGTCTGTCAAGCAGAAACTTGTCTATTCGAAGCGGCTGTTGACCTGGATCTACAGCAATGCGGTGATGTTCAAATAAATCCTCAGATTCATCTAAATCATTGTCATCAAACTTTTCGTCGGTCATGGGTTGTTCTGCTTCAATACGCGTCTTCTCAAAACAGCCTCTCCATTTCGATTCCTCATTACTAGTAGGTATAGTCCTTCAGCTAGTTCTGAGATGTTTATTTGATTTGTGCCGAACAAGTTTGATTCTTGAAGGACAATCCTTCCATTCATATCAACGAGTTCAACAGCGTAATTTTCTGTGTAGAAGGCTTCAGGTGCAATGGTAAGGATATCTGAAGCAGGAACAGGGTAAATGTTTGCTTCAATTTCATCTTGCTCTTCAATGTTATTCCACACGAATGATTTTCCGGACTTAAATACCGGACGAATCATCACAGATCCTTGAATTCCAGACTGAAGCCATTGTGATCCCAGTCCCAGGTTGTAGAACAGCCGAGAAGCGTTGCTATTGGTGTTTTTATCAAGCCCAATGTTCAGTTCATCGCTCCCATTCTGCACAAATCCAACATAGATAACTCCATCCACTTCCAACGGTTCATCGTATTCGAAATATCCGAAGACATCATTTCCTGCCGTGTAGAACGTTGGCGATTTAAACTCAAAGTTTAGAGCGAGTTCATTTCCTGGAACCCCACCTCCATCGCCCCAAATGCGCATTAGAAAGGTCTCAGTAGAAACATCATCAAGAAAAGGCGTGAAGTGAATGAACAGTCCCAAAAGGGTGTCTGGAGTGGCAACGGAGTACTTCACCGCTACTTGTCCACCGGCAACGTTCAATGCATACGCTCTTTCAGCAGAACCATCGTCGTAAGCGTAATAGTTGGTAAATTCTTGTTTGAAAACGATGCTGTCATTGTCAGGCACACCGATTTTCTCATCCACAAGAATCCCAATATTATCTTGGTAAAAACTCACATCGAAAATGGCACAGGTGTCATTCACCGTTTCGTCATAAACAAAATTATTGGGAGTGCTGTTCACTGCGTACTCTGTATCGAATACTTCCAAAGGCGAAACAACAACTTGTGAAAAGGCATTCTCGAAATCCCATTCTGTGCCCTCAAATTCAACCTTGTATCCAGAAGTTACGTTGTCTGCCTGGTTGTTCGATAAGTTTCTTTGCGTGGTATTCACACTTGAAGCCATGAACTGCGAAGGATTCACTAAGAAGTGTGTCCAAGGCATAGAAGTAT
>CAYGUR010000142.1:0-8567 GCA_964353035.1 uncultured Comamonadaceae bacterium | reverse complement strand
CGTCTGAAGTTTCAGTTAACGGCGCCACTAGCACAGCGCGCCAAATCTTTGCGCAGGTTGCTGGTTTGAATATTTTTGAAAGCAATGATGGCGGATTGCAGCTCAGCATAGGAGGGCGTGGACTGAATCCGAATCGCACCGCGAACTTCAACACACGGCAAAATGGCTACGACATTTCAGCTGATCCTCTTGGTTACCCTGAAAGCTATTACGCACCTCCAATGCAGGCCGTTGAAAAGATAGAACTGATACGAGGAGCTGCCAGTCTTCAATTTGGACCACAGTTTGGTGGCATGCTCAATTTCGACCTCATCGACCCTTCAAAACGAAAGCTAGGTGTGATTTCAGAGCAATCGGCCTCATCATTTGGGATGTTCTCTAGCTTCAATGCCATAGGTGGAACAGTCCAGAAAACAACCTACTTGGCTTACTATCAAAGAAAAGTTGGAGATGGCTGGCGCGACAACAGTTCGTTTGAAGCGAACAACATGCACTTTTCGGTTGGACGAAAACTATCTGGAAACGGACAAATCAACGTAGAATGGACCTACTATGACTACTTAGCACAGCAAGCAGGCGGACTGACAGATGTGCAGTTCGAACGCGACCCTTCTCAATCTATTCGCGAGCGAAACTGGTTCAAAGTACGTTGGAATCTACTGGCAGTACCTTATGAACAGAACCTAAATCAACGCACCCGAATTCAAGTTAAGCCGTTCATGTTGCTTGCATCTCGGGAAGCCTTGGGATTTCTTGGTCGCATTTCACGCGTAGATCCCGGACAAGAGCGGGACCTCATTAGCGGGACCTTCAACAACTGGGGTGTTGAAGGACGAATTCGCCACAACTACATGATTGGTTCTGAATTGGCAACATTGATTGTTGGCGGTCGTTATTTCGATGGGAATACCCAGAGCGTTCAAGGCATGGCGAGTGCCGAAAGTGGTCCGGATTTCGCTTTTATCAGCACAGATGCCTTCAATGGATCTGACTACCAATTCAACAATCGAAATACCGCGCTTTTTGCTGAACAAGTCTTTCGATTTAAAGACAAATGGACCATAACACCAGGTATTCGATACGAGCATATTTTCACCGCTTCCGATGGAAATTATACAGAAGTGGTTCGCGATGGAGCGGGTAACATCCTTCCTTCCTACCCAAGAACTTTTTACGAATCAGATACCCGTGCGAGAAACATTTTCTTAGCGGGAATTGGTGTCGCACGGAAGTTCAAAAACCAGCGAGAAGTGTACGCCAATGTGTCGAAGAACTACCGAGGTATTAACTTTAGCGACATACGTATCATCAACCCGAACCAAGTGGTAGACCCCACTATTCGTGATGAACGTGGATACACTGCAGATCTTGGTTTCAGAGGTGTTGTCGGAAATTGGTTGAGCCTAGACGCTTCAGCATTCTTACTGGCCTACCAAGATAAAATTGGGAACTCACTTGAGTCGGTATTCGTCAGTCCAGCACTTGGGTACCAGCTTGCCCAAGTGCGGAAAAACATTTCCAATGCCTACACAGCAGGAATTGAGTTTACGTCTGAAGTAGACCTCCTCCCTGCCCTCGGACGAAAATCGAAGAACCAAGTGCGATGGTTTGCCAATGTAGCGCGCATTCGTTCTGAATATGTAGCCCCTGAAGACCCGTCAATTGACGGAAATGCAGTTGAATATGTCCCTGAGTGGAACATCAAGTCAGGTTTCAACCTAAAATGGAAGAGCTTCCACCTCTCCTATCAGTTTAGTTTTATGAGCGCGCAGTTCACAGACGCTTCCAATGCGCCTGAAGGAAGTGATCCAAATGCAGTGGTAGGCGCCATTCCAGCCTACTCAATCCAAGATGCAAGCATTGGCTACAAGCGCGCTAAATGGTCTTTGAATGCTGGAGTTGACAACTTGTTGGGGACGGCCTATTTCACACGACGTGCATCGGGCTACCCTGGTCCAGGGATTATTCCTGCTGATCCACGCAGCTTCTGGGTAAGTCTGAAGTTGGACCTTTGGTAGCTAAGAAATCACAATTTCCGACAAACAGCATTAAAATCGTGATAAACTCCACAATTCGTGGTACTAAATTTGTGTTGTCTTAGACAAGAACAAAAACTATGAAATACACTTTGATCCTTTTCGCGTTAGCAACGACCACATCTCTTTCAGCTCAAATCACGGTAGATAGCTACCCTATTGAACTCGCAGCGAACATTGACCAGCTAGATGAAGTAGCAGCTTTAACAGCTCAGAGCACTTGCGGCGACGTTAGTGTAGAGGTGAAAGAAGCCATCTACAGCGGTGGGTGCCTTGGAAACTTGGTTCGCACCTATGTCTTTTCAGACGAGTGTGGAAATGTAGCCAGAGCAGAACAGTTTATTAAGCTTGAAGACACCACTCCTCCTGTGATAGAGGAAGTAGCAGCCAACGTGACAGCCAGTTCAATGGACAAGCTCCCTGAAGCTCCAGCAATCAAAGCTAACGACAACAGCGGAAAGCCAGTTGAAGTTTCATTGTCGGAGAAACGCATGGGTGATGAAGTAGTTCGTGTATGGACTGCCGAAGACCAGTGTGGCAATACTTCCATCATGAAGCAGACCATCAAATTGAGCGATATCTAAAGGCGTTGTAACCTTTTAATTCTTGCTTCAGTAAACTAGGACGAACCCTTTAACGGATTATTCGCCCTATGAAAAATCTGATCGTAAGTTTTGAAAAACTACCGCAACCCGTGTTGCACGCATTGAATTCAGCTTATCCTTATGGATTTGACCACAAGGTTTTTGAATTCGAACACCCCGTGAAAAACGAAGTTTATTCGGCTATTCGCTTCTCCATTGGTGACATGAATTATGTGATCAAGTTGGAGAAACGCGAGAAAAACATTGATCGATGGTTTGACACCGATTGATAACCATGATTTCCTTTAAGATTAAAAGGTGCACTGTTGTGTGCCTTTTTTTTTGTGGCAATGATTTTCTTCCGCCACTGCTTATTTTACGCTTTGGAAACATGCAACTGAGCACTTTCCAATACCTTTAGGCCATAAATCGGTCCTATGCGCTTAATTCTCATCGCTTCCTTGCTCCTTTTCGGATTGAACTCCTTCAGTCAGTTGACCTCATCCCCCATGATTGGGCATACAGATCTCAGAACTGTATCTGTCTGGGTTCAAACAACAAATGAAACAGAGGTACACCTTGAATTCTGGCCCATAGCTGACGAAGATTCGCTCAGGACCTCCTCTTCCGTGAGGACAGAGAACCAGCATGCACGCACCGCCACCTTGAAGGCCACGCATCTTGAACCAGGCAGAACCTACGCATTTGCTGTTGTAGAGGAGAATGGAAGGCGAACCACTGCTGACAACTTTCAATTCACCACTCAACCGTTGTGGCACTACCGCACCGACCCGCAGGAATTCACCGTTGCCACAGGAAGCTGCGCCTACACCAATGATCCGAAATATGACCGTCCGGGCAAAGGTTATGGTGATCACAATGAAATTTTCAATACCATCGCCAACATGCATCCTGACATGATGCTCTGGCTGGGAGACAATGTCTACTTGCGCGAAGTAGATCTTCAGAGTAAATCTGGCTTTCAATACCGCTATTCGCACTTTCGAAAACTCCCTGAGCTTCAGGACTTGTTGCTGGAATGTCCGCATTATGCCATTTGGGATGATCACGACTTTGGTCCGAATGATTCAGACCGCAGCTTCGTTCACAGCGACTGGTCTGAAGAAGTATTCCAAGAATTTTGGGCGAATCCGTCGTATGGCTTGCCAGAAGAACGTGGCATTACATCGCAATTCAGTTTTGTGGACATCGATTTCTTTTTGATGGACAATCGGATGTTTCGTACCAATTATGAATTGAAGACCATTGAACCACAGGTGTGGGGCAAGGTTCAAGAAGACTGGCTAATCGAGGCCTTGAAATTCAGCAAAGCACCTTTTAAAATTGTTGCTACAGGCGGACAGTTCTTAAGCGACGCCAAGCTGTATGAAAACCATGCGCAGTTTGAGGTTGAACGCCAGCGTGTATTGGACCGCATTGCAGCGGAAGGCATCAAAAACGTCATTTTCCTCACAGGAGACCGTCACCACACCGAACTCACCATGATGACTCTGGAAGGCGAGATTCCCATTTACGACCTCACCGTTTCACCTCTTACCTCTACGTTCTACGATCACTCAAAGGAACCGAACACCCTCCGAGTAGAAGAAACCATCGTTGGAGAGCGGAACTTTGCAACGCTTACTTTTTCTGGAGAACGAAAAGAACGGATCATGACCATTCGTATTTTTGATACCAATGGTGAGCTCTTGTGGGAGAAGGAATTGAAGTCGGGAGTTTAGAGTTCGGAGTTTTGAGTATTCAAAACTCAAGACCCTCAATCAGGGAGCAGTAGCCACAAATTCCACTCGTGGTCATCAAGCGAATTCTAGAAAATACGTTCTCTTTTCAATAAAGCGCGTAATTTCGATAATCATGAGGATGATTCACCTTATTCTGCGACGAAGTCTGCAAGCAGCAGCATTCATGATCTTAACGGTGCTAACACAAATAGGTGGCATCGCCTATCTGCTGGCGTTGTATGTCAAAAGGAAGAAGCATTTCACAAAAGGCAGGACGACCTTGGTATTTGTCGGGATCTACACAGTGCTCACCATTGCGATCGTACCACTTTGTGCTCCCCTGTTCGGAAGAAAAGCCCTCCCATGGTTTGGAGATGTTCGTCCGCTTAACGTGATGACCTGCGTGTTAAATCGACATTACGTAGCTCCTGAGCTTCACGACCAACTCCTTCGTGCGGAGGCACACATGCAAGAAAAATTCCCAGAGAGTAAGATTCAGTATTTAGATGCCTGTTTCCCCTTCATAGATGGATTCCCTCTGCTTCCGCACTGGAGCCACAGTGACGGACGAAAAATTGACCTGGCCTATTATTACATGGATGCTCAAACCAATAAACAGGGGACTGAAGCGCCATCATTTATTGGCTATGGTGTCTATGAAGAGCCAAGAGCAGATGAGCCCAACACTCCTGAACAATGTGAAAAGAAAGGCAGTTGGTGGTATTCGGCTGTGTGTTGGATTGTTCCTCAATGGCACAAAGACAAGTACAAGGTCAACAAAGCTCAAACCCGCAGGCTCATAAAGTTTTTGAATGATGACAGCCTGACCGACAAGCTATTCATTGAACCACACCTCAAATACCGATGGAACCTCGTCAAATTTGAGAAGGTGCGTTTTCATGGTTGCCACGCGGTCAGACATGATGACCACATCCACACCCAGGTAGGGGCGGACGTCAGTCCGCCCGAAACCGAATAAGAAGTCAGTCCGCCCGAAACCGAATAAGAAGTCATTCAGCCCGAAACCGAATCAATTCCCTAAAACCCCCAACCTCAATTAAATTCCACGTAGTTCACCTCCAACATAAAAGCCGCAGTGTTTGATCCCGCTGTCACAAATCCTAAGCGTTGAATTTTCGCCAATTCACCCTTCGACAACTTCTTACCTGTTGGTTTTCCTGCATCGAACTGTTGAAGTTCTTCCAAATCAAGTTCAACAGATTTCCACTCTCCTTTTGTGCTTGGAAGCGCCAGTTGATAGCAGGCATCGTCTAAACTTTCAGTAGTTTCGAAGGCCAGCGAAAAGGGCAATCCCTGCGATTTGTACTGCACCTTAACTTTTGAATACACCTCCAATCCTTGCGGCACAAACGGACTACGAACAGAAGCAAATCCTTTTCCATCCTTCAACACCACCTTACCTTCAAACATCAGTCCGTCTGGTGACAACCCGAGGTATCCTTGAGAATCCCCTCCTATTTCGGTATCATTCATCACGGCCCAATCCTGTCCGTCAGCATCCTTTCCGAAATCAATTCGTCCGCCAGCAACCGCCAAGGTCGCAGCTAAAGCACATACTAGAAATAACTTCACGTTTAAATGTATTTAAGTTGGCGATACTTCGTGGCACCGCGTTTGTAGTTAAAAAAGGCAGACCTTTATGAAAGATCTATAAGGTCTAAATTACCGAAATAATTTCGCACTACGAATTTCATGATTTGAATCTATATGCGTTTAGTCTATTTGTTACTCCTTTGTTCCCTTTCGTCCTTCGCCCAGCATGAAGGAATGACCTTCAATCAAGGCCAAGTCATACTGGACAGCGATTTGATTGTTATTGCCAAACCACGCTCTGACGCAGGTGAAACATTCAAGGCAGAAATCCTGGAGGTTATTAAAGATGAGCGCTACGGATTGAAAAAAGGTGATTACCTGCGCATGAAAGACAACGTAACCCTAAGCTGTGGGTTCATTGAAAACGTGACTCAAGAGGTCGATACCGCTGTTTTCATGCTGAGGAAAGGCGAAAACGAATGGGAATTCATGGTGACCGATTACATTCCTCAATTTGTCAACGGTATAGCGCAGATGTACTTTATGGGCTGCGAATACCGCGCAAACTCCGAAAAGTATATTACTGACATACAGGACTTTGTGAAGGAGTTCGAACTTGACTCTAGCGGACACATTGATGTTTCCAAGCGCCACGACGAAGACATTACAGCAGCACTTTCAGATTTAGTACTACATTACTATTTGGTGCACCACATCGATTTGACTTCCAAAGTGTCATCTCCACTGGTTTGTCAGATGATAGATTTAGAGGGGGAACGAACCATTCTCCCTCCTTCCGAAGACCTCAGGGTTTATGAAGTGTTGGACCATCCTGCAACTTCTGTTTTGGGCAATGAAGCGCTGATTAAGAAAATTTCAGAAGAGGTTTCGGCCTATATGATAAGTCTAGGAATTCAAGCAGAAGGAAGGTCTTACATTGAACTTATCATCGAAAAAGATGGAACAGTCTCAAAGGCGACCACTGTAAGAGGTCTTATTCAGCTGCTTGATCAAAAAGCAGAAGAACTACTCTTACAATCAAAATGGAATCCTGCAAAAGATCATTTTGGACAGCCAAAAAGGTTTCGTGTGGTTATTCCCGTTACCATTCGTTCTAAACAATGATTCAGATGAAAAACGTTGTCGTATTCTTACTTCTATGCTTCCTTCAACTTGTCAGCGATGCACAAGAAAACATCATGGTCATCTGGCCAACGGTGGAAAATTATATTTCTGAAACAGCATACGGCTTTCAATACGCGCTTGCTGATAACATCTCTCTGCGCACTGCACCAACAACTGAATCTACCGTTCTCACCACAATTCCTATAGGGACCGGATTGGTGTTTTATAAGGTTAGTTCTGAACCTTATTTGTTTAAAGGCATAGAAAGCTGTTGGTACTTGACCAAGTACAATGGAAAAGAAGGATGGGTTTGGGGTGGATTATTCGCCAGTTATGCAGGGGGCAGCATGGCAGACCCATCAGTGAAATTTCTGGCAGGGACAGATGGCAAGGTGTGGGACGAAGAATGGGGTTCGTATCGTAGGACTTACCAAATCAGAGCGGTGCGAAATGGAAAAGAGATTGATAAAATTGTAGTGACCTCCTTTGCATGGAGCTTTGGACAACTAGTCAACAAAGGAAATCAAGGGTTAGCAGTAGACGATATTTTGATGTTGGAAGTGCCATGTGATGGCGGTTGCGGATGCTCTACGGGCGATATCGTCATCTTCTGGGATGGAACTAAATTTCACCATGTAGCAGACTTGATTGGTAATGCTGACGGTGATTACAGTTCATATGTCGGATTTATTTTCCCTTCTCAAATGGAAGGACGCGAAGGAATGATCATCAAACGTGTATCGGATTATGAAGATTCAGATGAGATGTTTGAGCGTAAAGTTATTCTCAGGTATGACGAAGATACTTATTGGGAGTGGAATGGTACTGAACTGGTTGACACCGGTTTACCGAAGAAGCGAACGGAGAATGAGGTGAAGGTGGAGTATTGATGACTAGGTGGTAGCTGTGCGAACTGTTCAATGGCGAAAAGGCTTCACGACTACAAAGTTTTTGCTACGTCTACAAAGTTGTTCTAGGATTCAATTTCGCGGGTTCGTACTTTGAACTCTGGGGAGGAGGTTGGAGGCCCCCTCGCCTATTCGCCCCAGCATTTCAGCATAACTCGAAAATACCATTTCTTCTTAAATCCACCATTATCCACAATTAACTTTCATTCTTCATCACTTCAACCAATACGCTAATCCCCACGCCCAGCGCCCGTTTCACTCATAAATATCGGACTCGAAGATGTTAATTCTCGCCAAATCAGAAAAATAACTGTTGAAAAAGTTAGGCGGATACTTAATAACACTACATTTGCTCTATAATATTTTAAGTCATTACAATGAATAAAGGAACAGTTAAGTTCTTCAATGAGTCTAAAGGATTTGGATTCATCGTTGAAGAAGGTTCGAACAAAGAACACTTCGTACACATCTCAGGTCTAATCGACGAAATTCGCGAAGGCGATTCAGTTGAGTTTGAACTGAAAGAAGGAAAAAAAGGAATGAACGCAGTAAGCGTTAAAGTAGTATAAGTACTACGCATAAATCTTTTTTACCAAAAGCCTATCCTGAAAAGGGTAG
>CAYGUR010000141.1:0-8587 GCA_964353035.1 uncultured Comamonadaceae bacterium | reverse complement strand
ACCTATGGCGACGGTTGGAATGGAGGTTACCTTGATATTTATGTGAATGGATTGGTGATTGAAAGTTTTGCTGCCGAAAATCAAGGAAGTAGCTTTTCCTTTGAAGTCTGCGACGGAGACGAGATCCATTTCGAGTATTTTTCTGGCGACTATGAAAATGAAAACACCTGGTTTTTATTAGGTGGAGCTGGAAACTTAATCTATGGAGATGGTCCAGAACCTGCAGTAGGTTTCACAGATGTTTTTGTAACTGATTGCAGCATTGAAGCAGACCCAGGAACAAATCCGTGTGCAGCGCTCCAAGGGGAATTGGGGTGCAATGAAATCAACAATTCAACAGCACCAGGATCTTCGTTTACTCCTTCATGTGCGAATTATCAGGGCGGAGATTTGTGGTTCACGTTTATTGTACCAGAGTCAGGAAGTTTACTGTTTTATACCGAAAGCATCGGACAGTTAAATGACACTGGACTGGCGATTTGGACAGGTGAGTCGTGCAATCAACTGCAACAAATCTTTTGCGATGATGACTCAGGGGAAGGTTACCTTTCACTTATTCCGGCGTTTAATTTGGAACCGGGGACCTTGCTTTATTTACAAATGTGGGGCTGGGACGGACAAACAGGGGCGGTGAATTTATGCGCCTCAGATCCAGGAGTTGTGGAACTTGAATCTTCGGTGTTGCCCATTTTTCTGATTGAAACAAACGGACAAGAAATTGAAGATGAAGAGAAAATCACTGCTGATCTAAAAGTCATTTACAACGGACCAGGGGTAGAAAATTTCATGACCGATGATCCTACAGAATACGATGGGCTAATTGGTATTGAAATTAGAGGGGCTACCTCAGCAGGTTACCCGCAAAAGCCCTATGGTGTTGAAACGCGAAATTTAGATGGGACGAATAACAATGTAAGCCTGATCGACATGCCAGCAGAGAATGATTGGGTATTGCTCAGCAATTTCAATGACCGTTCATTCATTCGAAATACTCTGGCCCAACATCTCTTCGAAAAAATGGGGAACTATGCACCTAGAGCCACCTTGTGTGAAGTACAATTGAATGGGAATTACCAAGGCGTGTACGTTTTTGGTGAAAAAATCAAACGAGATGCAGGACGAGTAGACATTGCCACACTCAACATAGATGAAAATGCAGGGGACGATGTCACTGGAGGGTACATTCTGCAGATGAATTACCACAACAGCCAGAATAGTTGGGAGTTGGGCTACAGTCCGCTCAACAATCCTGAATATGATGTTCATTTGCGCTATGAGTATCCAAAGCCTGAATTGATTACAGATGAACAGAAAGCATACATCGCTTCTTTTGTGGATTCGATGGAAACAGCAATTTACAGTGAGGAATTTGCTGATTTTGAAACGGGGTACCGAAAGTATTTAGACATTGAATCCTTCATTGACTATTTCTTGTTGAATGAGCTGAGTAGAAACAACGATGGATTTAAAAAGAGTCGGTTCTTTTACAAAGACAAGTTCAGTAACGGCGGGAAGTTTAAGGCAGGACCGCCTTGGGATTTTGATTGGGGATGGAAGAATCTTGCCTCATGCGAACTGTTTGAAAGTACCGAAGGCGAAGGATGGGCGCACCTAGTAAATAGTTGTCCAACAGATAATTATTCGCCAGAGTGGTATGTGCGCTTATTACAAGATTCCACATTTGAAAACCATTTACGGTGCCGTTACAACGAATACCGTGATGATTTTCTGAACATGGATTACATCGGAAACTACGTTGATAGCGTAGCAACATTGCTTGTAGATGTGCAAGCTAGACACTATCAGAAATGGCCATTCCTAGGCATGGCAACGGCTTCTCCCGAATTGGAACCGATTGCAGAAACGTACCTAGCTGAAATGGAGTTTCTAAAAGATTGGATTGAACTTCGACTGGCGTGGTTAGATGACAACCTACCGCAAGAATGCACAGGCATTCCTGTTTCGGTTGAGCAGCCTGAAACACATGTTAATTCCATTTATCCAAATCCGAGTACAGGTAGGTTTACGGTTCATTCAGATGCTGAACAGATGGAGTTGTTCACGCTTGATGGCAGGTTGCTGCAGACCATTGACCTAAGGATTAGAGGGTCATTGTTCGAGCTCACCATTGCCGAAAAGGGAATGTTTATTTGTCTGTTCCGAAGTTCAGATGATGTTTACTATCAAAAAATTGTTGTTGAATAGCCTAGTTGTTCAACACAATGTAGGCGTTTAAGGAAGTGGCGATGAGCAGCCAAATGAAGTAGGGAGCAATCAGGAGAGATTTCCATTTTAAGTCGCTCCAATAGAAAAACAAGAAGCATCCGACCAAGAGTGTTAGGCCTGAAATTAGGATGAGGCCGAAGCTTGTTTCTTTGAGTTGGAAGAATACTGGATTCCAAGCAACATTTAACACCCATTGTAAGCCAAAAAGCAGACCGACAAGTTTAAGGTTTTTCGTTTCGCCCCATAAAAAAGCCATGTAAAACGAGAAGCAAACCATGACAGTGGTCCATACAACACCGAAAACCCATCCTGGAGGAGTCCAAGGAGCTTGATTGAGTGACTGATACCATTCAGAATTGACGCCAGATGAAGTAAACAAACTTCCAAGTCCGAGTGCGGCAAAATTAATGATGAGGAAAAGAGTAAGTCGTAAAATCATTTTCTCAAGGTAGAGTGTGCATGAAAAAGAAACAAGCAGAATAACGTTTTATTCTGCTTGTTCTTTCTGAATATGCGAAGAGCGAAGGGGTCAGCCTTCTGGGTATGTCTTATTTATTTAAGCCTTTTGTTAAAGGAGCGTGGTCGGACAAACATACTCTGTTACAGGGAACATGGTTGTTTCAAGAATCTTTGAAAACCCACCTCTCACATCTACGAGGTCTGTAAAGCCAAATGAGCGCAGAATAGAAATGAAAATCATTGATCTGTAGCCACCAGCGCAATGCACGTAGTACCTCTGCGTTTTAGATAGTTTGATGAGGTGGTCTTGCCAATTGTCCAATGGAAGATTCACCGCTCCGAAAACATGCTGACTATCAAATTCACTTTTCTTGCGTACGTCTAGGATTTTCACACCTTGCAAAGTTGTTAGGTCATGAGGATTGATTCTTTCAACTTTATTCAAGGGTTTACCACTCTCTTTCCAAGCAGCAACACCACCTTCCAAATAGCCTTGGCAATTATCAAATCCAATTCTGGCCAAACGTATGGTTACTTCCTGTTCTCTTCCTTCTTCGGCAATGATGAAGAGCGACTGCTTTACGTTTTGAAAGATAGTCCCCACCCAAGTGGCGAAATTCCCATCAATGCCAATGTTATAGGACCCTGGAATATGTCCTTTTGCAAATGTTTCAGCATCTCTGGTGTCCAACAGGATTGTTTCTCCTTTGCTCAAATGGTTTTCTAGTTGTTCAATAGAAAGTGCTGTGGTTCCTTTGTTAACTACGTCTTCAATCGAGTCATAGCCACCAATATTCATGAGCACATTGTAGGGGAAGTATCCGGGAGGTTCAGTTAATCCATCTAGAACTTGAGCAACAAATTCTTCGCGTGACAACGTCGTATTGAGCGCGTAGTTGGTCTTTTTCTGATTTCCAAGTGTGTCTGTGGTTTCGTTGCTCATGTTTTTTCCGCATGCGCTTCCCGCTCCATGACCAGGATATACAATGAGGTCATCATTGAGTGGCAGGATTTTTTCGCGCAGCGAGTCATAGAGCATTGAAGCCAATTTATCTTGAGTCAATTCAGCAATCACCTTTTGTGCTAAATCAGGTCTGCCAACATCACCAATGAAAAGCGTATCGCCTGAGAAGAGTGCAGTTTGTTTACCTTGCTCATCAAGCAATAGAAAACAGCTGCTTTCTGGAGTGTGTCCCGGCGTGTGAATCAACTTCACAGTTACATTCCCTAAAATGAATTCTTGTCCGTCTTCTGCAACGAGCGCGCTGAAACCAGTTTTCATCGTAGTTGGACCAAAAACAATCGGAGCACCTGTTTTTTGAGCTAAATCAACGTGTCCAGACACATAATCTGCATGAAAGTGGGTTTCGAAAATGTATTTGATTTTTGCGCCACGTTCATTGGCCATTTCTAAATAAGGATCAACTTCTCTCAATGGATCAATGATGGCTGCTTCCTTGTTGCTCTCAATGTAATATGCTCCGTGGGCAAGACATTTTGTGTATAGTTGTTCGATGATCATAGTGACGATTTTTGTTCACTATAAAAGTAGTTTGAAGGTTAAGGCTGTACTATGACGTTTTCTGAGCGAAGAGCTGATTTTTATCAGTTTGGGACGAAGGTTGTCCAATTAAACATGTATTAGAAGTACGTTTTAAAATAGGGGATGGAATGAACCACCTCTTCCACATTCATCCACGAAAGCGCCAACATCAACAGCGCAACAGTGCCTACAGGAATCAAATCTGACCACTTGGATTCTTGATGACGAGGATTGATTTGTACATTTTTAAGCCACAGGTTCAGAAGAGCTGCTAATGTCAAAATGAGCAGAGGAAAGTGTAAGAAAGGATAACTAAAAAGTGAAGTGGCCAATAAGGTCAAGAGCACACGCTGCCGCCATTTCGACAAAGATTGAAAGCGTAATCCAAAAGGAAGGGGGCTGGAGGAATGTTGTCTATTTCTGAAAATGAGTGATGCCACTAACAAGGGAATGGTGATTGCCCATAAAACCATCACACTTTCAGTGATAAAAAGAAGTTGATCTGATAGTTTCCCAGCGCCTCGGAGCAGGTCAAACTGCTCGCGAAAGAAGTATTCACCTAATCCCAATATAAACAGTGAACTAAAGGAAAGAAAGAATGTCCAAGATAAGGTGTTCAGCGAAATGACCCTTACAAGAAAGAAGCTTAGAACCAAACTTGTCACCACCAAGAAAGGATTCCATAAGTTCCACATGGCCCAACCGAATGCTTCTGAATACAAATCCAAAAAAGAATCTGCTTTGGAAATGACAGGGTAGAAGTCGAAGAAGGCGAGCATAGCTATTTTAAGAAAAAACGTAGAAAAGCGATGTAAATTGGATTAAAACGATTGTTTTTCGAGCATTTTATTGCAATTCCCTTTCCATTTGTAATACTTCTGAAACGGCTTGTTCATAAGCCTCAATGCTTTTGGCCTTGGTTATTTTCTTCAAGGTTTTTTTCGGATTGGAAAAGGAGGTGGCGAAGTATTCCCAGTATGAATGCATTTTCATGGTGATGTGTTTCGGTCCTGACAGTGCTGCTTCGAACTCCGCGAAAAGGGTGTCGTGGAATTTCCCAAAGATTTCCATTCGATCTGCTGGATAGACGGTTGTGTTCTCTTTGATCATCTGAGGTAGGAACGGATCAGCGATGAGTCCGCGACCAATCATCCAGTGATCAATGCTTGGGAAACGGTCTTGCATGGAGCGAAAAGCAGGAACCGAAGTAATGTCACCGTTGTAGTAGAGTTTCAACGAAGTGTGATCTATGCAGCGTTGAAAAGCATCTAAATCTACTCCTCCTTTGTACAACTGTTTTCCAATGCGCGCGTGAATGGCCACGTTTTTAATCGGATACTTCTCTAGGATAGGAAATACACTTAATATTTCGGTGTTTGATTCATAGCCCATCCGCATTTTCATTGAGACAATGAGGTCTGTTTCTGAGTGTACTTTATCTAAAACCGCATCAATGCGTGAAGGATCATTGATGAGACCTGAGCCCATGCATCTGTTTACTACCATGGGGTAAGGACAGCCGAGGTTCCAGTTCAATTCGTTGTAGCCAAGCGACTGAACGTACTTCGCCACAAAAACGAACTCATCAGGATCATTGGTCATAACTTGTGGAATGACCGTCAGGGTGGTATTGTTTTTCACCAATAAATCGCGCTCGTAGGCGGGTTTGATGACCATTTTGCCATTGAGACGGATGTAGGGTGCATAGAACGTATCAATGCCTCCGAAATAGTGGTGAAAGGCATTTCGAAAGCGAAAATCAGTAAATCCTTGAAGGGGCGAAGAAAGGAGGGTGATGCTCATAAACAGGTTAGCACCGTGCCATTTTTCGTTTCTTTCCTACACGATCCTGATCTACCATTTTTTGAATGTAATCTATAGCCAATGGCACTTTGCAGGCCGTTCCGCCCATTTCTACTTGCACCTTACCAATGGATTTCGCCACTGATGATGCTTGTGCAGTTAATGCAGAAATGTAAGAACCAACCGCAATTACAAATCCGTTCATGACGTAACGCTCCCTATTTTTTCGCCCGTGGATGGTTTTTTCCACACGGTCTAATAAAGCGCTATACTTTTTAATGTCCAATTGATCATCAGGCGTAATGGAAGCATAGTTCGAAAGGGTGCTCCAACCTGCTGTGGCTATGTTTTCTTGGTCAGACTCAATCCATTTCAATCCGAGTTCAAATCCAAACGCTGTTTCAGCCGCCACCCAAGCAACGGCGAACTCACTCAAGTAATACCAGTAGGCTTGACTTGCCCATTCATTGAGTTGATCTTCAGTGATTTGTTTTTCATCTGCCATCAATCCAGCCAAGTACATCGCATCTGAATTACCCGTCTTAAACAGTTCAAGTGATAGCTCATGATTCTTCTTCGTTTTCTTCAGAATCTTTTTAAGGTCGGCCACTTTCACACCAAAGAATGGTTCTTTCGCTCCGTGTTTCATGAGCGTTTTTTTGGTGTTCGGGTCTCCGTACTGTTCGAGCTCCTTGAGGACTTGTCGGGTGTTCATTCGCGATGGGTTTGATTACCGCGAAGATACGAAGGAGAGAGGAGTTTTGACTACTGAGGAGGGAGTATGGAACTGAGCCATAAAGGAGTTGAACCTACATTGTTGGTTTCAGTAGTGTTGGCTTCGGCAGGGTCCGCTTCAGCAGGGTCGGCTTCAGCAGGGTCGGCTCACTAGCCGACCTCTTAAAACGCGTTCAATCAAAGGGTGAAAATAAATGTGAATCAACGAAAACCAAATTCAAGAATAGTCATGATTGTTCTAACGCAGCATTTTTAGTCAACCCCGATCATTTTATACGTCGGTAACGATATACGCCAAACAACCGTTGCCACCAACTTAAGCCTTCCTTGGAAGGATGTTTATCTGGATTTAGTCCGCAAATCAAACATCTTCTTGTTATGGTCTCACGTTCGCGCAGTTCAAAACCTCTTTGCACAATATCTAAATCCGTTTCATCTGAAAAGAAGCGCGCATTGCAACGTATACAATTGGCTTTGTCTGTTTGTTGAGTAGTTGAACGAAGTTCTTCTTGTGCTTCGACCGTAAGACCTCTTCGTTCCAATTCCTGATCAAATTGCACTTGGGAGCTAGCAATGAATTCTTGCTTCCTGTAAGCAGCGCAAAAGACCAATTCTTGATCGGTTAATGTTGTTAAGAAGGCTTGTAGCTTTTCGTTCACACTTCTAAATATAGTATTTCTGAAAATCGCGCACCACTTCTATGTCGTCAGACTCAAACGGCGGCAAGCAAGCCGACCCTGAAGCCAACCCTCAACCCTCAAGTCTCACACTCAAAACTCAAAACTCTTACTTCTTTTTCCTCGTGCTGAGTCCAAACGGTAAATACAACGGACAAAAACTAATGAAGCTAGTGAGCACAAAAATGCCAGCCAGTATCATTAGAACAATGCCAATGGTTCCCGGAATGATGTCCATGAAATAGAGTGTAGCAATTATTGCAGCAAGGAGTATACGAACTACTTTGTCTGCACTTCCCATGTTTTTTTTCATCTGTGATGTTTTGGTAGTCCCAAGTTAGAGCCTACATTTTAAAGTGAAGGTAACCTGTGTTACTCACATCAAAGATGACAAATGGACGTTGGAAAGCTGATTTTTGTTAGATAAGTGGCACCCTCCACTAACTCAATTTAGACTAGCTTTTGTTCTGATTATTTCACATCAAAACTTAACACCCCCGTTTCGTTGTTCATTTTCGCTACGGGCAACTCGTTTTTGGCAGCATACTTTTTGTTGTTCGGGTGCATATAGAACAACATTTCTGAATCGTCTATTTTTCGCGAAGCCAATCTGCTGTATTCACCCATGCCGGATTCATAGAGGAGCTCGCCCGATTTAATATTGAAGCATTTGGCGTTTCTCAACTGCGTACTTTTAGAATTGTCCAAGGTACGTTCCTCATGGATGACCATCACATCATCGTTCAACAATTCCCAGTTGTATTCGCTCAGGTAATCCGTTTTACTGTTCCATTTCGCTTCTAGACGAACAATTGGGTCTCCCGAGAAGCAATTTGCTACAGTGATGCTAAACAAACTGTCGTCGTTTATTGGACTCACCGCTACGATCAACGATTGTTTTTTGAGCACTTCAACTTTGGTATTGAATGAAAAAACAAAATCTACGTTGGAAGAATCGTTCAGTATGGTTTTAGGAGATGTTGGGTCAGTTTTATCTACACTTTTGTAATAATCACTCGATCCAGCTCCTTTAACCAGCTCAATTTTACCCTTGTATTTACACGCGCGCAAAACTTCGCCAGATTCATAAGAAGCAATTCCGTGCAAGCCATTTTGGATGATTCCTACTCGCTTTGTTTGGTAG
>CAYGUR010000140.1:695-8693 GCA_964353035.1 uncultured Comamonadaceae bacterium | reverse complement strand
ACCTAATAGTGCTGACACCTCTGACCCTGCTTGTGTGAATCGGAAGATATTGTCAATGAAGAAAAGGATATCACGTCCACCAGCATTGTCAGAACCATCTCCATCACGGAAATACTCTGCTACTGTAAGACCTGAAAGCGCCACACGAGCACGTGCCCCTGGAGGCTCGTTCATCTGTCCGAAAACAAATGTTGCTTTTGACTCCTTCAATTCTTCCATGTCTACTTTAGACAGGTCCCATCCACCTTCTTCCATAGAGTGCATGAAGTTCTCACCATACTTGATGATACCTGACTCAATCATCTCACGAAGAAGGTCATTCCCTTCACGAGTACGCTCACCAACACCCGCAAATACTGACAAACCGTCGTATCCTTTCGCAATGTTGTTGATCAACTCCTGAATCAATACGGTCTTACCTACACCGGCACCACCGAACAATCCAATCTTTCCTCCCTTCGCATAAGGCTCAATCAAATCAATTACCTTAATTCCAGTGAACAACACTTCTGTTGCAGTTGAAAGATCTTCAAATCGAGGAGCATCACGGTGAATCGGATTCCCGCCTTCTCCAGTCATATTGTCGATTCCATCAATGGCCGTTCCAACAACGTTGAACAAACGTCCTTTGATTTTGTCTCCAATAGGCATGGTGATTGCATGTCCTTTGGCTTCTACAGCCATACCACGACGAAGTCCTTCAGTTGAGTCCATTGAGATGGCACGCACTGAATCTTCTCCGATGTGCTTCTGGCACTCTAGAATTAATTCTTCTCCGTTATCACGCTTGATCACCAACGCATCAAAGATGTTTGGAAGAATATCAGCGTTTTCAAAACTTACATCTACTACAGGTCCAATTACCTGAGAGATTTTTCCAATTGTGTTAGACATATTCAGACGGGATTTCTATGGGTCTAAATTCGGGTGCAAAAGTAAGGTGAATCATGCGGTTAAACAATGAATGTTTAAAAAAAGTGGACAGTTCTTTTTTTCCACCCGTTCTCCACATTCAAATGCGTTATATTTGCCTTGCAAGGAGTTCTCTTGATTTGAAAGTATATCACAGCGTTCGCGAATTCAAAGGCATAGACCGACCCATCGTAACAACAGGTACGTTTGACGGTATTCACATAGGCCACTATCATATACTAGAGCGATTAAAACACATTGCCAAAGAAGTAAATGGTGAGACCGTCCTGCTTACCTTTTCTCCTCATCCGCGCATGGTGCTCTTTCCTGATGACCATGGTCTAAAACTATTGAACACCCGCAAAGAGCAAATCAAACAACTGAGTAAATGTGGAATCGACCATTTGATCATTCAACCCTTCACCTTGGATTTTTCGAAACGCAGTGCCTTAGACTACGTGAGGGAATTGTTGGTCGAAGGAATTGGTGTGCACACCATGGTGGTTGGCTATGACCATCGGTTTGGTAAAGGTCGGGAAGGAGATTTCGAAATGCTGGTGCAGTTTTCAGAAATGTTTGATTTTAAGGTCGAAGAGATTCCCGCTCAAATGATCCAAGAAACCAATGTCAGCAGCACAAAAATCCGAAAAGCCATTGCAAAAGGGAATTTAGAAAAGGCAAATCTCTACCTTGGATACAACTATCCGTTCACTGGCATCGTTATTGAAGGAGATGCCATTGGAAGAACACTTGGTTTTCCCACTGCAAATTTGAATATTAAGGATGAGCTGAAAATAATTCCGGGCAATGGTGTGTATGCTGTGAAGGTAAACGTCAAAGGACAATCCTTCAATGGAATGCTGAACATCGGACAACGTCCAACAGTAACAAATAGCTCTGAACTACGCATTGAAGTGCACTTGATTGATGCCAATATCCAATTGTATGGCGAAGAATTGGAATTGGAATTTATTTCGAAAATTCGAGATGAAGAAAAATTCAACTCAAGAGAAGAACTGATAAAACAACTTAAGGATGACCAACTGGCAGCCCTTGATAAATTAAAAGAATGAAGTACATCTATACATTTCTGTTTGTAACGCTGGTCGTTCTGTCTAGAGCGCAGTCTGTTCCATTTGAAATGTTAGATACAGCCAAAGTGTATGACTCTATTGAAAATGCACTTCAGGCTCAAATCCCCGTTTACCGTCTTGACCTCACCCGATCTGGCTTAAAAGAATTGCCAGAAGAGCTTTACGCCCTAACTGATCTTCAAGAGTTAATCTTAGATCGAAATAAGCTGAAAGAGCTTCCAAAAAAACTCGCAAAACTCAAGAATTTACAAATCATTTCTGTTTCGAAAAACAAGCTTACTGGTTTTCCTGATTTTCTTTGCAACATGCGCTCTTTGGTTCGAATAGACCTTTCTGACAATGAAGTAGATCGCATCCCTGACGAAATTCATCGACTAATTAACCTCAAAGAGCTGATTCTGTGGAGCAACGTCATCGGCTATTACCCCACTTCTTTGCTGCGTATGGAACAACTAACCCTTGTTGATTTACTCCACAACGAAATGAGCGCTCAAGAGCAAGAACGCGTGAAAACGCTCATCCCAAAAGCCGAACTCAAGCTCTCTCCTCCGTGCAATTGCACTTTTTATGATGAGGAAGACGAAGAGTCTGAGTAGCTAGGCATCCCTTACAATTGGAACATTGGCTGCGACTGAACTTGTGTTAACTTGCGAACTCAAACCACCTCCATGATTGTATCACTCGAACTCAGTTTCTATCCGCTCACAGAAAAATACGAAATCGAAGTACTTCGTTTTTTAGATGAGCTTCAAAACCGTCCCGCCATTCGTGTAAAGACCAATGGAATGAGCACCATGATTGAAGGAGCTTATGACGAAGTCTTCGAACTGCTGCACAAAGAGATGAAACCCTTCATGGCAGCAGAACAAACGAACGTATTCGTAGCGAAATTCTTAAACAAACCGGCTTTTGATTACGCATAAAAACACCTTTATTGTCGCAGAAGTGGTAGCGGTTGTGCTGAGCTTGGCCTACACGTTTCTTTACATTCACTTCGCCAATACAGGCGGAAATATTTCGCTCGCGTACATCCCGGCATTTTTAGGATCCATCGTTTTTATGGTCTTAACGTGGAAGAAGAAAATTTACGCAGAAAGCGCACTCCACTTGTTCTACATCCTTTTTGCTATTTACGGATTCTTCGCCACTTCTTCCGAATGGTACATTGTGCATTCAGAATTGCCTTTCCACCTGCCCTACCTTATTGTAGGCGGGATTTCAGTGTTCGGAGTTGGGTGGTATTTGAAGAAGAAGACCGATGCGAAAACACCCTTCTTAGACGCATCTACGACTGTTTTCAGTCTGATTGCAACGTGGCTCATGATCAATTACATTCATGAGAACTGGTTGTATTGGATTGTCATAGACCTCGTGGCAATCTTCCTTTACGGACAGCGAAAAATGTACATTTCAGCTCTACTTTTCGCGGTTTATTTAGTCATGGCCATTGATGGTTATTTCACTTCATTCCAATTGTTCTGATGTTTCGAATTGCCATCACAGGTCCGGAAAGCAGCGGAAAGAGCTCTTTGTCCATAGCGCTTGCTCAAGCCCTCAAGTGTTCTTACTTACCAGAGTATGCGCGCTTCTACCTACAAGAAAAGCAAGGAAACTATTCGCTGCACGATTTGAATCAGATCATAGACAGGCAAGTTCAATGGATTGCCGCGGCCATGTCAAAACCAACTGCGACCTTTTTAGTGGCCGATACTGATTTCCTTGTTTTGGATATCTGGGAAGAGGTCCGATTCAGCTCGTGTTCAACAGCGCTCAACTCAGCGAAAAAACAATATCCTTTTGACCTCATTCTACTGTGCTATCCAGATCTTCCCTGGGAAGATGATCCGCTTCGCGAAAGCAATGGTCAGCTAGACTGGCTATTCGACAAGTACTTGCTCAAGGTTCAAGCATCAGGAGTACCTTTCGCCGTTATTCAAGGTAAAGATCGATTGCAACAAGCGTTGAAAATGGTGCACAAAAAAAAGGACCGCTGATGGCGGCCCTTTAATTATTTCTTCGCTGTAAAACAGCTGTTCTTATCGAATCGTAAACTTCACAGGAATCGTGTACTGCACTGGCACCGCTTTTCCGCGTTGCTCTCCTGGCTCGAAGTCAGGCAAGCTCTGCACAACACGCAATGCTTCTTTGTCCAATCGCTGATCTACTTCACGAAGGACTCTTGCGTCTTTCACTTTTCCGTTGCGATCAACAACAAAGTATACATAAACTGTTCCTTGAATTCCAGCATCCTTCGCAATTGGAGGATACTTGGTGTTTGAAGCGATGTACTTTACAATCTCTGTATTGGTACACTGATTTCTTTCGTCACCTCGAAGTTCTTTGCACGCTCCCAAAGCAGGCATGTGCTCAACCACCATGAATGGGGTATCATCTACAACCTCTTCTTCTTCGTAATCTACCGTTTCAATTTCAGTGTCTTCATCAAGTTCCAAGTCTTCAATTTCCAACTCTTCCTCAATTTCCTCTTCATCGTCAACGATTTCAATCACAGTTGTTTGCTGTGGTGGCGGCGGTGGCGGTGGCGGTGGCTGAATGAATACTGGTACTTCTTCGTCTTCCATCAAGTCAACCGCAAAGTCGAGCCCACTGATGGTTTGAACGTCGTAAGAAGTCCATGCGATTGACGCTAAAATCAACGCCAATGCCCCAACAAAACCGAGTACACTCCAGGTGCCTCGCTTGTTGTCAATGTCTACATCTTCGTTTTTACGTACTTCCATGATACCTAATTATGCTGTGAATTTAACGAATTCTGTTGGAGCTTTATTCAGAGCCGACGATAAATTAGCCGATAAATAACAATTCCAAGAATGCTACCAACAACATTCGCGCCAAAGTCAAACACATCACTGTGTCTGTCTGGACTAATTGTTCCTTGAATGAATTCGAGTATTCCACCGTAAGGGACTGCAAACATCAAGGCCCACAGAGAACTCCTATTCTGGAGTCTTGGGAAGGCCGATTGGCGTTTGAAACCCACCTTTAAAAACAAGGTGAAAAGGCAAAAAACGGTCAGGTGGCCAACTTTGTCGAACTGGAGAAAATCCCAGAACTCCATTTTTGGCATGTCTTTCCCAGGGGCCAAATAGAGGCCAGCAATGATAATGGCCCACAAGAAGGACCAGATCAAATGCCGGAAAAACATTTACCCTACAAGTTCTGTATAAGCTGCAGCATCCATCAGTGCTTCCACTTCTGATGCATCTCTCAGCTTAACTTTGATCATCCAACCTGCACCATACGGATCTTCATTTACCGCCGCAGGATTGTCAGCAAGTGCTTCGTTTACTTCTGTCACCTCACCTGCCACAGGCATGAACAAGTCAGAAACCGTTTTTACTGCTTCCACAGTTCCAAACACTTCTTCAGAATCTAAATCTTCGCCTTCGGTTTCAATCTCAACGAATACAATGTCGCCAAGCTCACCTTGCGCAAAATCAGTGATTCCGATGGTTGCTACATCGCCTTCAACACGAACCCATTCGTGGTCTTTGGTGTAACGCAGTTCTTTTGGGATATTCATTACTCTTGGTTTTGCGACAAAAATAGAATTTTTGCCTTACGTTCAATCAACTATTTATTGAGTTAACTGGAAGCGAAGTGTTATTCCAGAATTAATGTTCGACGTTGGGAACGAAGTTGAGATCTTCGGTCTCGTCAATTGATGGTCATAGAAGAAACGCAAGGTCAACTTCTTTGACACTTCCAAATCTGCCGTTGTCTTAATTGACACAATTCGCTGTCCTGCCGTTGGCTGATTCTGACGCTCTTGCATCTTACGAATCACCGTAGCATTGTCTCGAATGGTTAAGTCAGCACGCAATGACAGCTCTGTATCTTTCAACATTTTCACTGGAAGGTTCCCACGTTGTCTGTAGAATGGATTCTTCACTTCTGTGAAGCGGTAACCTACTCCTAAGATTATAGAGTTTCCACGTGTCTCTGTAATTTGATTGTTAGACAGTCCAAACGCGATGGTACGATCACGCGCCATTTCGATTCGAATTTGCGGGTCATTTTTCCCTTCTGTCTTCAACGTCATATCGAATCCAATCAGCGGAGATAACTGCTCACTGATGCTCACCGTTGAAATTTGTCTTTCTGGAATGTAGTTTCCAAATTCAGATTGATCAATTGCCGTCGGCAAACCTTCCGCATTTTCCTCATAATTCAAGTTCGTAACGTAACTCGCCGTCATGGTTGAAGAATACGTATGCGTGATGTTGAACTGCTTGAAACGTTTCTTGAACTGCGGTAGTTTCGACAAACCATCATAGGTCACTCTCCAGTTCGGCGCCACCTTCGTTTTGAACGGATTCAGGCTTACTTCTGATGCGTCTTGACCGGTATAAGCCGCAATAAATGCCGCAATGGATACATCTTGAGATGTTGGTCCCCAGCCAGCATAGTAGCCATTGTCTTCTGCGTTTGCCAATTGATACGTTTCATCATTCAATCTGCTAGAAATTTCCAACCTGTTCAAGAGGAATTGGTCGAACACTTCGTTGTTGAAGTCAGCATCATCATTTACAAATGCTGTTGCGAAGGTGTTGATTGATGCGGTGAAATTTCCGGTTTCCATTGGAGACTGGAATTCAAAATCGCCCAACTCTTCGTCAAAACGGAAGAAACTGTTCTTGCTTCGTCCTTCTTGGCGGTTCGCAGTAAGCTCAATTTTCAGGTGTTTGATGGGTTCAATATTTGCTCGAACATTCCATGTCTCCTGATAGGTTTCTGAATACTGTTGGTTCAAGAACTGCGAGTCTGAAATCCATCCATTTCGCGCAGCATCCAATGCGAAATTCCCGGTAGGATTGCCCATCAAATCTGTATTCTGCTGACCAACAATAAATGGAATTCCCGGAGCAGTGAACGAAGGGTCCATTCCAACGAATTGGGTGTTTGGCGTGTAGCCTGGCAAGAGTATCCCTTCGTTTCTTTGGTAAGTTCCACCAACGTTTCGCACCATCATTAAGAAGCGCAATGCCACGTCAATTGGATTTACCTTTTCCTTCTGTTCTCGCTCTTCTTCCACTTCACCAAACCCGTCTCGATCTTCATTTCGCACCTGACGGTTGTTCCGCTTCGGCTTGTTGCTGTTGATCTCTTTCAGTCGGTCACTCTTGTTGTAGAGGTTCACCAAGTTCGCCTGTGGATTCAACGACAGTGCCCTGGAGTTTTGAATGGTGTTCCCCAATGAATCTTGGGAGAACGGCGCTCGATCCCAACGGTAGCTCGCTTGATAGCGGGCATCAGCCGAAATAAAATCAAGCAGAGGCAATTTATCGAACGGCAATTTATAGCTCAATGAAGTGCTGTGGTTGTAATTCGTTGTTTCACCAAAATTCTTGATATTGTTCCACACCGTGTCTTTGTAAGCGGTATACCAATCTGTGTCTTCTTTGTCAATCACACCTGTTGGCTCACCTACCAGCGCCGCATTGTTCGCACTGAAGTCAAACTTCAACGATTTCGTAATGTCGTAGTTCAAATTGTAAGCGCGCGTCCAGTTCCATGTCTTCAATACCTGTGTATTGATCAAGACATTTGATTCCACACCAAAGAGTGCCTCAGTATTGTTTCTTACTCTACTGGTCTCATAGGTTCTGTTCATTTGTGTATTGAACGTGAAGCTCTTGATTCCAGTGTAGAAGTTAAAATCCTTCACCCACTTCAACAGCGGACTGCTCTTCACAAATCCAATCTTCGCAAAAGGCTTGACTTCTGTTGGTTTATTCTGGAATTGGTAGTTCAGGCCTCCCGTATAATTCTTGGTCATTTGGAAGTCCAAGTTGATGTCGCGTCTATACACTTCATTGTAGCCATAAGACACACTAAAGTTGGAAACGTCGTAAAAGCGGTCTTTGTCTTCCTTTCCGCCTTTTCCACCTTTTCCACCTTTTCCGCCCTTATCATCCACTTCACCTTTGCCGGCTTGTTTAGGCTTTCCTCCGCCAGCAGGGTCTTTGGT
>CAYGUR010000140.1:0-685 GCA_964353035.1 uncultured Comamonadaceae bacterium | reverse complement strand
GTCTTTGGTCGGATTGATTCGAACATTCGTGAAGTTGATACTTCGTCGCTTGACAATGCTCTGGGACCGTTTTCGATCTTGCGGTGTCAATTCATCATTGGTCAACTCAATATCAGGTTGCAGCGGATCAAACTGAGGCGTGCTTACCGTTTCAGAATACCCCAAATACATTGGTAGTTGCAGTCCCAGTTTCTCAGGGAAGAACTTACCTAGTTGAAGGGTTGTATTTGCATCAACACCACGAATGGTTTCTCGTTGTCTTTCAAGTACACGCTGCTCCAATCCACCCCAACCAGGTGTAGACATGTTTCCAGCTACTGATACTGTTCCGAAATCTGCCAAAGTAGCATTCATTCTTGCTACTGCAGCCCAACCGCCTTTTTCGTCGAAGTCAGTTAAACGAAGCTCATTTACCCAGACGTTCGCGCACTTCGCTAATCCGTCATCTGAACCAGCGAACGGATTGTCATCGTTGTCTGGATTTCGAATTCCGATCATACAAACGATGACATTTGCGAGGTTTGGATTTCCTTTCACACGCACGCGCCTATCGCCATCCATTTGCTCAAATACTTGGAAGGAAGGATATCCTGACGGCCTTGCTAACTTGAGGTTCTGGAACTTTTGGAATTCAATTTCCATGTCATTCGCCTCTGGCCAAATCTCGTCTTCATCGTTCGTGAAC
>CAYGUR010000139.1:0-8759 GCA_964353035.1 uncultured Comamonadaceae bacterium | reverse complement strand
CTTACCCAACAGTTAAAACTGCGGTTGGTTCATTAAACGTGTAAAGCGCGATTGTCAGTGGCAGCCAAAGCGGCTTCTTTCAAGGCTTCAGTGAAAGTTGGGTGTGCGTGACTCATGCGAGAAATGTCTTCCGCAGAGGCTCTGAATTCCATTGCAACTACTGCTTCAGCAATCATGTCTGCCGCTCGCGGTCCCACAATGTGTACGCCTAAAATTTCGTCTGTTTCCTTATCAGCCAAGACTTTAGCTAGTCCATCCGTGTCCATGCTGGCACGTGCACGCGCGCTGGCTTTGAACGGGAATGAACCTACTTTGTATTCGGTGCCCATTTCTTTGAGCTGCTCCTCTGTGTATCCTACGCTAGCAACTTCTGGCCATGTGTACACCACCCCTGGAATGAGCAAGTAATTGATGTGTGGTTTTTGTCCGGCCATCACTTCCGCCACAAAAATCCCTTCTTCTTCAGCCTTGTGAGCAAGCATAGCTCCTTTGATCACATCGCCAATGGCGTAAATTCCTTTCACAGCTGTTTCAAGATGTTCGTCCACTTCAATGCGTCCGCGGTCATCCATTTTTACACCTGTATTTTCAAGTCCGAGTTGGTCTGTGTAAGGTTTTCTTCCAACAGCAACGAGGCAGTAATCAGCTTTTAGCTCTACTTCCTCACCTTTTTTATCGTCGGCTTTTACGGTTACGCTGCGCGAAGTTGCTGTGACCTCTTTCACTTTGTGGCTGGTCAGCAGTTTCATGCCCATCTTTTTCAATGAACGTCCGAGTTCTTTCCCCATGGTTCGGTCCATCGTAGGAATGATGCTGTCCATGTATTCTACCACCGTCACTTCGCAACCAAGTCGTGCGTAAACAGACCCCATTTCCAGTCCGATCACACCGCCTCCAATCACAATCATTTTCTTCGGCACACTTTTCAATTCGAGTGCCTCCGTAGAAGTGATGATGCGCTTTTTGTCGATCTCAATGAAGGGCAAAGACGCTGGTTTAGAACCTGTGGCAATGATCACTTTCGCTGCCTCAATGGTTTCTTTCGACCCATCTTCCTTTGCAATTTCAATTTCATTGGCAGATTTGAACGAACCATGTCCGTGCAACACGTCAATCTTATTCTTCTTCATCAGAAAATCGATGCCGCCCGTAGTTTGGTCTACCACGGCTTGCTTCCGCTTGATCATTTGGGGCATATCCACCTCCAAATTGTCAAGTTTAATTCCGTGTGTGGCGAATTGTTCCTTCGCCTGGTGGTAATGTTCTGAAGAGTCAAGAAGCGCTTTAGATGGAATACATCCTACGTTCAAGCAGGTTCCACCAAGTGTTGAGTAGCGCTCAATTAGTGCCGTTTTCATTCCTAGTTGTGCACAACGAATAGCAGCTACGTATCCGCCAGGTCCTGAGCCAATAATGGCCACATCATATTTTGCCATGAGGTCTTTTGTATTTCAAAGGCCAAAGTTATGAAACACTCAACAACAGGGAGCAGGTTTGCACTTATTTCACATTCGCTTGATTGTATTTTTGTTTCTTTGCACCTTGGTTTATGACCTACATTGCATAAAAGCGCATTGATCCATGTGGACATCCTTAGCTTCCTACATTCTTCGTTACCGATTGCCAATCTTAATCGTATTGGCTGTAATTACTGTTTTCATGGGCTGGAAGGCGCAAGATGTGCGCATGAGCTACAAGTTTGGGGGACTGCTCCCGAAGGATGATCCAACCTCTGTTGCCTACCTCGATTTTTTGGAGAATTTCTCTGAGGACGGAAATGTAATTGTGATTGGTATTGAGGACGAACAACTTTACACGAAAGATAATTTCTCGAAGTGGTACAACCTAGGGAAGGAAGTAAAGAAGATCAATGTTGTTCTCGAAAATGAAGACGGCTCTCCGGGGGAAGCCATTGCAGCAATAGATTCTGTTTTTTCAATCGGACAGTCCTACACCATTGTCAAAGATGATTCGCTCCAACAATTCGGATTTGAGAAGGTGTTCGAACGCATGCCCGAAACACAGGCGGAACTAGATTCGGGATTGGCGAAAGTGCGCTCCTTACCCTTCTATAAAGGTCTTCTGTACCAAGATGACAGTCCGGCCACCTTAATGATGGTCTTCGTGAACGCCTCGCTCTTCAACTCGGAAAATAGAGGTGAATCTGTTCAATACATTTTAGACAAAGTAGATGCTTTTCAGGCCGAAACAGGATTGAAAACGCACATTTCAGGACTTCCGTACATCAGAACCCAAATGACCTCGAAGGTCAAGGCTGAGCTGAAGTTGTTTCTACTGCTAGCTGCGGGCGTAACGGCATTCTTGCTCTTGTTGTTCTTCAGGAATTTCGGAGTGATGCTTGTTTCCATGTTGGTTGTAGGAATAGGAGTGGTTTGGTCCATCGGATTGATTGCCATTTTCGATTACCCGATTACCATGTTGATGGGCTTGATTCCTCCACTGATGATTGTCATCGGCGTCCCGAACTGCATTTACCTTCTAAACAAGTACCATTCAGAGTATAAAAAGCACGGGAACAAAGCAAAATCGCTCACCCGAGTGATTCACAAAGTGGGGAACGCTACCTTCTTGACGAACGCTACTACGGCCATGGGTTTTGCTACGTTCATCTTTACCCATTCAGACATTTTAAAGCACTTCGGTGTAATTGCTTCCATCAATATTTTGGCGGTATTCGTAGTGTCCCTGTTAACGATACCAACCGTTTTCAGCTATCTGCCTCCGCCCAAACGCAAACATGTTCGTCACTTAGACCGCAAGTGGATTTTTCACGCCGTAAATAAGTTGGTGCACATCGTTACCAATCACAGAAGACCAGTCTACATCTTAACCATTGTAATGGTAGTGGTTGGTTTTTATGGAATCAGTCGAATGGAAACCACCGGGAATGTGGTAGACGACCTTCCTCAAGATGACCGCGTCATTACTGATTTGCAATGGTTTGAATCGCGTTTCAATGGGGTGATGCCGTTCGAAGTCATCATTGACACCCGAAGAAAAGGACAAGTCCTTCGCCCTAAGAACTTAAGCCGAATGGAGAAAATGCAAGAGCTGTTGTCAGAATATGACCAGTTCAGCAAGTCGCTCTCCATTGTTGATGCTGTGAAGTTCGGGAAACAGGCGTTTTATGGAGGAGATCCCAGTAAGTACCAACTAATGACCCGACAAGAACAGTCGTTCATTGGGCCCTACTTCCAAAGTGATTACGAAACAGGTGGCATCGAACGCACCTTTATGGATGAAGGTCGTCAGCGCACGCGGATTACCTCTCAGGTGGCTGACATTGGCACCAAGGAAATGGCTGCTCTCCTAGATGAACTCCGTCCGCGCATTGATTCAATTTTCAATCCTTCGGCAGAACGAATTGATAGTGCATTTCAGGCAGCCACCACCATTGAAGGACTCAATGCCTTTTTAACTGAAAACACCGCTTTTGTTGACAGTGCATTCAACTATTTGGCCGCACAAGGACTCGTAGAAGACACCTGCGAAGATCAGTTGGCGTGCATTTCGTCAGTTTCCGATGTGAGCGCATTGACCACAGCCATTACCAATAGCATTGACGCCACTAGAACGCGTGTTACACTGACGGGAACAAGTGTGGTATTCTTGGAAGGTACGAGCTACATGGTCAACAATCTCTTCATCAGTTTGATGCTTGCCATTTGTGTCATTGCTGGCATCATGGCACTGTTGTTTAAGTCGCTGAGAATGGTCCTTATCTCCCTGGTCCCGAACATGATTCCACTCATTTTCACAGCAAGCGTCATGGGGTATTTCGGCATCGCCATTAAGCCGTCAACCATTTTGGTGTTCAGTATTGCATTTGGAATTTCGGTAGATGACACCATTCACTTTTTGGCGAAGTACCGACAGGAATTGCGCATTAAAGAGTGGAATATTCGAGAATCAGTGCTGCTTGCGGTGAAGGAAACAGGCGTGAGTATGATGTATACTTCCATTGTGCTGTTTTTTGGTTTCGGGATGTTTTCACTCTCTGAATTTGATGGCACTCGCGCACTTGGGGTCTTGGTGTCCATGACATTATTGGTGGCCATGTTCTCAAACTTGGTGCTCCTTCCATCCTTGTTATTAAGCTTTGAGCGCTGGTTAACAACGAAGGCGTTCAGTGAGCCATTCTTGGTGATCATTGACGAAGAAGAAGATATCGAGTTGGAAGAGTTAGAGGTTCGAAAAGGAGAAATGGGCGACTAATTTCCACGACCGTTTGAAATTCGCCACCTTAGCATTCTACTTGAGCAACGCACAACTATGAAAGGAATCATTCTAGCAGGAGGAAGTGGTACGCGTCTTTACCCCATTACAAAGGCTGTCAGCAAGCAATTGATGCCTGTGTACGACAAGCCAATGATCTATTATCCGCTCTCTACTTTGATGATCAGTGGAATTCGTGAAATCCTCATTATTTCCACCCCAGAAGACCTCCCGGGCTTTAAACGTCTGCTGGGCGATGGCTCACATTTAGGATGTGCTTTTTCTTATGCTGAGCAGCCAGAACCGAACGGATTGGCGCAAGCCTTCGTCATAGGTGAGGAGTTCATTGGTTCAGACAAAGTAGCGCTGATTCTTGGTGATAATATTTTTTACGGTCCTGGGTTTGGGAAGCTGCTTCGCGAAAACACAGACATTGATGGTGCGCTGGTATACGCCTACCACGTCAGTGACCCCGAGCGTTACGGAGTGGTCGAATTTAATGCGAACAACCAAGCCATTAGCATTGAAGAAAAACCTTCGGTGCCGAAATCGAACTATGCCGTCCCAGGATTGTATTACTATGACAATGACGTAATTGAAATTGCAAAAAACTTGCAGCCCAGTGCACGTGGGGAATACGAGATCACTGATGTGAATAGAGAATACCTCATGCGCAACAAACTCAAAGTGGCGAAAATGGCAAGAGGTACCGCCTGGTTAGATACAGGCACCTTCACTTCGCTCATGCAAGCAGGGCAGTATGTTCAGGTAATTGAAGAGCGTCAAGGATTAAAAATTGGTTGTATTGAAGAAATTGCTTGGCGAATGGGATTCATTTCAGACAAGGAAATGCGCACCCTGGCTGAGCCTCTGCGAAAGAGTGGATATGGAGATTACCTCCTTGAACAATTGAAGCACCCAGATTGAAAGAGAACAGTGTGGAGACGAACCCCGAAGTAGTACTCAAAAAGTACAAAGAACAAATTGAAGCGGCCCTTTTTCAATCTGAGCATCAAGGACAAGCGGCAGGATTGTACGAGCCCATTGAATACCTGTTGCAATTGGCCGGAAAACGCCTGCGTCCGGCCATGGTCTTGGCTGCCTGCACTGCCGCAAAAGGCGATGCCGAAAAGGCCATTCCAGCAGCGTTAGCAGTTGAAGTGTTCCACAATTTTAGCCTCATGCATGATGACATCATGGACGAAGCACCTTTGCGAAGAGGGAAGCAAACCGTGCATGAAAAGTGGGATTCAAACACAGCTATCTTGAGTGGAGATGCCATGCTGGTCCAAGCCTACCAATACCTAGCAAAGTGTGAAGCCAAATACCTGCCGCAATTGCTTGAGCTGTTTAATACTACAGCCATTGAAGTGTGCGAAGGACAGCAGCTTGATATGGAGTTTGAGCGACGTTCAGACGTTACCATTGAGGAGTATTTGGAGATGATTCGATTGAAGACTTCTGTGTTGTTGGCTTGCTCAATCCAAATTGGAATGCTCATCGCAGGCGCAACAGAAGAACAGCAAAAAAGAGGATATCAGTTTGGGTTGGAAGCCGGATTGGCGTTTCAGCTGCAAGATGATTACCTAGACGCATTTGGAGATCCAGAACACTTCGGAAAACAAGTGGGTGGTGATATTTTATGCGATAAGAAAACCTTCTTGTATTTGACCTGCGTGGCGAAAGCAAGTCCTGCCCAGTTAACCCAATTAAATGGCTGGATTGGAAACTCAGACGACCCCGAGCGAAAGGTGGAAGAAGTGAAGGAATTGTTCAGAACAACTGGTGCCGAAAAAGAGCTGCGTGAGCAAATGCAATTGCACTACGAAAAGGCTTTGGAGGAACTCAACCACTTGGAACTAGAGCCAGAAGGAAGAATGCTGTTCAATTATTTGGCAGAATTGGTGCACGTGAGACAAGCGTAATGGACGAAGAACTGATTCCCATAGCGCAAGTTCCTGAAGGTACCAGCAGAACTCAAGTTTTGATTGAAACCGCAGCGCAATTAAACAAAGACCTCGGAGGAGAATGGATTCGCATGGAAAAAATTCCGCTCGATGCAGATGCCAATTGGCTGTTCAATGAAACAAAACTTTTGGTCAATGAATTGTTTAATTCAGATAGATCAAAATTATCGCAACTCCTTTACCGTGTGGACGTAAGTGAGCGGGAGGTGAAAAAGGTCATGGAGACCGAAGAAATAAACCTTGTAGCAGATCAACTTGCTGCATTGCTCGTAAAACGCGAAGTACAGAAGGTTCTTTTTCGATTAAAAATCAAATCAGGAACTGGCTTATAGGTCGCTTTTACTTGTTAACTTTGTAGTACAAATCGTTTTAGAATATCCTGATGGATAACTATTCTTACTTGAGTAATTCCGACGTAGATGCTTTAGATGAGCTCTACAAAACCTACCGTAAAGACCCTGATTCTGTTGATTTTGGGTGGAAGAAATTCTTCGAAGGCTTCGACTTTGCGCAGATGAATTTTCAGGACGGGGGAGCAATCCCTGAAAACGTTCAGAAAGAATTTAAGGTTTTAAACCTGATTGACGGTTACCGCACTCGAGGTCACCTGTTCACCTTGACTAACCCCGTGCGAACACGCAGGCAGTATTCGCCTGATTTGTCGATCGGAAATTTTGGTCTGACTGAAGCAGACCTTGACACGCAGTTTGAAGCGGGAGAGGCCATCGGGATTGGGAAGGCAACCTTGAAAGAGATTGAAGAGCATCTTCAGCAAACGTACTGCCAGCACATCGGGATTGAATACATGTACATTCGACACCCAGAGCGGGTTGAATGGATTCGCAATCGCATTGAGCTGAAAAACAGACCCGTTTTCAGCAAAGACGAAAAGAAGCAAGTATTTAAGAAGCTAAACCAAGCCACCGTTTTTGAGCAGTTCCTTCAACGCAAGTTTGTTGGACAAAAGCGCTTTTCCATTGAAGGAAATGAAAGCTTAATTGCCGCGCTGGATGATTTGGTGGAAGCCGGTTCAAAAATGGGGGTGAAGGAATTCATTGTTGGAATGGCCCACCGTGGACGTTTGAACACCTTAGCGCATATTTTTGGTAAGCCCTACGAAGAGATCTTCGGTGAGTTCGAAGGGAAAGAATACGACGACGATGGTGTGTTTGATGGAGACGTAAAATACCACCTCGGTTACAGTGTGGATGTAGTGGCTGACTCTGGTCAGAAGGTGCATTTGACACTCACGCCGAACCCCTCGCACCTTGAAGCCGTTGATCCAGTTGTTGAAGGATTGACCAGAGCGAAAATTGACCATTACCTAAAAGACGAAAAAGCCATTGTTCCTGTATTGGTCCATGGTGACGCGGCCATTTCCGGACAAGGAATTGTCTATGAAATTGTTCAGATGGCCCAATTGGATGGCTATCGAACAGGGGGGACTGTTCACATTGTGGTGAACAACCAGATTGGTTTTACCACCAACTATTTGGACGGACGTAGTTCAACCTATTGCACCGACGTGGCAAAGGCTACACTTTGTCCGGTATTCCATGTGAATGCGGATGATGCAGAGGCGGTGATTCAAGTGATGCGTATTGCCCTGGAGTACCGTCAAACATTCAATCGAGACGTTTTCATTGATTTGTTGGGGTACCGAAAGTACGGTCACAACGAAGGGGATGAGCCGAAGTTCACCCAGCCGAGATTGTACAAGGCAATTGGAACACACAAGAACCCAAGAGACATCTACTTAGATAAGTTGGTGTCAGAAGGTGTACTTTCAAAAGAGGAAAGCGAAAAGATGACAAAAACCCTTGAGGTGGAGTTAGACGCGAAATACGACAAGTCGAAAGAAATTTCGAAAGCCTACGTAAAACACTTCCTTGAAGAAACATGGAAAGGCTATACAACCGCTGTTCCTGAAGATTTCGACCAATCTCCAGAAACAGGTGTGGCGAAGAAAACCTTGGTAGAACTAGCGAAGAAAATTGCTCAACTTCCAGAAGGAAAAAAGGTATTTAGAAAGACGCAAAAGCTCATGGCTGATCGTCTGAAAATGCTGAAAGAAGACAACTTGGACTGGAGTATGGGCGAACTGTTGGCCTATGCTTCCTTGCTCGTGGAAGAGCATCCAGTGCGTATTTCCGGACAGGATGTGGAACGAGGGACTTTCTCTCACCGACATGCCGTGGTGAAAACCGAAGATGACGAAGAAGAGTTCATTTCGCTCAACCATTTAGATAAGAAGCAAGCCCAACTGTCCATCTACAATTCACTCTTGAGTGAGTACGGCGTGCTTGGTTTCGATTACGGTTATGCCTTCGGAACACCCCAAGGATTAACCATTTGGGAAGCACAGTTTGGCGATTTCTTCAACGGTGCTCAAATCATGATTGACCAGTTCATCTCTGCCGCTGAAGACAAGTGGCGAACCATGAACGGATTGACCATGTTCCTCCCTCACGGTTACGAAGGGATGGGGTCACAGCACTCCAGCGGAAGAAAGGAACGTATCCTTCAGCAATGCGCTGAGTTGAACATCCAAGTCTG
>CAYGUR010000138.1:0-8883 GCA_964353035.1 uncultured Comamonadaceae bacterium | reverse complement strand
ATCCTGAAAGTGCGAAAGCGGCTTGGGTCTTACGCACTGCTAGTGATGCACGTCCTTCATTAATGGGGAAGCGCGTGGAGGAAGTCCTTTACCTCATTCAAATTTCAAAGTTTTCTGGAGCCCGAAGAGATTTGATCAAGTGTCTGATGAACTTGGTGAAAATGAAAAGCTACGCGTTCAAAGAAACAGAGGGTGCGGTTGTGGACATGTGTTTCGAACGACTCAATGCGCTGGACTCAGCAACGGCAGAAAAGTACTACACCCTTCAAATGCTTGGAAGATTTGCCAAAGACTATCCCGAGCTTATTCCTGAAATTATTTCAAGTGCAGAAATGCAAATGGATACAGGCACAGACGCCTTCAAAAACATGTCGCTAAAGCTGATTGCGAAGCTCGAAGAGCAGCAATTGAAGAAAAAATAATTTAGTACAAATCACTCCCTCCTCTTACTTCAGTCTCTTTTTTCGCATTAATAGCGAAGGAAAACCTCCTGCCCCCTTTCAAGCATCTACAAAATCACAGTCCTTAAGACATAAAAAAAAGCTGTTCAACATATTGTTAAACAGCTTTTTGAAACTATGTAGCGAGAGAGAGACTTGAACTCTCGACCTCAGGATTATGAATCCTGCGCTCTAACCAGCTGAGCTACCTCGCCATCAATTCGGCGGCAAATATAGATATTTTTTTAAACCAATTGTAATGGTTTATGCATTGAAAGCGTGAAGATTTTGCATATCTTCCGATTTCGCCTAACAGCAGATAAATGGACAAAGAGAAATACCAAGTTGAATACCTTGTGAATGCATCCAAAAGCATTCTATATAATTGCCTAAGTACGCCTAGCGGACTGTCAGAATGGTTCGCAGACGATGTCAATATAAAAAATGATATCTATTCCTTCTTTTGGGATGGAGCCGAAGAAGATGCCCGCTTACTCACTAAAAAGCGTGAAGAATTTGTCAAATTCAAATGGCTCGATACAGAAGATGATCCAGATGACAAATCGTTTTTCGAGTTACGTATCAAGATTGACGCTCTCACTGGTGAAACAGCCCTGTTAGTAACTGATTTCGCAGAAGAAGATGAAGTAGAAGAATCTCAACTTCTTTGGAGCAGCCAGATTGACAAGCTCAAGCGCATCCTTGGGTCTTAAAATTTCAAGTAGAATTCTTTAAGCAATGCTTTGTACGCATCAGAATACTGATGTCGTCCCAATTCTTCTATGACCAATTTTTCCGCTTCTAAATCGCATTCTTCTTTCGAAAATTCCAGCAGCAATCGATGTGATGCTTTGTTTGGTGTAGGAAACAATTCACACTTCCTTCTTAAATACCATCCGCTGGCTTCAGCCGACTGAAGTGCTTCCCATTCCCTGCTCGAAGGCCAGACAATAGACAGTCTCCCTGAATCAGTAGCGAGCTCAAAAGCATGTGTAAAGAGGTCTGAAATGCGCAGCTGGGTTTCTTGTCGCGCTTGAATGCGCGAAGCCCCGGTGGCTGATGAACTGGAACTTGAAAAAAATGGCGGATTGCAGACAATGTAGTCGTACCCCTTTGCTGACCAGTCTAACAAATTGGATTCAAAAACGGAGATGCGCTCGTTGAACGGACTCTCCTGGACATTCGATGCGGCTTGTGCTGCTGCAGATGAATCCAATTCAATCGCATCAAGGTGTAGATTTGGAAAGCGCTGGGCTAACATGCAAGCGATCAGTCCTGTTCCTGTTCCAATGTCCAATGCTTTTCCTACATCGTTGGGATTTGCCCACGCCCCCAATAAACAACCATCGGTGCCAATTTTCATGGCACAATGATCTTGATGAAGTTGAAAATGTTTGAATCTAAACGCGCTCACTCAGCGTTTTTTATCTGGTTCCATCGGTCGTACAAACTTTCTTGACTCGGACGGTTTGCGGGAAGTTCGGTGAGGGCTTCAACTGCTTTGAGTCCTTCATGGCAGTCTTCTGGCAATTGCTGATAGAGCGCAGTACCCTTCGTTTTCCAATCAATCATTTCATCAGAAACTTGTTTGATCACCTTCGCCGGATTCCCAACCACTAAACTTCTTCTTGGAATGCGCTCTCCTGCTTTCACAAAACTAAGCGCCCCAATGATGCTCTCTTCTTCAACAACCACATCATCCATGATCACCGCGTTCATTCCAACCATGCAGTTTCTTCCGATGTGTGCTCCATGGATGATAGCCCCGTGTCCGATGTGCGCCCCCGGCTCCAACTCAACAGTCACCCCTGGAAACATGTGAATGGTGCAGTTCTCTTGCACATTGCAACCGTCGCCAATCACAATTCCACCCCAATCACCACGAATAGCAGCTCCCGGACCAATGTAACAGTCTTTGCCAATGATCACATTTCCAGTGACAGCAGCTTGTGGGTGTACAAATGAAGATGGATGAACGACCGGAATAAAGCCTTTAAATTCGTAAATCATGTTGTGAAGATTAAACGCGTTCAATCACTGATGCGTAGCCTTGACCAACACCAATACACATGGTAACAAGTGCGTATTTTTTTCCTGTGTTTTTCAGCTCCAACGCTGCACTGTTCAAGATTCTGGCTCCTGTCATCCCAAGTGGATGTCCGAGTGCGATGGCTCCCCCATTTGGATTTACTCTTTCATCGTCATCAGCAATGCCCAACTCACGCATGCAGGCTAGACTTTGTGCTGCGAAGGCTTCGTTCAACTCAATCACATCCATTTGATCTAAGGTCAATCCGGCGCGTTGAAGCGCTTTTCGCGAAGCTTCAACCGGACCAATACCCATGATACGCGGCTCAACTCCTGCAACGGCGCTGCTGATAATGCGTGCCATGGGCTCAAGCTGGTACTTTTGAACACCTGCTTCTGAAGCCATGAGGATAGCTGCTGCTCCGTCGTTCAATCCTGAAGCATTTCCTGCTGTTACCGTTCCGCCTTCTTTTCTGAAGGCCGGACGAAGTTTTGCGAGAACATCTAATGTGGTGGTCGGACGAACAAATTCATCTTGCGAAAACACCAGTGGGTCTTGTTTTCGGCGCGGAATCTCCAGAGAAATAATCTCCTGAGCCAGTCTTCGATTTTGCTGTGCTGCCACGGCTTTCATTTGCGAGCGATAGGCAAACGCATCTTGATCTTCTCTACTAATCTTGTAAAGGTCCACGAGGTTTTCAGCGGTTTCCCCCATGCTATGTGTTCCGTACATGGTTTTCATTTTCGGATTAACAAAGCGCCAACCGAAGCTTGAATCATGCATTTCAGCATCTCTTCCAAAAGGTTTGCTCACTTTTGAAATGACCCATGGTCCGCGTGTCATGTGCTCCATTCCACCAGCAATGAATAGGTCGCCCTCATTCAGTTTCAGTGCTCTTGAGGCATGAATTGCCGCCGCCATTCCTGAGGAACACAGTCTGTTCACCGTTTCGCCTGGCACTGACCATGGCAATCCGGCTAGTAGCGAAGCCATGCGCGCCACATTCCGATTGTCTTCACCAGCTTGGTTCGCGCAACCGAGGATCACATCTTCGATTGCTTCGCCAGGCACAGACGGATTCTTTTCCATCAATGCTTTAATGGCGAGCGCTGCCAAATCATCAGCTCTTACTGGTGCCAACGTTCCTCCAAAATTTCCGATTGGTGTTCGCACACCATTTATAATAAATGCTTCCATGGTTCAAATTGAGCTACAAAGATAAGTTTCCAAAATTGTTCTTGCTAGCGCAAGGAATTTCCGACCTTTCAGCAATGAAAATTGCAATCGTTTCTGTCTTTTCGCCCTACCGTGGTGGAATTTCTCAATTCAACGAGGAATTGGCGCGTTCTCTGAAGGCAGGAGGACACGAAGTGTTTAAGGTCAATTTTAAACGGCAGTATCCGAAATTGCTTTTTCCTGGGAAATCCCAATTTGAGGCGGAAGCCATTCACCGGGAAGACTGTCCGCCACTGCTGGACTCTATCATCCCGGCCACTTGGCGAAGAACAGCGAAACATGTGCTGTCCTTGAATCCAGATTTGGTCATCATTCCATTTTGGTCGGGCTATTTGGCCCCTGCGCTGCTCGGTGTGCTGAACAATTTAGGTTCGATTCCTGTGTATGTTTTAGTGCACAATGCCATTCCGCACGATGCCAATCCGTTGCAGAAGTATTTAAGCCAACGTTTCTTCAACAAAGGCAAGAACTTCATCACCCTTTCGAATGCGGTGAGTGAAGATGTAGCGAAATTGAATGTTAAGGCGAAAATCAAAACGCTGTTCCACCCCATTTACAACCATTTTGGCGAAAAGCATGATCGGGATGCATCACTCGATGAATTGGGCGCTGATCCGGCGAAGAAAACCTTGCTGTTCTTTGGTTTGGTTCGAAAATACAAGGGACTCGATATCCTTCTCAAAGCCTTCGAACTCTTGCCCGCAGATTATCAGTTGCTCATTGCAGGCGAAGCATATGACGATGTTGACACTAACACGAAGTTAATTTCAGAACAAGCCAAACCGCGCATACATTGGAAAAATCAGTTCATTCCTTCAGACGATGTGGCACTTTGGTTTTCAGCAGCAGATGTGCTCGTACTTCCCTACCGAGATGCTACTCAAAGCGGGGTAACAGCCTCAGCACTTCATTTCGATATCCCGATTGTGGCGAGCAATGTGGGCGGATTGTCAGAATACATCCAAAAAGGGAAATCGGGCTTGCTTGTTGATGAGCTCACTCCTTCGAATTTGGCTGCTGCCATTCAAAAGTGGTTCAAACTTTCAGTCAAAGAGCACTTGGTGAAATCTTCAATTGAGGATGTGAGATCGAAAATGTCATGGGAAGTTTTCGCCAAGGAGGTTGGACAGCTTATTCGAAGTGATGCGCGAAAGCAGGAAACAGAAGATTGACGACTTAAGGACGTTCACTCACGCGCACTTCACCATCTTCAAAATATTCCTTTTTCCAAATTGGAACATCTTTCTTCAATTCATCAATGAGGTACATGCACGCTTCAAACGCGGCCTGTCGATGCGCTGCTGAAACAGCAACTACCACGGCCAGTTCTCCAACATGAAGCGTTCCTACGCGATGATGAACAGCGACTTTTACAATGGGCCACAGTTCTTGGCTAGCCATTATGATACGCGACAATTCCTTTTCCGCCATAGCGGTATAAGCTTCGTATTCAAGGTAGCTGACTGTTCTGCCGTCGGTAGTGTTGCGCACCGCCCCAGCAAAAAGCGTTTGTCCACCGCAACTATTGTCGGCCACAAACCTTCTACATTCTTCAGGATCCAAAACGGAATCAGTAATACGTATCGTACTTTTCATCAGCCGCCGCTTACAGGTGGAATAATTGCTACTTCATCTCCGCTACTCAAGGTGATATTCGTTAAAACATACGATTCGTTCACCGCAAAGCGCAAACTATCAAAGCTACCCAGAGCCGGATAACGTTCCAACAAATCAGCTTTCAAGGCGTCTGATGTGGTTCCGTTTGGAAGTTCCAATTCAGATTTTTGTTGGCCAATAATTTCTTTGGCCGGACCGAAAGCGAGAAGATCGATTTTCATAGGACAAAGGTTAAAAAATGCATTGGGGTTTGCGCCATATCGTGAACAACTTTGTATTCGTTCAGAGAAACTTTGTGGACGTCGTGCCTTCGGGTTTCATAGCTCAAATAGGACAACTACCTTTGACCATATCGTTTGTCAATGAAAGAAAAGTACGAATTCAGCGAACCAGCAATCATGGCTTCGAGGTTTATCAATCAAACTTCGAGGTGCGTTTTTTTAACTGGAAATGCAGGGACAGGTAAAACAACTTTTTTACGCAATCTGCTCAAGGCAACACCCAAACAAGCTGCTGTTGTGGCTCCTACTGGAATTGCCGCGCTGAATGCGGGTGGAGTAACCATTCATAGCCTTTTCCAATTGCCCTTGGGTAATTTTGTTCCGGTGCGAAGGCTGGAGTTGACACAGTATCAATATGGTAGAATTCACGATATCGATTCCCTATTGAAAACAATGCGTTTGTCGAAAACGAAACGACGCATGTTACAGCAACTGGAACTCCTCGTCATTGACGAAGTTTCAATGTTGCGTGTTGATCTATTAGACGCCATTGACCAAGTGTTGCGAAGTGTTCGCAGACGATATACACGTCCGTTTGGCGGTGTTCAAGTATTGTTCATCGGCGATATGCTGCAGCTTCCACCAGTAGTGAAACCCGAAGATTGGGAATTGCTCAGACAGTATTATGCGAGTCCATTCTTTTTCGATTCCTATGCCATTCGTGAAAGTGGATTGGTTTATGTCGAACTCGAAAAGATTTTCCGCCAAAGCGATGAAAACTTCATTCGTTTGTTGAACAACCTTCGGAACAACCGAGCAGATCAGCAAGATTTAGAGTTGCTCAATTCGCACTACATCAAAGGCTTCGACCCAGACCCGAACGAAGAATACATCACACTCACCACACACAATTACAAAGCAGATCGCATTAACAAAGATGCCTTGGACCGATTGAAAGGCAAGGTCTACCATTACGACGCTGTGGTGGCCGGTGATTTCCCCGAAAACATCTACCCCATCGAAGAACGACTGGAGCTCAAGGTGGGTGCTCAGGTGATGTTTCTGAAGAATGATGCCACCGGACAAGGACGTTTCTACAACGGGAAGATTGGTAAGGTAACTGCCCTATCGGGCGAAGTGATTGAAGTCACTTGTCAGGGCGAAGAACCACAAGAAGTGTCGCGCTACGAATGGGAAAATCAAAAATACACCCTCAACGAAACTACCGAGGAAATTGAAGAGCAGATTGTAGGCCGATTTGAGCATTTCCCACTCAAGTTGGCGTGGGCCATCACCGTGCACAAGAGTCAGGGATTGACTTTTGACAAAGCCATTGTGGATGTTTCGGACGCCTTCGCTGCCGGACAAATTTATGTGGCCCTTTCGCGCTTGCGCAGCTTAGACGGACTAGTCCTCACCTCTTCCGTTCCTGTAGATGCTTTTTTAGTGGAGCCCAGTGTTGAACGTTTCGCTGCTACCAAACAAGAAAAGGAAGAGCTTGAAACACTCATCGATCAAGAGGCCTTTATCTACGTGAAGAATCAACTCATTCAAACTTATGATCTGGGCGATTTACTCCGGATGGTTCTTTTTCATGCGCAGAGCTACACCAAAAGTGAAACCCGTTCTGCGAAGCAAGAAGACCAAGAATGGGCCGCTAAACTGAATTCGGAAGTTCAGGAAATGAAAGACCCTTCAACGAAGTTCCGCAGGCAGTTGGAACGACTGATGCATTCTAAAGAAAATTGCGACAAAAAGTTAATCGTAGAACGACTCGATAGTGCTGAGAAGTATTTCGGTCCGAAGATCTACGAAGTCTCACAAAAACTGCTAGAAAAGATCAAGGCGCTTGGTTCGAAAAAAGGCGTTAAACAGTACATCGCTGACTTGAAAGAGCTCGAAATGATTGCCTTTAAACGAAAGAAGATGTTGCAATCGGCCACCTTATTGGCGAACAATTTTTTCTTTGGCGAAGAAATCGAAGCGAAGGAAGAACAGAGCGAAAAAGAACGCGCGGAAACCTTAAAATCGAGCAAGTCGACCCCAGGTAAAACGAAGTCCACGGGCATGAAAGGCAAGCCGCGCAAGGGCGAATCTTTCCGTACTTCTCTGAAAATGTTCAAGGAAGGAAAAAGTATTGAGGAGATCGCAAACGAACGTGCTCTGGCCGTTTCAACCATTTGTGGTCACCTTGGGAGATTTCTGGACTCAGGTGAAGTAGAACTCTCGGAACTGCTTAAAAAACCCAAGATTGAAGCTATCAAAAAAGCCATCGAGATGAACCGCGGAGAAGGTATGAAGCCTATAAAAGAAGCATTGGGAGACGATGCAGATTACCATGAAATCCGCTGGGTATTGAATACCATGGAGGAAAAAGAGGAATCAAACGTTGGCGATCAGTAAGCGCACCCCCACAACGAAGACTAAAACGCCCGTTGTATAACGGATCAAACGTTTGCCTAAAGGCGAAATGCTGAATGAGGTGCCAACCCAAGATCCCACTAAAACTGCTGCCAAGAGCACAAGCGTTCCGCTCCAGTTGAACGCAGTGGATTGATTCATAAAAAACCCGAGAGCACCTGCCAGCGCGTTGACAAGAATAAAAACAGAGCTGATGGAGGCTATTCGTTCTCCTGCTCTCCATTTCGTTAAGTGCAATAGGGGCGATAAAAAAATGCCCCCACCAATGCCAACTAGTCCGGCCAAAAGTCCAATTCCACCCCCAACAATCACTTTTGGAAGCAGTGCATTAAAGACCTTTGTTGGTTTCAATACAATTCGATCCCGAACAAAAAGTAGCACCGCTGCTACGAAGAGTAAAGCGCCGAGAAGGATGTAGAAATTTCGATCTTCCAATCGGTATGAGCCGCCTACATATGACATTGGAATAGAAGCCATTAACCACGGCCAAGTATCCTTCCAGTTGAACCATTTACGCTTTCGGTGTCGAATTGAATTTAAGCTCGTAACGCCGATGTTGCAAACGTAGGCCGTGGCCCGAATAAATCCTTGGTCAGGGGAAATTTGTGACAAAATGGCAAGGTAGCCTGACCCACCTCCAAATCCCACCGAACTGTACAAGATTGCGATCAGTAAAAACAGCAGTACAATGAGTGGATGGTCAAAAATTTCCATGTCCAAAAGTATGAATCAATCACGTTAATTCAGTGTGACAAGTGCAGGCTGGTCCGAGGTGAAACACCCCCGCTCTGAACTGAATGGTCCTCTGCCCTGCTTCGCCATGCGCGCTTCCATAGCCTACAGTGACATGGGGTTGAAACTGGTTGAACGCATTCCCTTCAAACGACTGCACGTAGTTTGCTTCATTGCCATTTAAGGC
>CAYGUR010000137.1:0-9043 GCA_964353035.1 uncultured Comamonadaceae bacterium | reverse complement strand
GACTTGAGCACTTTGCTTGATTTGACGTGAAATTGGGGGTTGTGCATCAGCTACCATTGTTAGGAAGCACATTACTCATCGCCGGAACACTTGCTACTATTTTCGCATGGCCATTTCAGTTGTTCATTCTACATTTTATAAGTAATGACTATGTACCTCCCTTGTCAGAGTCTGTTATTCCTTTTATAATTAGTTTGTTGTTGCTTGTTGGAGCTGTGGAGCGGATAAAAGTGGCGTTGTCAGGCTTTGTTTCGGCAGAATGAATCGAGCGTCGAAAGTTCAAACTGTGTAAGACACCTGACTTTATCACGTGAGCCGTACAATTTCACACTGAAACTCCGAAATTTGAATGCAGTGTTTAAGCCTTGGCTAAGAGAGGTAAGTAATTCCATTAACGGAGATCCAAGGTGAGTTTGCATTCAAATAGGAGTAAAGTGTAGAAATTGAAGGGAAGGTGATGAGTCACGGTTTTGGCTCCACCTTTTGAAGAAAAAAGGTGGAAAGAAGCACTTTTACCTAAATGGTCGGCTGGTGAGCCGACCCTGCAGGTTGATCTTTCAAACCGATAATTTCGATTTGACCAATTTTAAAGGTTAGCAGCTCTTTCCTTTTTCCCGTTTCTTCACATTTCATCTACTTCCATGAGAAAACTGCTGTTCTTCTGTTTGATAACACTCCCGTTTACCTCCTTCGCCCAGGAAAGAGGAAACCATGATTTTGTTCCTTTTGACAGGGATGAGGTTGTGCAAGAAATTCAGCAACTCGAAGAGGAGCAGGGGAGAGCGATGCTTGGAAAAGTTAGGTATGATGCCTTTGATTTTTTTGAAAAGGCGAAGCTTGAAGATGGAAAGTGGACGTTAACTTGTGCGTCGGAAGGTGCAGATGAAATGGGAGTCTACTTCAACGACTTTCACATTCCTGTAGGAGGAACGTTGACCTTGTTCAACCAGGACAATGAAGAAGTAGTGATGTACACCAACGACGATAACAATGAGCACTCTAAATTCATGACAATGCTGGTGGATGGAAGTCAATTGAAGTTGATTTACCAGCAAAGCAAGGACGTGCAAGGTGTGCCTCATCTTGGAATCATGGGATGTGCTTTTGTGGTGCATCAAGGAGGTGGTTCGGATGCCTGCCAAGTGGATGTAAATTGTCCGGAAGGGGAAGATTGGCAGTGTCAACGCGATGCTGTGGTTCATCTCATCATTACCGCAGAAGGGAACCTCTTCTCTTGCTCAGGAAGCCTTGTGAATACTACCGCATTTGATTGCAGGCAGTACCTTTTAACTGCATTGCATTGTGCTTGGAATGTACAAGACGATGAGTGGGCATTTTTACAAGTTCGATTCAATTACGAAGTTCCTTTCTTAGATACCAATAATGATGGTGTGCCGGAATGGACGAGCTGCGGAAGCGGAGTGCCAACGGAAACGCACAATAGAGTGGGAGTGGTTAAGCTAGCAGATAGCGATGATTACATTGAAGGCCAAGGGACGCAAGGGAGTGATTTTCTGCTTCTTGAAATTGAAGATGCCATTCCAGATGAGTGGGATCCGTATTTTGCCGGATGGGATGCTTCTGGCTGGGGAAGTTCAACCGGGGTAAGTATTCATCATCCATCAGGTGATGCGAAGAAAATATCGACCTATGGGGCGGCCTTACAAAGTGTTTGGATAGGCTACCCGAACTCGCATTGGGAAGTAACATGGCAAGAAACATCAAACGGTTTTGGTGTAACTGAACCCGGTTCTAGTGGTAGTCCAATTTTCAATTTTGAGCACCGCATCATCGGAACACTTACTGGTGGTACTTCTGCTTGTGAGCCCGGTGGAGCAGGAGCGGGAACGGGACCAGAAGAACCAGATTGGTATGGCAAGATGAATCAGCATTGGACCAATAACGACAATACTCCAGAGCAAAAGCTAAAAGCATGGCTCGATCCGTTGAATACTGGACAACAGACCATTTACGGTGCTTATCGTCCGTGTGACGAAGGAGCAAGTTGCGAAATTGTTGGTGTAGAAGAAAACCAACAAGTTGATTTCAACATCTTCCCAAATCCTTCAGCAGGCAATGTCACCATTGAAACCGATCAATTGCAAGGGCTTCTAACTGTTCAAGTTATTGATCCATTGGGGAAATTGGTGTTCACTGTCGATTTGAATAACCACGGATCACAGTTTGTGAATCTGTCTGCATTGCCTCAGGGTGTCTACCACTTTGTTATCCTTGATCAAGGAGTGGCGTTAGCTAATGAGAAGTTGGTATTGGTGCGCTAGTTCAGCCTGCAGGAGATTACTGCTATAGCATGTATCGGATTTGTTTTGAAGTGAGTTTAGCTTGAATTGATGGGTGTTTAACTCAACTTGACGGGCGTTCAATTAAAATTGACGGGTGTTCAAATGAAATTGATGGGCGTTCAAATGAAATTGATGGGCGTTCAACTCGTCTGAACGGGCGTTCACTTCGTCTGAAGGGACGTGAACGTAAAATTAATGGACGTTCACTTTGTCTGAAGGGACGTTCACTTTGTCTGAAGGGATGTGAAAGTAAAATTATTGGACGTTCAACTCGTGGGAATGAACCATGTTAGTCGGATAGTTGGTTGTGGTATTGCCTCACTGCAAAGAGCTGATTCAAGGATCTGCTGGATAATTCACAGTGAAATTAAACCGGAGATGTTATTCATCAAAATCTTTGCTTGATGTCGCATCATTCGAATAAGCCGGAAGCTAGCTAATTCTTAATCAAGATTATAGGATTTAAATTATTCATAATTAGAATGATCAATTCACCTGCCAAAATGTTCAATTGGTCAAAAGAATGAATGGATTAAACCATCACATAATGTACGTTCGAGTCCTGTTAAAGATGAAGAATATTACTTGAGATATTTAACCACTAAAACTAGATACAATGAATCACGGATTGAAATTCTTATTCTTTGTTGTGACTGTTATTTCATTTTCGGCCTGCAGTGATGAGGCTGCGGAAGAAGCAATAGTTATGGACGACATAGTTGTTATTACGGTCGATGATGCAGCAGAGCTTGTTGCAGCCTCAATGGCATTGGCTACTTACGGGGCCGTTGATAATATGAATTATGTTTCAGATCAGATAGTCGACTTATTAGATTGTGATGAGATGCAAAGTGACACCCGAACGGATACAGAAGTGTCGAACAATGGCAATGTAACAGTGAGTTACACTATATCCGAAAGCTATTCCCTAACGTGTCAAGGTGATCAGGAGACAATAGCGTATAATTTTAGCGCAGATCAAACCACCACTTCGGACCCTAGAGATACGGATCACTTTATCGAAGGCGATTGGATTATTGACGGAGCAGAAGATAGTTCAACTACTTTGACTTACAATGGTACTTACTCTAGAGGGGGCACGTGGACCTACAACTACGAGGAAAATCATGTAGATAACGCAACGTCTGTTTTTGGCTATAGTGATGTAAAAGCCAATAAAGATGATGGGGTTATCTTTGAAGGGACATCAACCTTTGAACTTGACGGCACAAGTACTGTATATGAGCCTTACTCTTATGAAGGGGATATTGTATTTCAATCGGATAATATTTGCGTAGCTACTTTTTCCAGTGGTGAGCAATACGAAATCAACTTGAATACAGGGGACGTGACACCGCTTTAGAAAATTGTCCAAAGGGAATTACCAACTCTGTTTTTATACCATCGCCAGATCAATGGCTCCACGAACATAGTAGGTAAAATGCACCTAAAGTAAAACAACTTTACTGGCAGTCGATGAGTCTTGAAGCGCATCTGGACGACGAGGTGTTACCCGATTAAAACTAGGCCTTGAATATTACCGTTTTATACAAATTTGATAATCAACTTCATTTCTTTAGCAAACCAAATGACGGCGTGTATAGCTAGTCTTAAATATGGGCTTCAATTGAATAAGTACTATGAATGGGTTAAGCCATCATGTTATTTAGGGGCCAAAAATTAACAACTATGAAAAATTTAGTTTTAACACTGTTCAGTGTCTTGATGTGCTTATTGTCCTATTCACAAAATATAGAGGGCCTATGGAGTACAGGAAAAGAAAACACAAACATTACAATCTTGAATGAAGGTGGTGAATTAGTGGGTAAGATAGAATCGTCTGATAACCGTAAAGCACCTATTGGCGAAGTAATTTTAAAAGACCTGGTTAAGGAAGGTGATAGTTGGAAGGGAAAATTATTTGTCATCAAAAAACAAAGATGGGTTGATGTGACAATTAGTCCATATAAATCCAAACTAGAGTTGCTCGTGTCGGCAGGTTTTTCTAGAAAGAAAGTCGAATGGGAGAAAGTGGATTAGTGTGTCCCGTTCAATTGGAAGGCATTTTGAAAACGCCTTCCAATTTTCGTCACATTTTTGCCCTTGATTCGCATGATTGGTTTATCATAAAAATACATTTCAGTGAAAACTAAAAAAGTGATAATCACCATTCTTGGCATTCTTATTTTGATAGTTGCCTTAGGTGCCATCTTGCTGCCTCACATCTTGAGAGGGCTTGGTTATCACCCGGATTACGAAAAAGTGGCGTACAATTTCAAGGACAAAAAAGCGCTGATAATCACGACAAGTCATGACGTTTTAGGCGAGACAGGGAAAGCCACCGGGGTGTACCCGTCTGAGATGACCATTCCGTATTATGAATTCTTAGATGCTGGCTTGGCAGTGGATATCGCAAGCATAAGCGGAGGTGATATACCCATTGATCCCATTGGGTTAAGCTACTACATGAAATCACATGCAGACAAACGCTATCTAAAAGATGAAGTGGCATTAGACAAAACTAAAAATTCTACCAGCATCGAGGATGTAGATTTTTTGGATTACGATATCATTTTTATGGCTGGTGGCTGGGGGGCTTCTTATGATTTAGGAACGAGTGAAATTTTGGGTAAAAAAATTACAGAAGCTCATGGAGAAGGTATTTTGCTTGGGTCCGTTTGTCATGGTTCTTTGGGTTTCCTTATGGCAAAAGATACTACTGGATTGCCTTTAGTAGAGGGGAAAAAGATGACAGGTGTAACCGATAAGCAAGTTGAAGAATTGAATATAAGTATTACCCCAATGCACCCCGAAACTGAATTGAAGAAACAGGGGGCAATCTTCCAAGCCAATACTGGTGCTAGAGATTTTCTACAGACGCTTACCGTTGTAAATGGTAATATCGTCACAGGACAAAATCAAAACTCATCCGGAGAAACGGCTCAAACATTACTATATCTGTTAAATGGCAGAAGCCATGAATAGTATTTGGATCAAAAACAGACGCTTGTTGGTCATATTGTCTAGTTACCTGATGCTATGCGGGCTACTGGCTATTTTTCTACGTAATCCACCTGATGCGGTAATCGATTATTTAATACAATCGACGGTATCATGGAATCAGCGTCGGAATTTCTTAGAAGAAGATGGATTGTATGTGATCACCACTGGTACAGGTGCGCCCATGCCAGATAAAGATAGGGCTGGCTCGCAAACTGTTGTCGTAGCAGGCGAGCAAGTATTGGTATTCGATGCGGGGCCAGGAAGTACGCTTAAATTAGAACTTTCGCCAGTTGATATAGGTCGTGTCGATGCTTTGTTTATTACCCATTTTCATTCCGACCATATCGGAGGAATGGGTGAATTGATGCTGAAAAGATGGGGAAATGGAAGCCCACAGCAGCCATTAGCCATTTATGGCCCTCAGGGTGTAGAAGAAATCTTGCAAGGTTTTGAAGCGGTTTACCAAATGGACAAGATGCACCGCATAGATCATCATGGCGAGGAGGTCATGCCATCATCGGGCTTTGGTGGAGACGCTCATCCTTTTGATTTAGGTAGGGATTTAATGTCTAATAAAGTGGTTTACCGTAAGGGTGATGTGGAAGTGACCGCTTTTAATGTGGATCATAGTCCGGTATTCCCGGCAGTTGGCTACCGAGTACGATACAAAGATCGAAGCGTAGTGATTACAGGTGATACCAAATATACAGAAAGTCTGATTACCCATGCCAAGAACGCGGATGTTCTGCTAAGTGAAGCACTCAATAAGAAGTTTTCAACTATGCTGGCAAATGCCGGACAACACACAGCTACTAACATAACTGCTATTGCAACCGATATTCAGGACTATCACATTAGTCCCAAAGAGGCCGCCAATGTGGCCCGCGAAGCAGGTGTGCAGCAGTTGGTCTTGACCCATATTTTGCCACCTGTTCCCCATAAACTACTAGTCCGCCCTTTTTTAAAAGAAGCAAGGCAAGCGTTTGAAGGCAGCATTTATATGGCCAATGACGGCACCATGATTTTTTTGCCTTCAGGATCAAAAAAAGTGAACATTAAAGAACTGCTAAAATGAATAATAAGGCAACCTACATAAAGGCCGTCCTCTTTGTATTTGGCTTGCTGATACTGAGTCGGATTCCGGCTTTGGTGACGGGAAGCTTAGACAGCGTAACCATAGTTTCCACGATTGTAGAGCTTTTCTTTTTTGTATGGGGTATGCTGCTGTTGGTTAAAAAGTAGTTTTTCATGGCAAACGAGTATATAAAGCAAAATGCAGAATTGTACGTGGCCTTGGTAACGCTATTTGGATGGATAGCTTTGGGAACATTTGTATTCTATCGTATGGAAGATTGGACAAGAATACAAGCCTTTTATTTTGCCGTGGTTACCATTACTACGGTAGGTTATGGTGATCTAACTCCGACTACTGACATGAGCCGTTTATTTGCGGCGATTTACATATTGGTAGGGGTAAGTATTGGCATAGTCACGTTAGGGATTGTAGGATCTAAGATAATTGCATACCGATTGGAAGGACATAATAAACGTAATAAAAACAATTGAAAAATATTTTGAATTGGAAAAACACTGATTTATGTTTTTGAGATACATATTCTTAATTTTAATTTCTTTAGCATTGAGCTATCAGGCAAAAGCCCAAGAGCTGCAAGAGATTCCTAAGTTCTACATAGGAGTTGCCTTTGGGACGAGTTTTCCCATTGGAGATTTTGGTCGTACTGACATTACTAATCCTGATGCTGGCTTCGCCAAAAACGGTAGGCGGTTTGACGTTTATAGCGGGTATTTTTTAGATAATCGAGATAGAACTACTTTGACCGGGGTATTTCGATACCAGACCTTTGATACGGAAATCGAGGACCTTATCGCAGACCTAAAGGCCGATGAGCCTAATTTGGAATTGACGGGTAGCACCGAAGACTGGCAGGTGTATTCGCTTTTAGTGGGCCTTGCATTCAAAGTGGATATAGGCCCAAAATTTGCATGCTTCCCACGTATTGGTATGGGTGCGCTTTGGGCTACGACGCCAGGCATTAGCATCAATGCGCCCAATGCAGTGATTACCCAAAAATTTGAACGTAACTCAGAAACGGGTTCGGGATTGGGGTATGAACTGGGCATTGGGCTAAATAGAAAAATAGGCAAGCACTTTGCCTTGATGCCTACCTTCACCTTTAGTGGTGGATTCATTACGGTGAATGATATGGTTACCACCACCGATAACATTATCGCAATTGGAGATTACCAGCCTACTATTCAGTCATTTAACATCGGGTTGTCTTTGGCTTATAAAATCTATTAGCAATACTTTAATACTGCAGTACATGAACTTACGTAGCATCCTTTTATGTGCTTTTTTACTTTGTCTGAACATCGCACAAGCACAGCGGTCATTACAAATAGCTATTATCTCCGATGCCAATGATGACGACAATCATTTTTTTGAAGAAACCATACAGTCAGAAATCAACACCTTATTGGCCTCGCGCTTTGATGTGGATTACGTGGAGATATATACAGGGGGCAACATTGAAAAAATAAAGCAAGAAATAGAAACCATTTACCGTGAGCGTAAGGTTGACGTTGTCATTGGCTCCAGAATCGTAACCAGTAAATGGCTCAAAGACCTAGGGCAATATCCTATCCCTACCATCGCTTCCATCCAATTAACCGATGAGTTACTCGAAGGTGAAGCCAGCACAAATAACACCAGCGGTATAAATAATTTTACGTACATCAATTCCCCGTTCAACATTATTGATGGAATTAACAAATTAACACAAATCTGCCATTGCCAAGAAATTGCTGTTTTTACGCCTCCAAATTTTTTAGCAATGGGTTTAAGCACCCCTTATCTTGAACGGCGTGATTCCATCCACCTCAACTGGATAGCGCTGGATGCCGATCTGATAAATTCGGTCTCTAAAATCCCTGATGAGGTTGGCGGGGTGTACTTACTATCTCCCATGGCTGACTACAAAATGGAAGATTTACAGTTGTTCTTTGAAAAATTACAGCAACAAAATCTGCCAAGCTTCACCCTTTTGGATGCTCCCCTTCTCCAATTAGGTGCTTATGCGGCTTACGCTTCAAGTGAAAATTTAATGAAAATACCCCGGCGAATAGCCTTGAATGTTGAGAAAATCATGGAAGGGCAAAACGCTAAAGACCTTTCGGTGAATATGGAAACTTTTTCACAGCAGCTTGTCTTCAATATGGAAGCAGTGAAAAAAACCAATCTTTACCCCGATTGGAACCTTTTGAACGAGGCTCTTTTCATTAATATCAATCGACCTTACACCACCCGGATAATCAATTTAAGATCAGCTATTGCGGAAGGTTTAGAAAACAATTTGGGCTATCAAATTACGGCGAAGGAGGCTGAAATCAGTAGTAAAGAAATAGGTTTGGCCAGAAGCAATTACTTGCCTCAATTGAATGTGGAATCCACTGGTTATTTCTTGGACTCTAACAGTGTTAACAACTCCTTCGGCACACAAGGAGAATTCAACTGGACGGCGGCTGCATCGTTTTCGCAATTGATCCTGTCAGAGCCGGCAATGGCCAATATCGCTATCCAAAAATTACTTTACGAAAGTGTCCTAAAAGCAAAAGACCAATCCGGATTAGACGTAATACTGGAAACAGCACAACGCTATTTTAATATTTTGCAAATAAAAGCGGTTGCGGAACTGCAAAATGACAACATCCAAGCC
>CAYGUR010000136.1:0-9080 GCA_964353035.1 uncultured Comamonadaceae bacterium | reverse complement strand
ATCGAACGGCATGTTGTCGTTAAAAGCTTCGCGAAGCTCTCCTGTAGGCAAAAGCAGCTCATCTTTGAAAGAGCTGTGGAGGCCTGACATAAAGTCGTATTTCCCTTGCAAAAGGCCGAGGTACTCAGCACTCATATCGCGCACAAACTCAATTTTCACAGCATCAAGGTAAGGCAGCGAATTGCCTTCTTCATCCTGTTCCCAAAAGCGTTCGTTTTTATGAAAGACGAGGGCAACATCTTCCATCCAGAAAGCAAATTTGAACGGACCTGTTCCAATGGGGTTTGCTCGAAAATCATTGCCGAAATGCTCTACTATTTCAGGAGGAACAATGTTGGCATATTGGGTACAGAGCATCCCTAAAAAGGGCGGGAATGGCTTCGTTAAATGCAAACGAAGGGTTTTGTCATCAACAACTTCAATGGGATCTTCTGATCGCAGTGGATCGAAAATCCACTTTCCTGGCGAGGCCGTCTTGGCATCTAGAATGCGATTGAAGCTAAAAAGTACATCTTGGGCGTTGACAGAACGCGTTTCACCTTTGAATAAGTCTGAGGAATGAAAATTCACGTTCGGTCGAAGGTGGAAGGTGTAGGTCAATCCGTCGGCACTCACCTCCCAACTTTCCGCAATAGAAGGTTGAATTTGAAGGTTTTCGTCCAAAGCAACAAGGCCGTCAAACAACTGGTTGACAGCCCACATGTTTTCCAAATTACGAGCAAAGGCGGGATCCAAAGAAGTAATCCCGTTCGACTCGTTGTAAGTGAAAACCATTTTCTCGTCTGTACTATCTGCGCCTTGATGACAAGCACCCGCGAACAGGATCAGAACGAAAAAACAAATGTGATGGAAGCGCAGCCTCATAGCTGCGAAGATATTGAACTTACTCGTTCATTGCATTCCGAATTGCATTCACTGATTCCGGATTGTAATACCTGTCTGCTTTTCGCTGTCCAGAGGCAGTGTAACGTTCCCAACCACCAATCTTAAAACCGTAGTTGTACATGCCTCTTGACTCCACTTTTCCGTTGTCATGGTAAAACACAAATTCACCATGCTCCATAAATTTCTCATCCATGTAGATGTATATACCTTCAGCTTTGAGGTTCCCCTCTCTAGTGCGAATAGTAGCTTTGAACGTGTTTTCACCAATTTTGACAAGCTCTCTTTCGAAAGAGGATTTTCGCTTTTTCGTTTCTTCAAGCTTGATGTCTAAATAGTCCTTATCCTGAGCAGAAACCTGTGCGAATGAGATTAGCAATAGAGCTAAAAAAGAAAATCTTACTAGTATCTTCATTGTGTGCTTTTGTCTTAGTGCTTACGACAAAATCAACGGAAGGTTTCCACCTTTGAAACAACAAGCAAAGAGAGGTGTTAAAAGGCTGTAAAATAACTAGTCTGCGAAGCACATTTCCATAACTTTGCAGATTGCAGTTCCACAGAACAAATGCTCAAAAATCTACTATTTGCCGTCCTTGTCTTCAGCTTTATCTTACCCACTTTTGGACAAGACAAATTCTCTGTAAGTGGCACTGTGACTGATGCTTTGAACGGAGAAACCATTGTTGGAGCAAACGTGATTGTGAAGGAATTGAACCAAGGAGTTCCAACCAATGTGTACGGATTTTACTCTCTAACACTCCCCAAAGGCACGTACGTTATTTCTTACAGCTTTATAGGATATCAGACCACAGAGAAAAATGTGGTGCTCGACAAAAACACGACGATCAATATTGAGTTGCAGTCAGGTGTCATTGAAGGTCCTACTGTGGTCATTGAAGGCGAAAGAAGCAAGAATACCGAAAGCACTGAAATGGGTCGGGCTAAACTAGAGGTTGAATCCATCAAAAAACTACCCGCCTTGTTAGGCGAAGTTGATATCTTGAAAACGATTCAATACTTGCCTGGAATTCAATCTGCTGGAGAAGGGAATAGCGGGTTTTACGTTCGTGGTGGAGGTCCAGATCAAAACCTAATTCTGCTTGACAACGCCACTATATACAATGCGTCACACCTGTTCGGATTCTTTTCAGTGTTCAATGCGGATGCCGTTAAAAATGTGGAGGTAATTAAGGGTGGAATGCCAGCTTCGTATGGCGGACGTGTATCTTCGGTGTTAGATATCACCTTGAAAGAAGGGAATAAAAAGGAACACGTGTTCGAAGGAGGAATCGGGTTGATTAGTTCGCGGTTTACGGCACAAGGTCCGATCAAAAAAGGCGTTTCGAGCTTTATTGTGTCTGGGCGAAGGACATACATCGACGTGCTGGCAAGGCCTTTGATTGAAGGGAACGCGAATTTTGCAGGTTCTGGATATTACTTCTTCGACCTAAATGCTAAATTCAATCACCGTTTTTCAGACAAAGATCAAATCTTCGCCAGCGGCTATTTTGGTAGAGATATTTTCAGTTTCAACAGTTCACAAATTGGGTTTGGCGTAGAAATTCCATGGGGGAACAGCATGGCTTCTGTGAGGTGGAATCACTTGTTTAACGACAAGCTTTTCATGAATACCAATATCACCTACAGTCAATACAACTTTGCCTTTAATGGCAGCCAAGACGATTTTAAGTTTAGCCTCAAATCAGGTATTGAAGACTGGTCAGGGAAAGTACAATTGAGTTGGTATCCGAATTTGAAGCACGAAATAAAAGGAGGCGTTGACTATGTCTATCACACCTTCTCACCTAGTCAGGCGAGTGCCCAATCTGAAGATGTTGTATTCGACCTTGGAGAGAATATGCTCACTTACAGTCATGAAACTGCAGTGTACATCCAAGATGAGATTACGGTGACAGACGTTTTAAAAATCAATGCCGGACTTCGCTACTCTTCTTTCGCCCACGTTGGTCCGTTCACGCGCTTCTTGGAGGACCCTAACCAATCAGATTTTTCGCAGACGCAGCCCAAGGAAACCATTGTTTACAACAGAGGAGAGCTCGTGAAATTTTATGGAGGATTTGAGCCCCGACTCAGTGCAAGGTATACCCTCAATGAACGCTCTTCGTTGAAAGCCGGATTCTCTCAGAACTACCAGTATGTGCATTTGGCCAGTTTGACACCCACTTCCCTTCCAGGAGATGTGTGGCTTCCGAGCTCAGATGTGGTGAATCCACAATTTGGAAGGCAGTATTCGATTGGGTATTTCAGAAATTTCTTGAACGACAAATGGGAAACATCGGTTGAGCTTTATTACAAAGACATGGACAATCTGGTGGAATACGAGGAAGGTGCTTCGCCAGAAAATACGTTGAACAACAATACAGACAACCAATTGGTTTTTGGAAGCGGCTACTCTTATGGTGCTGAATTTTTCATTAAGAAATCTGTTGGCGACTTGAATGGATGGGTGGGATATACCTGGAGCAAAACCATGCGTCTGTTTGAAGACCTGAACAACGGAAATGAATATCCTTCGCGCTTCGATAGAAGACATGATTTAAGCCTGGTGCTCAGCTACAAGCTCAGTGATAAGTGGGAATTTGGCGGCGTCTTCGTTTACGGAACCGGAAGTTCAATTACCCTCCCGGTCTCTCGTTATTTTTACGAAGGAAGAGTGGTGGATGTCTACGGCGACCGAAATGGCTACAGGATGGCTCCTTACCACCGTGTTGATTTCGCTGCGACGCTTACCCCAAAGAATTCTAAAGAAAGTATTGATCCTGAATCGGGTGAGAAAATTGCTACACCTAGAAGATTTAAAAGCTCTTGGGTTTTTTCCGTTTACAACTTGTACAACAGACAGAACCCATATTTCATTTACTTTGGTAACGACGGAAACCTAAGTGAAGGGAATCTAGAAATAAAGGCCTTCCAAGTGAGCCTCTTTCCTATTCTACCCTCTGTCACATGGAATTTCCGATTCTAACTTATGAAAGCACTTAAAACACTGAATAAATATTTTTGGAAATACAAGGGGAGACTTCTTCTTGGTTTTCTATTCATTGTACTCACCAACATCTTCGCTGTGTTCTCACCTCAGCTTGTTGAAGATGCTGTTGGCGTGCTTCGCGAAGCAAATGTAAAGTACTTTGAACCCGTTGTTGAAGCGCAAGCGATTGGAGGCTCTGTAGATAAAGATTCACTGGTTGCCGGAAAAGAACTAGACACTTCAATGGTATTGGGTTACATTTCTGATTTCACAGGCATCGGAAAACGGACCTACTCACTCAGCAGTTGGGAAGACCTTTTGAAATCGCTAGGCGCCATAGCCGTGCTGCTTTCGATTGTCTATATCATCTCTTATGTCATCAAGGGAATCTTCCTGTTTATGACCAGGCAAACCATCATTGTGATGTCGCGTTTGATTGAATACGACATGAAAAACGACATCTACAATCACTACCAGAAGTTAAGCATGGCGTTCTACAAACGGAACAACACGGGCGACTTGATGAACCGGATTAGTGAAGATGTGAGTAAAGTGCGAATGTACCTCGGTCCGGCTATTATGTACACCCTAAACCTGGTGGTACTCATGGCATTGGTGGTAGGTGTGATGTGGTCGAAAAATAAAGAATTGACCCTCTATGCTCTCATGCCCTTGCCGTTCATGTCGGTAGGTGTATACTATGTCAGCACATTGATCAATAAGCGAAGCGAAGCCGTTCAGCGTCAGCAGTCTAAGCTGAGCACGATGGTGCAAGAGAACATCTCAGGCATTCGTGTCTTGAAAGCGTACAGCAGAGAAAAAAGTAGCCACGAGACTTTCGCAGCTGAATCAGACACGTATAAGATGCGTGCGTTGGACTTGGTAAAGATTGACGCGCTCTTCATGCCCATCATTGTATTACTAGTGGGATTGAGTACAATTTTAACCATTTACATTGGCGGACAAAAAGTGATAGCAGGTGAATTGGAAGTGGGTGTTATTTTCTCCTTTGTGTTTTACGTCAATCTTCTTACATGGCCTTTCGCCTCTGTTGGTTGGGTAACCTCATTGGTGCAAAAGGCAGAAGCTTCACAAACACGTATCAATGAGTTTTTAGGCACGCAACCTGAGGTGGAAAACAAAGCTCCTAGAAGAGAATCCATCAATGGAGACCTTTCTTTCAAAAACGTTTCGTTTACCTATCCAGACTCAGGAATTCAGGCCTTGAAAAATGTTTCTTTCGACCTGAAGGCCGGAAAAACATTGGCCATCATTGGACGCACAGGTAGCGGAAAATCAACCATAGCCAACCTCATCATGCGTCAGTATGACCCCACAGGCGGACAAATTGAATTAGACGGTATTGCATTGCCTGATCACAACTTATTTCAGGTGAGAGAGAACATTGGTTACGTTCCTCAAGAAGTATTTTTATTTTCTGAGAGCATTGGGTTGAACATTGGTTTTGGTGTTGATAATGCCAGCCAAGAAACCATTGAGGCAGCAGCAAAAGACGCCCAGGTGCATGAAAATATCATGGGCTTCCCGAAGCAATACGAGACGCTGCTTGGTGAAAGAGGCATCAATTTATCTGGCGGACAAAAGCAACGCGTTTCCATTGCGCGTGCCTTAATCAAGTCGCCCAAGATCTTGATGTTTGACGATTGTTTATCTGCTGTTGATACTGAAACAGAAGAGGCTATACTTTCGAACTTAAAGCGCTTGATGGCGAACAAAACTTCCATCATTATCAGTCACCGAGTTTCTTCTATCAAGCACGCAGACCAAATCTTAGTATTGGAAGATGGTTCTATCATAGAAAGCGGCACCCACCAAGAATTGGTAGATGCCGCAGGTTCTTATGCTGAACTTTATCAGAAACAGCTTCTAGAGGAACAAACTGCAGATTAATTGCAGTTGATTCCGAATACGTTCAAGAATGCGAGTACATCAACGGTATTGACTATATAATCACCGTTCATGTCTGCTACACATCCTGAGGTACAAGCGAAATCACCTAACAAAATGAGAATGTCTGATACATTTCGGAGTCCATCTCCATCAAAGTCTCCTAGACAAGGAGGCAGTTCTTCAGATGGATCAATGATGTTGTTGCAATTGTTATCAATTCCTTCAGCAGTGCCCGGTGCATTTGGATAGACATCTCCATTGTTATCATCGCAATCTGTATTGTCCAATACAAATCCAGCCTGTGGAGCACACAATTGAACGCTGCTATTGATATCACCAAATCCGTCATTGTCTGCATCTTCATAATAGGTCACTGTTGAAATGCATGAACCATCGTCACAGAGTGCATTGACATCGTAGTTGCACGCCGTTACGTCTGTGCAACCATCAGGTAGTATGCAGCTTCCATCGTCGCAGGTTGCAGCAGGATTGTAGTTGCATGCAGCTGTGTTCGTACATCCATTCGGGAGCACACAAGTGCCATCATCACAAGTAGCTGCAGGATCAAAGTTGCAGGCAACAGGATCTGTACATCCATTTGGAAATACACATGAGCCGTTATCTATGGTCGCATCCGGATTGTAATTACAGGCAGTTAAATCTGTACATCCTTCAATAGGCACAGTCACACAGAAGGTCTCAATGATTCCTGAACCATAATTCGCGGCTGCCATTTGAACTAAAACGTTTCCGTCCATATCAACTACAGAATAGTCACCATCAATGGCGCATCCAGAGGCGATTCCAGACAATCCATCACCAAAGGAATCTGAAATCTCTAATTCGTAGCAACCTTCTTCTAGACAGTAGTTCCAATCTGTAGAGATTTGATTCCCTAATGTATTTGCCGCCAATTGATCAATGATGTTGCCTTGATCATCTCTGAGCGTCCAACTTACTTCGCCACCCCAGCAATCAGTCAACAAAGAGAAAGTAATATCAACGCAAGGATAGGTGCAGCTACCATCATCAATGGTGGCGGCTGGATTGTAGTTTAATGCTGAAGCATCAGTACAACCGAAGGTATCATTGACACAGTCGTACAGCAAGAAAGTCACATTTGTTTTGTAGGTATTTGATGCTCCAACGCCTTCAATCTCAATGGTCAAATTTCCTGTGACTTCTGGAAGGTTCGAAAGCGTTAATGTATAGGTCCCTGGTCCAACGGAGTTGTTCGAAAACACTCCCACGGCCCCAGCTGGCAGTCCACCAACAATAGAAAGGTTAACAGGGCCTTCCCATCCTTCAGCAACAGTAACATCAATAACTGGATCCTCATTGTAACAGTAATTTTGCTGTTGAGCACTCGCGCTCAAGAAGTTTGGTTCTAGTAAGAACAATCCTTCTTCCATGTGACTTACCGCAACAACACCTGAGGCGAAGTAAGGGTAGTTACTCCATGAACCATTGAACTGTGCTGAGTTGCTTGAAGGATAGACATCGAAATAGGCGACTTCACTTAAATTCGCGTTAGCAATATCAGAGGCATCTAGAATGCGCAACCCTGCGCGGTAATTCGATTGATAAACAAGATTATCTTTTATGTAAAGGTTGTGGTCAATGGCATTTTCAGTACTGGAAAACTCTCCAATCACAAAAGGTGCATCTAAGTCAGAGACATCCCAAATAATAGTTCTTGTGGGAATACCCGTGTTCGCTTCATCTAGCTCATCACCCATGAGGTAGTATGTATGGTCTTCTGTAACCCAACCTTGGTGGGTATAATTCACGTTGGTGTACCCTACCCTTCCTAGTTGCTGGGTGTCTGTAGGATCATCTACATCTACAATGGTCAGTGTGTTTTCATTTGCGTTGAAGGCAATTTGCTTCCCTACGTGTGCAAGGTCAGGACCGTTGTATGTGATCACTTGTGCATCGTGCGTATAGCCGTCAGCAGCAAAATCACCCGCGATCACAGGTGCCAAAGGATTGGCAATATTTACAATGTGCATTCCCCCACTGAATGTATTTGTACCTACGGCATAAGCCAAAGCAACTTCTTCATTGATGACAATGTTGTGGGCATTTCCAAATCCTGCATAATGTGCATCTTCTGTGAATGTTTCTGGAATTGAAACCACGTTTCTAAGTCGTGTTAAATCAAACACTTGCATACCATGTCCACCAGCTTCACTCACAATGAACGCGAAATTCCCATAGGTCTTGATATCTCTCCATGTCGAACTTGTGGTATGCGTTGGCAGTTCACCTAGAAAAACAGGATTCAATGGATCTGAAATATCAATAAATGCTGTTCCACCAGATTTACCGAGTATCACATATTCTTTGCCGTCTAACGGATCTGTCCATCCCCAAATATCGTTGTAAATACTAGCAGGGACACCCAGGTCTGAACCTGGCATAAACGAAAGCAAATTTACATTGCTACAAGGATAAAGACCTGCTGAGAGTCCGTTTTCACAGAGGTCTTGGGCGAAGGAAATTGTAGAGAGTAAAAGTCCGAAGGCCAACACGAAAGGTTGAACCATTGAGCGAATAGAATCCATATTGGTTATGTTAAGGTATCGTCTAAAGATACAAAGATTCTGACTGCATACGTGCCGAACAACGAACAACGTATCTTGTTCTGAATAAAAAGACATTCATGAACGTAATTATCACAGGAGGTTCAGGACTCATCGGGTCGGCAATTTCTAAGGCTTTGGTACAAAAAGGACACAACGTTGTGATCTTAACACGAAACGCTGCCAACAAAACACCTAAGGACGGAGTGACCTATGCTGAATGGGAACCTTCGAAATTAGAAATTGACCAAAAAGCGATTGATGCCTGCGATGCCATCATCAATTTAGCAGGGGCGAATGTAGCTCAGAGGTGGACAGACAAAGCTAAAAAGGAAATTCTTGATAGTAGAGTACTGAGCACACGAACGGTGGTTCAAGCGCTTGAAAAAACCGGACCTAAGACCTTGATTAATGCCAGCGCCGTAGGAATCTATCCTTTTGGCGATGAAACGTTGGATGAGTCTTCCGCTCCAGGCGAAGGTTTTCTGCAAGAAGTGGTCAAAGCATGGGAAGCAGAAGGACAAAAAGCTACCAACCATCGCCGGGCGTTTATTCGCATTGGGGTTGTGCTTTCAGATCAAGGTGGAGCACTTGAAAAACTGGTTCCACTCTTCAAGTTGGGACTGGGTTCAGCTGTGGGCTCAGGAAAACAGTGGCAAAGTTGGATTCTTCTAGATGATTTGGTGCGCCTTTTCGTGCATGTTTTAGAGCAT
>CAYGUR010000135.1:0-9218 GCA_964353035.1 uncultured Comamonadaceae bacterium | reverse complement strand
GCAATATCCAAGACCGATCCCCGACTCACGCGAACAAGTTTCCCTTGCTCTGCCGGTGGAACTTGAAAATGCAATCCGCGCAGGGTGTTTTTGAGTGAGCCCGATTCGTTGTCCTGAACAAAAGCGACATCCAACCCAGTGGCTTCCTTGAACACGCGCTCATTGAACGGCTCAATGAAATACCCTCTATGGTCAGTAAAAACATCTGGCTCAATGACAAGCAGCCCTTCAACACTCAACGACCTCACATTCATTTTCTTCTTCTTTTTCGTTTTGATTTCCCCTCATCGTAATAGCCGTAACCATAGCCGTAGCCATAGCCGTAGCCATAGCCATAACTGTAGGCGTATTTGTTTCGATCCAAATCAACTCCGTTCAACACCACTGCTAATTTCGAAATCTTGTTTTCATTGATCAAACGATCCACATTCTGCACAAACTGCTTCTTCGAATAGTCTGCTCTGAAAATGTACAGCGGATAATCAGCCTTTTGGATCATGGCTATTCCATCTGTCACCAAACCAACCGGCGGTGTATCTAAGATAATCATGTCATACATCCCCTTCAGCTCATCCAGGATTTCGTCCATCTTCGGACTAATGATCAGCTCGCTAGGATTAGGAGGGATTGGTCCCGCAGTAATGAAATCTAGACTTTCCATTGGAGAATGATTGATGCACTCTTCAATGGACGTTTTCCCAATCAACAGAGTGCTCATTCCTTTCGTGTTCGCCACGTCAAACGCCTTATGAATCTTTGGCTTTCGCATATCAAGGTCAAGCACAATGACTTTTTTACCGCTAAACGCCACAATTCCAGAAAGGTTGAGTGCAATAAAGGTTTTTCCTTCGCCACTTATTGTAGAAGTCACAGCGGCAATCTTTGTCCCCGGCGTATTGTCTATGTACTGCAAATTGGTGCGAACAGACCTGAAAGACTCCGCAATCATCGATTTCGGGTTCTTGTCTACCAAAAGCATTGAAATGGGAATGTTCTCTTTGTAACGCGGAACAACACCCAGTGTGGATATTGATGCATTGGACATCCGCACAATTTCATTCAGTGATGTCACTTGGTTATGAAGGAGGTAACGAAGGCTGATGTAGATGAAGCCTAAGATAATCCCTGCCATCAAAAAGGAAATGAAAATGATGTTCCGCTTCGGTGACACAGGCACTTGAGGCAAGCGGACGTCGTCTAGAATTTGATTTTGAGTTACAAAACCTTCTTTCGAAATGCGATATTCAATGCGCTTTTCCAGAAGCATCGTATAGTACTTCTCATTGATGTTGAACAGTCGCTCTAGTCGTGCAAACTCCAATTCTTTCGTAGGCAGTTGAAAATAGACTTCTTCAACTTCTTTTAACTTCTTGTAATTCTCTTCCTTACGCTCTACAAGCTTAGAACGAAGGGCATCAATGGTTTCAACAATCAGGGTTTTTTGAATGCGAATTTGGTACTCGTAGGATTTCACAATGTCGCTCTCACTGGTCACCGTAAACAGTGCCTCTTCTTTCTTTAGCAGCAGGTTGTACAGGTTGTTCAACAATCCGCTCAATGAACTTTCAAATTGGCTACCTGCCACTAGTGGAACCAGATTGTAAACTTCAATGTTTTCTGATTCAGCGCTAGTCAATCCGCGTACTTGGTTCAACAATTTTTCTTCGACCTCCAGCTGAATGACTCTGTTCTCAATTTCGCTCAAGCGAGTGAGGTATACCCCGGAAAGACTTTCGAGGTTTGAAATTTTGTTGTCTTGTTTGTAGTTGTTCAGCAGTGATTCAGAGTTTCTCAAATTCTGAAAAACGGTATCAATCTGAGAGTCGATAAATGCCAAAATATTCTCATCGCTTCGTTGTCGTTTTTCAAGGTCGAAGCGGATAAACTCATTGGACAAAGCTTGAACAAAATCTCGAGCGAGGTAAGGATTGTTGTCTTGAAACGAAATTTGAACCGTTTTGGCAGTGTTGTTTAAAACACGAACGTCCAAGGAGTTTGAAAATCGATTTGCTAAGGTGCTCAAGCTATTGATTCGAAAGTACAGTTCGTTGTTGGCCTTGAGGTCTAAGATTTGCTGGTCATCAATGAGCACCAATTTAAATTTGACCCCAGGCAATTCAATTTCCTGATTTACTTTTCTGTTCTCCAGAACTTGTCCTGCGGCCTTCAAAGTAAATGAAAGGTCATCATTAAATTCAACGATCACCTGTTTGTTGAGCATCTGATTGTTTTCCAGTTCAACAATTTCAATGCGGTAGGGCGAAAGGATGTAATGTTCATTGGTAAGAATACGTCCTTTAGCGAAATAGCTGATCTCCATAGGAATGACACCCAGGGTATTCTGAACCAGCAGTTTAGAACGCATGAGTTCTACTCTTCCTTCTAGTCCGTTGTCATTCACCATTTGGTTAACGTTCAGCACTCTGTTTGCGCTGTCATCTTCCCCGAGTTGAAGGATTGCTCTTGCTTCGTATACATCTGGAGTGTAGCGCAAATACAAGAAAGCGGTAATGGTGCTTAGGACAAGAAAACTAATCAGCCAAGGGAGTGATTTCCTCAAAATATGTAGAAACAACCCAAGGTCGAACTCATTGGAGAAGTTCGTTAACCGTTCGCGGTATTCTGAATAGTCTTGGTTTTCTTGCATAGGTTAAAACGCGCCTTGAACAATCGCGTAAATAAGTGCTACTCCAGAAACAAGCGTAATGTAGGGAGCAACGTCTTTCATCACCTCTGCAGCGATTTCTGGGACTGGCTCAACATAAATCACATCATTGGATTGCACAACAATGGATGCGTATTGCATCCCCTCAATGGTTGAGAGGTCCATCAAGTAGATTTCTCTTTTACCATCAATCCACCGAATGAGCTTCACTTTTCGTGCATCACCTCGGTCTGCCAATCCGCCAGCCAAAGCGAGTGCTTCAATTACCGTAGTATTTCTGTTTGCCAATGTGATTACGGTGGCCTTTCCCGCTGCTCCGGGGAATACCACAACGCGGTTATTCATGACTTGCAAAATGGCAAAAGGTTCTTGGTAGTATTGTGTATACAGGCCTTCCAGTAGTTCTTCTGCTTCATTCGGCGTTAGCCCTTGCACGTATATTTCACCAATTTCTGGCAACTCAATAGTACCATCGGCTTCAACTAAAAAGGTGGTGCTTGGGAAGGCTACAAATTTCTCTGTATCTGAAGTACCCGCTGTGATATCCAATAGTTTCGATCCACTGTTTGAAAAAAGTCTGAACAAAACCACGTCGTTGGGTGAAATGTGGTATTCTTCTTGGGCAGCACTGTCAGATGGGGTATCGAAGACGTAGTCGTGATCTGTTTTAAACATCACGTTTCGGTTAATCGTGCAACTCGCAAATCCAATGATTACAAGAAGAAAAAGTATTGGTTGTTTCATAAGGTTCCACTCTTTGGGTAGAGGCAATGAAACAAAAGTAAGGAACAGCGGGCAAACCTGAGGCAATATGAGCACATCAATCTATGTCTATTTGATTCAAATGCATTACTACCTTTGCTATATGGCAAAAACAGTAGTAATTGGCGCAAGCCCGAATCCGCAAAGATACAGTCACAATGCTACCCTAAAGCTTGTAGCTCATGGCGAAGAAGTGTTTCCCGTTGGCATAAGAGCCGGGAAAATCGGTAAACTCGATATTTTGCTTGACAAACCGCTAGTCTCTGATGTTGAAACCGTTACATTGTATGTTGGACCAGCACATCAGGGTGCATGGACAAGTTACATCTTGGAACTTTCTCCGAAACGGGTCATCTTTAATCCCGGAACACACAACCCTGAGCTCATCCAACACTTGGAGCAGGCGGGCATTGAAACTGAAGAAGCGTGCACCTTGGTGATGCTTGCCACAGGAACTTATTGAAACAACTATGAAACTAAGTGGAGAAAAATGTTTTTTGAGGGCCATTGAGCCGCATGACATCGAACATTTCTTTCGGTGGGAGAACGACACTTCAAACTGGCTTGTCAGCGGAACAACATCGCCCTTTTCTAAACACGATTTGGAGCGTTACATCAAAGGCATCAGAGACATCTACGCAGACAAACAGTTGCGTTTAGTGATCTCTACCAAACAGCACCCAGTTGGATCTATTGACCTCTACGATTTTGACCCAACGCATAGAAGAGCCGGTATTGGCATTCTGATTGGCGAAAAAGATGAACGCCAACAAGGAATTGCTCATAACGCCTTAGAAATCATTATTAAATATGGTTTCGATGTGCTCCAACTACACCAACTTTACGCCAATATCCCGGCCAATAACGATGCTAGTATTGCGTTATTCGAAAAAGCAAAGTTTAAAAACGTTGGCACGCGAAGAGATTGGTTGAGCACAAGCAATGGCTGGACCGACGAATTGATCTACCAGTTGATTAATAAAGAGGAATGAAAAAAATTGCCTTGATTGCGCTGATTGCTGTGCTTGTAGTTGGCTTTTTTGGATATGATTATTACACAGATGTTACGCATCCGAACACCGCTTTTTCTTCGCCAAAGAAATCTGTATTCATCCCCACAGAAAGTACATTTGAAAACCTTCTTGAACTGCTCATCGCAGATAGTATAATTGCTGACACAACTTCTTTCCTTTGGGTTGCTGAACAAAAAAAGTATTTCAATCGTGTTAAGCCCGGACATTACATCGTTGAACAAGGAGCCAGCAACAATGACATTGTAAACTTGCTTCGAAGCGGAAACCAAACACCCGTTAAATTAATTTTTAATGGTGCACGAACACCGCAAGAAGTAGCAGGTAAAATAGCAGCGCAAATTGAAGCGGATAGTTTATCGCTTCTTGAAGCGCTTACCTCTGAAGATTTAGCTCAAGAATAAGGCTATACCAAAGAGACTTATCTCACCATGTTCATACCAAACACCTACGAAATTAGGTGGAATAGAAGCGCAGATGGTTTCGTCGAAAAGATGGCCAAAGAGTATAAGCGCTTTTGGAATGAAAGTAGAGTTGCCGCAGCGAAAGAAAAAGGATTAAGTCAATCCGAAGTGGGTATTTTAGCCTCCATTGTAAAAGCGGAAACAGCGATGCGCACTGAAGCACCCATTGTAGCCGGACTCTATTTGAACAGATTAGAGCGTGGAATACCTTTACAAGCTGACCCAACATTGATCTATGCTTCTGGTGATTTCTCAATTAAACGGGTGTTGGACAAACACAAAGAAATTGAGTCTCCTTACAACACTTACAAGTATGGTGGGTTGCCTCCAGGTCCGATCAACTATCCGGAAATAAATTACCTCACGGCCGTGCTGTCTCCAGAAAAACATGACTACATCTTTATGTGTGCGAAACCTGATTTTAGCGGCTACCACAACTTCAGCAAAACATTGCGTCAGCATAACATCTATGCACGAGAGTATGTACGCGCCATTCGAAAAGCGGGGTACTAGGCGGAACTGTTAGTGGTCATTCAAATTGGGGAACCACTCGTTGATTTTGGAATTCAACTCATCTACATCAAGCGGTTTAGCTAGGTAATCATCCATTCCTGCGTTCAAACAAGATTTACGTTCAGCGGCAGTTGGCAATTCAGTCATTCCAATGATGACCGGCGCTTCTTGTCCGTTTAACATCTTCTTGATCTTCTCTGTAGTCTCTTGTCCGCTTAAATCTGGCATGTGCATGTCCATCAAAATCAGATCAAAACTCTGACTCGACATTTTCTCTAGGACTTCCATTCCATTGTAGGCTTTCTTCGCCCTAAAACCTATTACTTCTAAGGTCTTGGATACAACGGCTTGATGAATCTCATTGTCTTCAGCGATTAAAATATCTAGGTCGCTGTAGGTATCACGTTGGACGTCAATTTTCGCTTTGTGTTTTTCACCAACTGACTTCGGAGTCAACGAAAACCCTAAATTCTGCTGAATAACTTCAAGCAGTTTCGTGGGCTTGACAGGTTTTGTGAGGTAGCTATTCCAGAGTTTATCTTGTTCATTCAACACTGAGTCTCCCATGCTAGAGAGTACAATAATGGGCAATTCTTCTTTGGAATAGTGCTTTCTAATACTTGCTGTTAGCGCCCTTCCATCAAGCCTAGGCATTTGCATATCGAGCAAGCAGAAATCAAATTTTTTCAAGTTTTCAATGATCTCTACAACCAGTTCAGGACTGTTGAAAGGAGTTGCTTGAATGCCCCAATTACTCAACTGTTTCACCAAGATTTTGAGGTTGGTGGTATTGTCATCAACAATCAAAGCTTTAAGTCCTTTGAGTTGACTGATTTCAGGGATGTACTGTCCATTCCCCACTACTTCAGTGATGAGCGTAAATGAAAATGTACTTCCCTTGCCCATCTCACTTTCAACCCAAATTCTACCGCCCATCAATTGCACCAACTTCTTGCAAATGGCAAGTCCAAGACCTGTACCACCATAATTTCGTGTGGTGGAAGAATCAGCTTGTGTAAACGATTGGAAAAGGTGATTTACTTGGTCGGGATCAAGTCCAATTCCTGTGTCTTTGATGGAGATGCACAGTTGTTGGAATTCATGCTCTTCTAGAAGATTTTCGACCCTTAAAAGCACCTCTCCTTTTTCAGTGAACTTAATGGCATTGTTCAACAAGTTGATCACCACCTGCTTGAGTCTCGTGATGTCTCCTTTGACCATCACAGGAACATTCGGTTCAACGAACATCATGAGTTCCAGCTTCTTCTCTACTGCTGAGGGCTTCAACAGGTCAAACACTTCCTCTAGGGCAGGAATTAGTTCGAACACCTCATTTTCCAGATCAATCTTGCCACTTTCAATTTTCGAATAATCGAGGATGTCATTGATAATGACCAGTAGGTTCTCAGATGAACTTTTAATTGTTCTGACGTATTCGGATTGGATTTCGTTCAGATCTGAGCGCTGGAGCAAATCAGACATTCCCAAGATTCCGTTCATTGGCGTCCGAATTTCGTGGCTCATGTTCGCCAAGAAGTCAGATTTGATTCGACTTACTTTTTCCAAATTTCGATTCAAGAAGACCAACTCTTCATTCTGAATGCGTGATTTCAAGAGAATTGGACGAATCAAGAACATAAACGCAAGAAACAAGGCCAGCACAGTAATGCAGGCCAAACTCCAACTTATAAGTCTTAAATTTTGAATCTTACCTGTACTTTCTAGGGTGTATTGATGCACTACCCGATCCATCAAATCTTGATAGGGCTCATCATTTTTCAATAGACTAGCTATCTCCTTGTCAACTGACACCCCTTCTTTAGCTAGCAATGAATCTAGGCTTTCTTGAATGTCGTAGAACAGCGGATTCACTTCGTCTAAGAGTCGGGAAATCTCTTCTGAGTTATCACCTTCTAGTTTTAGGGCCGCGCTTCCTTGAATCAATCCTTGGTGACTATTTCGCCAGCGATTGAAAGCGACTTGCAGATCTTTCAGTTCAGATTTGACTGGAAGGCCATTGCGCTGGTTATACTGCATTTCCAGCGCTGTTTTGGCCATTTGTTGAACCAAGGTGCGCTGTCTTCCCGCAATGTTAATTCCCATCCCTGCATTTTCTTGATCTGTCAATCGCGAATGAATAATCAACTGCGACAATACAATCAAAAAGATGATTGACGACAAGAAAATCAGATAGAATTTTGAATACTGTGTGCGCTTGGACATAGTTTGAACTGAACGCTCTGTTCACGCAAAGGTAAGAAAAGGAGTCTCTTCTAGAAACAACGGGCTAAGTCATTTCAATTTATCTTCTGAAATAGATTTTAAGACCAATTTTAGTTCGTTTAAATTGATCGGTTTTGACACAAAATCAACCATTCCCACTTCTCTGCATTTATCTCGATCATCATCCATCGCATTGGCTGTCATTGCAATGATGGGAGGTGTGCGACCAACGAACTCGTCTTTTGATAGTAAGAGTTCAGTAGCTTCCAGCCCATCCATTTCAGGCATTTGAATATCCATAAAGATGACATCGAAAAGCTCATCCCGAACAGCTTCAAGTACCTCTTTTCCATTGTTCGCTATTTTCGTTTTCACCCCCATGTTCTTCAACAACATTGCTATTACTTGTTGATTGATCACGTTATCTTCTGCCACCAAGACTGAAAGCTGGAAAAATTCATCCTCTTCAGTAACTTCTTCAATATGCACCTCTTCCATTTTATCATTGAATTCAGGAAGTTCCAACTTCAAATTAAATTTAAATTCAGACCCTTCATTTAAAACGCTAGAAACAAATACTTCTCCTCCCATCTGCTCAACTAAGTTCTTGGAAATAGCCAAGCCTAAGCCTGTACCTCCATACTTTCTGGTTGTGCTGGAGTCTACTTGAGAAAAGCTTTTAAACAAATTACCCATCTTCGATTCCTGAATTCCAATCCCGGTATCTTTGATCGAAAATAGCAATTCAAGGTTTTTGCCACTTACGCTTACCGTTTTCACAAAGAGCTGAATGCTACCTTCTTCGGTGAACTTTACTGCGTTTCCAAGGAAATTCAAGAGTACTTGTTGAATTCTGGTAGAGTCACCCACCACTTGTTGTGGCACTGTCGTCTCTATTTCTCGAGTTAAAAGAATTCCCTTTTTATCTAGCTGAGGCTGTATAAGTTGAATAGCTTCTTCAATCACTTTGAATAAATCAAACTGACGCTTTTCAAGTTCCATTTTGCCTGATTCAACTTTCGAAAAATCTAGGATATCATTGATAATTACTAGCAGATTCTTGCCACTAGTTTGGATGGTCTCTACCAACTTGTGTTGTACCTGATTCAAGGCTGTTTCTGACAACAGATGTGTCATTCCAAGCACACCATTCATCGGCGTGCGGATTTCATGACTCATAGTAGCTAAAAATTCAGCCTTCGCCTGCGCTGCAGCTTCAGCCTCTTCTTTGGCCTTAATCAGTTCCAATTTGGCTTCCTTTTCGGCTGAAACGTCGCGAATTCGATAAACCAAATATTCAAGGTTAAACATGTGAATCCACGTGATGGAGATGTACGCGTCAAATTCGGAATGATCTTTCCTGCGCATTCGAACCTCATCGTTCCAGAATTTATCTTTTAAGAGTTTTGAAACACCTATTCGGTCTTCTTCATCTGTGAGTCGATTTACACGAAAATCTGAAATGTCTAATCCTTCCAACTCTTCAATTGAGTATCCGAATAGTTTTTCTGCTTGAGCCGTAGATTCATAGATGATTCCTTCAAAATCTGTAATGAGAAT